>NZ_JBIPNG010000440.1:0-5586 GCF_044373815.1 Prosthecobacter sp. | reverse complement strand
AAGAACGGCCAGGCAGTACCCACAAGGAAAGCATCTTGGAAAAGCGCCGTCCGGGCCGCGAGTCATTTCGGTAAATTCTCACCAGTCAAATAAAAGGACTTAGAATTCCTATGGCGTTTCTAATTCATATCGGTTAGAATAATAGCACTAACGGGGAAATGACCAATTCTGACCGCATTCGCATATTAATCGTCGAGAACGAGGGCCTCGTGGGCTGTGACATGGCCACGACTCTTGGCAAACTCGGCTATGTGGTGGTCGCCATCTGTGCTTCTGGAGAGGAAGCACTGGAACGCTTGGACGAGTTTCGGCCTGATCTGGTCTTGATGGACGTTCACTTGGCGGGGCAGATGGATGGGATTGACACTGCCCGTGAGCTGCAGAGCCGCAGCCGTGTGGCCATCGTCTATGTGACTGCCTGTGCGGATCTGGACACTGTGGCCCGTGCCCGCCAAACGCACCCGCATGGCTACTTGCTCAAGCCTTTCAATCACGACGAACTTCGCCTGGCCGTAGAAGTGGCTGCGCAGCGCCATTTTGAAGAGAACGAGCGTCAGCGGCGTGAGCACAGCTACTTTGAGGCTTTTCAAAGCCTGGCCGATGGCGTGATCGCCGCGGATCTGTCTGGAGGCGTGGTGTTCATGAACCCCTCCGCCGCCCGTGCCACGGGCTGGAATGCGCAGGAAGCCGTGGGCCGCTCCTTGAACGAAGTCTTTCGTATCTATCAGAGCACTGGAGAGCCGGCCGAGATTCTCTCTGCGGAGTCAGCCACGCAAGCCGCCGAACGCACGGTTTATCTCACGACCCTGGCGGGTGAACGCGTGCCGATCCAAGACCGTACGGCACCGCTGCGTGATGCGCAGGGCCAGCTGACCGGGCTCATCATTCTTTTCCGAGCTGCGGCTGTGCCCGCGCCGGTGGAAGCAACGCCTCTCCCGAACCGCAGCACTGCGCCGCTGGTGGATGTGGTCGAAAGCATTTCCGACCCGCTGTTTGCGCTGGATGCCCGCTGGCGGGTGACCTATGCCAACGCGAGCGCCCTGCGCCTTTTTGACCGCAACCTGCAGAACATGCTGGGGCTTTCGTTGTGGGACATCATGCCAAGCGCCACGCGCGAGCTGCATCATGAGGCCTTTGCCCATGCCATGCTGCACCGTGAGACGGTGAACCGTGAGCTTTACCTCGACGAAAAACAGATCTGGCTGGAACTGCGCGGTTACCCCTTTGGGGAAGGCCTGCTGCTCCTGGTGCAGGACGTGACGGCCCGGCGTGAAGAAGCGGAGCGCCGCAACCGCATCGACCGCCTGGAATCACTCGGGCTGCTGGCGCGTGGCTTTGCCCACGATTTCAACAATCTGCTCACCGTGCTGCTGGGCAACATCTCGCTGGCCGAGATGCGCCTGCGCAATGCCATCACCCTGCCTGAACTGCACACGGCCAAACAAGCCACGCTGCAGGCGCAGAATCTTGTGCAGCAGCTGCTGACCTTCGCCCGTGGTGGTGCACCGATCAAAACACAGATCCGCCTTGGCGATCTCATCGAGACCTTCTTTACGCATCATACCCGTGCGAATCGCGTGGAGTACCGGATAGAAATACAGCCCGGTTTGCCTCAGATCGCCATTGATGGTGCTCAAATCCGCCGCCTGCTGAGCAATCTGATCCGCAACGCCGAACAGGCGCAGCCGAACGGCGGTGAAATCACCGTGCGCTGCTTTGCTCCTGATCACGCCGAGATGTTCCCGGGGGAAATGGTCACCGACACGAACTTCCAGCCTTCCGGCCTCGCCATCGAAGTCGAAGACAAAGGTGAAGGCATCACGACGGAGCATCTGCCGCACATTTTTGAGCCGTACTTCAGCACCCGCAAGGCTGACAACGCGACTGGCCTGGGCCTCACGGTCTGCGAATCCATCGCCAAAGCCCACGGTGGCTCGCTGACCGTCAGTTCCGAGCATGGCAAGGGAACCACGGTGCGCTTCTACCTGCCGCTGGATTCTGATGGTGAAGAAGCCGATGCCTTTGGCCTCAGCAAGGTGTTCGACGCGGCACCGGAACTGAACGCCGCCAATCCGCGCATCTTGGTGCTGGAGGATGATCCACTCGTGCGCTCGTTGATTGTCCGCAATCTCACTGGCAACGGCTTCGATGTCGCTGAGAGCTCTGAAGGCAGTGAAACGGTGCGCATGTATCAGGAAAGCGTGACTCAGGGCCGGGCCTTTGACCTCGTCATTCTGGACCTCAGCATACCCAATGGCATGGGTGGTGTGCGTGCGATGGAAAAACTTCGTGCCATCGACCCCGAAGTCTTTGCGATCGTATCCAGCGGCTACTCAGATGATCCGGTGATGGCCAATCCAGCCGCCTACGGCTTTGCCGCCGTGCTGCCAAAGCCCTATGAGCCTGCCGACATGCTGCGGCTTGTGCGCAACATCCTCGCGACACGTGGCATCCGCCGCGCTTCGTAAGCGGGGCTTGCGTTGACAAGTGCGTCTGGTTTGAGAAAGAACCTGCATGCGCGAACAGGACCTTCTCGACAAGCTCAGCAAAATCGAGCGGCTCTATGCAGGCGCTGCGACTCTCGGTGAGAAAGAAGCCGCCGCCGATGCCATCCTGCGCATCAAACGACGACTCGGTGAGACCGCCAAGGTCGAGCGGCCCATTGAGTACAAGTTCACCCTTGCCGATGGATGGTCGAAAAAACTCTTCACCGCGCTGCTGCGCCGGTATGAGCTCAGGCCGTACCGCTATGCGCGTCAGCGGCGAACCACGGTCATGGTCCGAGTGCCGCGCAGTTTTGTGGACGAAACGCTCTGGCCTGAATTTCTGGAACTCAGCAAGGTACTGCAAACCTACCTCGATGAAGTGACCGAGCGCGTCATCTCGGGTGCCATCCATGCGAATGAAGGCGAGGAAGAGGTGATCGCTGGTGAGTATCTTGGGTGAGGCATTTTAGAATTGTTGTGCGGCCCCTGGGAGGATCTGTTGACGTAGGGGGATATCTTGCGCGTGTGTCTGGGGTGATGGGGTAGGGCTGGTCGACGGGCAGGAGTGCCCATCGTACTTCTGCGTTCGAAGACTTGAGCGCCGGTGGGATTGCGTTTTTGTTTATGATGCTTCAGGGCGGGCTACCTGCCGTCCTGCCACAGGATGCGTGTGGCATAGACGCTGTTGTCAGCGCCATACTTGTTGTCGGGCTTGATGACGATGTCAGGGCCGTTCTTCTGCATCCACTCGGCCACGGTGACCCAGGTTTCGTTTTCACTGACCTCGCACACGCCGAAGTTTCCGAGTCGTGCGCCGCGTTCAGGCACCAGGATGCGTTCGGTTTCGCGTTTCACGGTGAGGCTGGCCTTGTCCACCTCCGCCATGAACAACGGGGCGCGATGGCGAAAGACGTGATCGTTGTTCGCACCTTTGCGGGTGTAAACGAGGTAGAGATGATCTTTGTGCGCCACCCAATGCTGCTGGGTGTTGTAGTTGCCCAGATCGCCGCCATCACTCCAGTCCCAGCGTTTCGGTTCGCTGAAGTGCAGGCCGTCATCGCTGACACACACGTAGCCTGCGGTGTCGTTGCGCAGGGTCAGATAAAATTTCCCCGCGCAGCGGATCAATGACGGTTCATACACACCGCGTCCGGATTCCAGTGCCAGGTCATTGCCTTGTTCAATATAGCGCAGTGTGCTGCCGTCAAAGCTGCAGCGCAGCACGGTGACGCGGTAGTATTTATCTCCTTTGGCTTTGAAGTAGATGGGCAGCAGGATGTCGCCATTCTCCAAATCCACCCGCTGCACACAACCTGCGCCTGCATTTTCAAATTTCGGGTCTGCGGGCATCGGCAACGTGGCCCATGGCGTCCAGGTGGACTTCTGCGGATCGTAGACGGAGAAGCAGGTTTCGCGGGGGCGTTCGTGAATGACCTTGTCGTCAGAATAACGCACGGTGTGGCCGATACCGAGGAGTTTGCCTGACCTGGCATGCCACTTCGGGGTGAAGTCACAGGCGGCTACGATCACGCCAGCCGGTTCCTCACGCCGGCCCAGGGTTTTCGTGTGCTCGACCGGCCGGGTCCACGTCTTGCCGAGATCGGAGGTGCTGACATGGTTCAGCGCATAAAACACATCGCTGCCCGTGAGCAGCAGTTTCTGCATGGTCAGCACGACCTGCGGAGGGCTGCCGGGGATGGTGCCTGCACGCGGATGCACCCAGCACATTGTACCGTCGTAACCCTGGGTGATTGTTTCGAGCTTCAGTTCATAGGGCTCGGCGGCGTGCAGCACCGAAACGACGAGCAAGGCAGGTGTCAGCAGACGAATCATGCCCACTCAACGCACTGCAGCTGCCGGGTCCTTCGACTTTTGCGTGTCCCATAGGAGCTTCATGGCGAGGACGCCGAGCCACGGGGCGAGACCTGCCATGGCCATGCCGAGATCAAAGGACTTCGTTTCATCCACGAGCCGACCAAAGAGCTTGTGCATGGGGGATGACACCGCCCACACCCAGGTGCTGAGCAAGCCTGTGAGCCTTCCCACGTGCCGGTCTGAAAGCTCCTGCACAAAGCTGTAGTAGCACGGGAACAAGGCCAGCGCACCGGCACCGACGATGAGGATCGCCCCCATGAGCGGCCAGCCTTTGGGCAGCCAGAGCAGGAGCACGCTGAACGACGTCATGAAACAAGCGCCTGCATACACCCAACGCCGTGCGCCGTGTGCGGAGATGGTGAACCGCCGGGCGAGCCAGAGTGAGATGATCCCTGCGGCGATGCAACCGATGTCAGTGCCGATGTAGTAGGCGGAATTGAAGGCGAGGGCTTCCGTCTCCGAGTAGCCACGGCCTTCCTGCATGAACTTCGGCAGCCACACGCGGAAGAGATGCCAGCAGGTCTGCGCACCAAAGATCAAAATGGCCAGCGCCCAGAAGCGGCCGCCCAGCAGAATGCCCCACATGCTCTCGCGTTTCGATGGATCATCCTCCACCACCACATCCAGATCATTTTTGCGCATGGACACGAACCAAAGCACCACCCATAACAGTCCGATGTAGCCGATGGCTTCAAAGGCCAGACGCCAGCTGGAAAGCTCGTCCGTCATGAGCCAGATCATCAGCGGGGGCGTCACCACAGCGCCGATGGACGCGCCGCTTTGCAGCACGCTGTTTCCCATGGTGCGGTCCTTTGGCTGCAGCAATGCGAACGTCGTCTTCAATGCACACGGCCAATGCCCTGCTTCAAAGAAGCCCAGCAGCACGCGGCACGTGAGCAACGGCCAGTAGCCTTCCGTTTGCGCCGAGGCGATTCCCATCAGCGACCAGCCGCTGAGCACCACTGGATAGAGCCAGTAGATGCGAAAGCGATCCGCGAGGAACCCGAAGACCAGAGATCCCACTGCGAAGGCCCAGCCGAAGGCCAGCTCCATGTCGCCATACTGCTCCTGCGACAGATGGAACTCCTTCGTCACCCGCGTCGAGGCATTCGCCAGCGTCTGGCGGTCCATGTAATTGATCGTCGTGGCCAGCAGCAGGAGGCCGCAGAGGTACCATTTCCAGAGGGAGGAGCGGGGAGTGGGCATGTAGGTGAGTACGGAAGCA
>NZ_JBIPNG010000439.1:0-5587 GCF_044373815.1 Prosthecobacter sp. | reverse complement strand
ACATGATTGCCACGGATGATGGTGCCGGGAGAGGTGCCGAGGCCGTAGTAGCCGCCCATGTCGCTGAGGTAGGCCCAGCCAAGGTGGTGGATGTGATTGTTTTCGACGAGTGTCTCGCGGGAGGCGGTGTCGCCATAGCCCCAGTTCCATCCGGCGCTGACGCCGGTGTAGTAGAGGTCTGCGATGTCGCACTGAGTGACGGCGCAGTGCTGGGTGTGGGTGAAGACGACGCCGCAGGCGCTGGGGTGGAGGCGGCCACCGTGGTGGATGATGGAGTCGTCGATGGTGATGTGATGATTCACGCGCTCTTCGGCAGGGCGTGCGATTTCGCCGACGTAGACGCCGCCGCCGCCGAGATCATGCAGGTGGCTGTGGGTGACGGAGGAATCAGAGCAGCCGTTTTTGAACCAGAGGGCGTGGAGGCCGGTGTGGGCGATCTCGCAGTTTGTGAAATGAATGGCGCTGGAGTCTTCGATTTCGATGCTGCCATCGCTGGTGGTGGCGGCCTGGCCATCGTGCAGGCCCTCGGCGGGGTAGAGGTGATTGCTGTATTGAAAGGAGATGCCTTCGAAGCGGACATCGTGTGCAGCTTTGATGGAGAGGAATTTGTCGACGACGGGAGCGATGACTTCGGCCTTGGTCATGTCTTCGCCGGGAAGAGGCGAGTAGAGGACTTCGCCTTGGGCGCGGTCGAGGAACCATTCGCCGGGGGCATCGAGGGCGGCGCGGAAGTTTTCGACCCACCAGCGTTGATCGGGTTCGAACTCGACGAAGGGATAGCGGGAGCGGCCTTTGATGCGGACGGCGAGGACTTCGTCGTTCATGTCCTTGATGCGGCACTGGCCGACGGCCCAGGCGTGGGTGACGGTGAGGAGGACGGAATCGCGCTCGGACTGCGGGATGGATTTGAGGACGTCGTACTGCTCTTTGGCGATGGAGAAGGCGTGGAAGTTCATGTTCTCCTTGAGGTCTGGGAACACGCCTGCGCCGACGGCTTCGGTGATGTGGTAGTAGCCTTTGTTGGGTGAGCGGGCGAGGGTGGCGCGGCGGCCGTTGATCCAGAGCTGCTCGAACTTCCAGGCTTTGTCGGGGAGCGGGGCTTTCCAGAGGCCGCCGTCGGTTTTTTGCCAGCCGGTGATGGGTTTGCCAGCGGTGAAGGTGGCGTTGGTGCCGGACCAGGTGACCTGGGAGTCGTCTTTGCCGAGGGTGAGGGTTTCGGCGAGAGGGTAGGTGCCGGGAGCTACGATGATGCGGGCGGGCTTGGTGGCGGTGCGTTCGGCATCGCGAGCGGCCTGCGGGGTGGAGATGGGGCCGGTGGGGGAGAGGTGGATGTCTGCGGCGGCGGAGAGCGAGGCGGCGCAGAGCGAAAGAGCGAGGAGTCGGGACAGCATGGGACAGTGAAGCGGAGGGTGCTCCACTTCATGCCCCATCTGCGAAGCGCATACAAGCGCCGGCGCACTGCGCGGAATTGCCAGTTTACTGCATCATCTGGCGCACCGTGGAGGAGACAGGGTAAATCCAGACGATTTCCTCGGGGCTCAGGGTGACTGGCGGATAGAGAGGGTTCAGGCTGGAGAGGACGATGGAGTGGCCGTGATCTGCGGTGCTGTAGACGCGGAAGAGAACATCGCCGCCGAGGCTGTCGCTGAGGCGAGCGACGACGCGGTTGCCGGTGTGAGGGAGGCTGTTGGGATAGAGGATGGCGAGTTCGCCATCGTGGTGCTGGGGCAGCATGGCATCGCCTGTGAGGCGCATGGCGAAGGCATCGGGATCGCTCACGCTGAAGGCGAAGTGCTCGGCGGCGGCGAAGGCGGCCTGAGCAGGCGATGCGAGATCGCGCGCAGCAGGGATGGTGAGGACGGGGAGGAGGGCGATGCGCGGGGTGACAGGCGCTGGAGCCGCAGGAATCGAAACGGCTGGAGTGTGCGCCACAGCGGGTGCTACGGGGGCGGGTGGTGGCGTGCTGGTAGCGTTGACGGTTGTGTGCTCTGAGGTTGCTGCTGCGGCGGCTGATTCGTTTTGAATCTCGGCTTCGAGTTTCTCGATCAGCTTGATGACGGGCAGGGAGGCGTGGGCGCCATTTTCGATTTTGGTCACGTACTGGCGTGAGACGCCGAGGCGCTGGGCGAGTTTTGGACGAGTGACGCCCATTTTTTCACGCAGGGCGGCGACACGCAGAGCGAAGGTGGTTTTTGTGCGGATGACGGGCTTTTCGACGGGGTTGACTGCGGGTGCGGGTGCAGGTGTTGCCTCTGGCTGCACCAAGCGGTCGAGAGCTTCGATGGCTGCGGGTGGGAGACCAGCCATTTCGGTGGGTGCAGAGGTGGTGTCAGGCTGTGGCATGTGCATGGCGAGCTGTTTGAGATTGGCGGCAGCTTCGAGTTTTTCGATCAATTGGAATACGGGTCTGGAAGGCGCCTGGCGGCCTTTCTCCAAGACAGTGACGTAACTGCGACCCACGCCGAGCCAATGGGCGAGCTCGGGCTTTGAGACACGCAGCTTTTGGCGCAGTGAAAGGCAGCGGGCAGGGAAACCGACAAGCTTTTCTTCAGAGACTGGGGAGTGTGGCATAGAAGTAGGGGCTGATACCGATGGATGTGAGGAGGTATGCGACTGAAATGCCGGGGGGGATTTGGCACGATGAAGTCCCTATGCATAATCTGCGCCAAAAGCGTGCCTGGTGTCTGCGCCGAGGGTAAAAAGGACAAAAGTACCAGACACAGGCACATTGGACCGTCGATTTTCATGCCGAGTCTCTTTTTGTGCAGGGGCAGGAAGCCGGCGGTTTGGCAAGAGCGGCTGCGAAGCTCCAGTTGAGATGGCAGACGGGCAAAGTGAGTAATGGTGATTTTACTCGCTGTTAAGGCGCGTATCGGTAACAGTCCGCCGCCTTTTTCATGTCCCAGGAATCCCCAGCCCAGCATCAACCCCCGTTTGACGTCCCAAGCGTCGAGGAGATGGCCGCATTGCTGCCGCAGTATGCGTTTGAAAAGCTCGCGGCCTTTGGTGGCATGGGAGCGGTGTACCGTGGACGGCAGGTGAGCCTGGACCGGCCCGTGGCGATCAAAATTTTGCCGCCTGAATTTGGCATGCAGGAGGACTTTGCGGATCGATTCAAATCCGAGGCGCGCGCTATGGCGAAGCTGAACCACACGCACATCGTGGGTGTGTATGACTTCGGCATCACCAAGGAAGGGCACCTGTATCTGGTGATGGAGTGGGTGGAAGGGCAGACACTGCACACGCTCATTCAAAAAGGCAGCATTCCGGTGCGGAAAGCCGCGAGCCTGGCGATGCAGCTCTGTGATGCGCTGGCCTTTGCGCATCACCACAAAATTCTTCATCGCGACATCAAGCCGGGCAACATCATGATCAGCGAGGATGATCAGGTGAAGGTGGCGGACTTTGGTCTTGCAAGGCCGATCACGGGTGAAGCGGAGGAGAATCCCTTCGGCACACCGGACTACGCGGCCCCGGAAATTTTAGGCAAGGGCGCGGTGGACCAGCGGGCGGACATCTTCGCCGCCGGTGTGGTGTTGTACGAAATGCTGACGGGGCGAGTGCCGCAGCAGCCACGGCGTTCGGTGATGGAGTTTGCACCCTTGTCTCCCAAATGGGATGAGCTGATTGACCGGGCGACGCATGCGGATCCCACGAAGCGCTTTCAAGATGTGGGCGAATTTCGTGCGCACATTGCGATGCTGATCAACCAGGGGGCCCAGCCGGTGAAGGTGGTGGCTGTGGAGGAAGATGAGTCCAAGGGCAAAGCGGGATTGAAGCCGCTGCATCTGGTGCTGATCGGGGCTGCGGTGATTGTCATCGGCATTGTGGGCGGGATGATGTTCAAAGGCGGGGCTGCGCCGGAGGCACCTGTGGCAACGGACAAGGTGGCCTCGGTTTCCAAGGCTGATGAGCCTGAGCAGCAGCCCAAGATTGAGAAAGAGAAGGAGCCGGCCAAAAAGGTGGCGCCGGTGGTGGTGGTGCCGGCTGTGGAACCGGAAATGAAAGCGCCGGAACCTGCACCGAAGGTCGAAAAGATGGTGGCCGTGGCGCCTGTGCCCGCGCCTGCTCCGACGCCAGCGCCTGTGCCTGCGGCGATGCCAACGATTGTGCCGGTGCCGGAAACTCCGCTGGAGTTTATTCAGCAGCTGGAAAAACGTGATGCGGAACTCGCGCTGATGGTCAGTGATTTCGCTGCTGAATGGCTGGCCAACCCGGAAACAGGCACTGATACTGAAATGCAGAGCCTGGCTGACAAATACATCCCGGCACTGCAACGCGGCCTGACCAGCCTGATGCCGCAGCAGCGTGATTTTGTGCTCAGTGAAATCTCCCACATTGCGAATCATGAGCCGCTGGATGAGCCGGATCAGCTCTGGCCGGAGACGCTCAAAACGCTGCGCAAGGCCTACGACGCGCAGCGCGAGGCGATTCAAGGACGTGCGGACATGGCGGCGCAGAAAATGCGTTCGGACCAGTGTGAGCTTGTGTTGCAGAAGGCCCGTGAACGTACCGCCGCAGGCAAGGAGGAAGCTGCGAAACGTGCGGTACTCGTGGCAGCGGAACTTGCGAAGCTGAAGACGGCACCGTCCATGAAAGCCCTGAGAGAAAGCGTGGCCGGCGCAACGGGGGTGGGCACTGCACCGGCGACGGCCGCAGAGCCTGTGCGTTGAGCGGTTATTACAGGACGGACAGTTAAGATATTTTCCTCGCGGCAGAAGCTGTAGAAGGTTATGGATCAGGAATGTCCGAAGAAACTACCCCCAGCGAGCTGCCTTCGTTTGATGTCCCGAGCCTGGAGGCGATGAACGCCTACCTGCCGCAGTTTCAGTTTGAAAAACTGGCGGCATGCGGTGGCATGGGGGCGGTGTACAAGGCGTATCAGGAGAGCCTGGACCGGCGGGTGGCGGTCAAGATTTTGCCGCCTGAGTTTGGGGCCGAAAAGGAATTCACCGATCGCTTCAAGATCGAGGCGCGTGCGATGGCGAAGCTAAATCACACGAACATTGTGGGTGTGTATGACTTTGGCATCACGGCGGGAGGGCACTTGTATCTGGTGATGGAATGGATCGAAGGGCGCTCGTTGCACGATCTCATTCACAAGGGGAGTCTTTCGCTGCGGAAGGCGACGAACCTGGCCATGCAGCTGTGCGAGGCGCTGACCTTTGCGCACGATCATCAAATCATTCATCGTGACATCAAGCCGGGCAACATCATGGTCAATGACAGCGACCATGTGAAGGTGGCGGACTTTGGACTGGCGCGGCCGGTCTCCGACGAAGCGGAGCAGGAGAACCCCTTTGGTACGCCGGATTATGCCGCGCCGGAGATTCGTGGTGGCAGCGTGGTGGACCATCGGGTGGATATTTACGCAGCAGGTGTGGTGCTCTATGAGATGCTGACCGGCACGATTCCGGGGGAGCCGCGGCGGTCGGTCACGGAGTTTGCCAAAATCTCGACGCGGTGGGACAGCATCATCGCCAAAGCCATCGATCCCGATCCGGAGAAGCGGTATCAGGACGCGGGTGAGCTTCGTGCGCACATCAATGTGGCGATGAAGCAGACTGCGGAGCCTGGAGAGGTTCCG
>NZ_JBIPNG010000073.1:0-18581 GCF_044373815.1 Prosthecobacter sp. | reverse complement strand
AATGATGACCGTGGTGACGCCGTTGATTTGAATCCAGTCGCTGATGTCGAGCAGACGCTGGGTCATCGGCGGCAGCTTCTTGCCCATCGCCCGCAGGAAGACCTGCAGCTTCGGCAGCACTCCAATGACCATGTAAACCGCCAGTCCGATGGCGAGCAGGAAGACGATGGCCGGATACATGAGCGTGGTGAGCAAGCCGGCGCGCAGCGTGCGCTTTTTCTCCAGAGCCATGGCGGCACGCTCCAGCACGGGGCCGAGATGGCCGGTCTGCTCGCCCACGCTGACGAGCTGCACGACGAGGCGATTGAAGCATGGGTGCTGGGCTAGCGCATCGGCAAAGGTGCGCCCGCTTTCGATGGCGGTGACCACCTCCTCCCACACTCTGCGAAGACGGCCACGCTCCGACTGTTCTGCGACAAGCCTAAGTGCGCCCAGCAAGGTGAGCCCGCTGCGCAAAAGTGTGGCGAGCTGATAGAGGCTGATTTCGATGTCGAGCGAGCGAATCCACAGCAGTTCGGAGGGCTTCCAACCGCGTGAGTGTGCCGGATGCTGTACCTCCTCAAGACCAATCACCGTCAGGCCACGTCCGCGCAGTTCGGCTGCGGCCGCGGCGCTGGAGGAGGATTCCAGTTCACCCGAGAGACGGGAACCTGCGGCATCGCGAACGTTGTAGAGGAAGGCGGGCATGGGGAGTTTACCAGACGGTCACGGCGCTGCGCACGTCATTCATGGTCACGCTGCCGGCGCGCAGTTTTTCGGCGGCATCGTGGACGAGCAGCGGCAGGTTGCGCAGGCGCATGGATTCATTCAGCGCCGCCTCATCTGCGCCACGCGCGATCATCTGCGACCACTGCTCATCGACTGGCAGCATTTCAAACAGACCCATGCGACCGATGAAACCGCGCCCGGCGCAGTAGAGGCAGCCCTGCGGCTCAAAACCATCCTGCCCCTCCAGTTCCGGCTGCGCGAGCAGGGCCGCTTCTTCGGTGCGGATCGCGCGCGGCTGAATGCAATGCCCGCAGCATTTGCGCACCAGCCGCTGTGCCACGGCCAGGCGCAGTGTGGAGGCGATGAGAAAACGCTCCACACCCATCTCGGCCAGACGCACCACCGCTCCGGCGGCTGAGTTTGTGTGCAGCGTGGAGAAGACCAGATGGCCGGTGAGCGCGGCTTTGATGGCGATATCAGCGGTCTCACGATCACGAATCTCACCGATCATCACGACATCAGGATCATGCCGCAGCACGCTGCGCAGGGCACTGGCGAAGTTGACCTTGTCCGCGCTGTCCACCTCCACCTGCACGAGACCTGGAATCTCATTTTCGATGGGATCTTCGATGGTGATGATGTTCTGCACCTCGGCGGCGATGAGTTCACGCAGCGCGGCATAGAGGGTGGTAGTCTTGCCGGAGCCGGTGGGACCGGTGAGCAGGATGAGGCCGTGCGGTTTGGCGATGGCCTCGCTGAACATGGCATGATGCGTGGCGCTCATGCCCAGAGCACCGAGACTGAAGCGGCTGCTGTCCACGGCGAGCAGTCGTAGCGTGAGGCGCTCGCCATGCCTGGTGGGGATGGTGGCCACGCGCACATCGACCACGAGGCCGCGTGCTCCGGCTTCGCTATGACGGAAAGCACCATCCTGCGAGGCGCGACGTTCGGCGATGTTCAGCCCGGCGATGATCTTGAAGCGGTTGAGCAAAGCTCCATGCACGCTCATGGGCAGGCGGTAGGCCTCCTCCAGCACACCATCGACGCGCAGGCGCACCTGCAGCTCCTTTTCCCCCGGATTGAAATGGATGTCGGAAGCCTGACGCAGCATCCCGGCACGGAGGATTTCGTTGGCGAGTTGTGTGGCGTCGGAATCGCCATCTCCCGCATCCAGGCTGGCGGCGGCCTGTCCGCGCTCTGTGTAGCGTGTGAGAGTGCTGATCCCGGCCTGGGGGGCATCGCGGTAAAGCCGGTCAAGAGCGCGGCCGAGTGATGCGGGCTCTGCCACCACCGCACGCAAAGGGTGCTCAAAGTAACGCTGCAAGGTGCGGAGTGCGGCTTCATCATCCTGATGCTGGCAGGCCAGCCACACATGCCCCTCATGCACGGCAAAGGGCAGGAGTCTTCGTCTCAAGGCGATGCTCGCAGGCAGACGCAAGGCCTGCACGGAATCAATGCGCACGGCATCGAGATCGAGCAGCGTCTGCGGTTTGTGAGGCGTGGGAGTCATGCGGATGCGGCGGAACGTGTCCTCATGCGGCTGGCGCGCTCATACACCTGCGCTGGCTTTCGGGCGAGGCCATTGACGGTCTGCTCGGAGATGTCTCCGCGCAGGTAGAGCGTGGCGAGGCTGTGCTCCATGGTCTGCATGCCCTGCTGCGTGCCGGACTCCATGGCAGAGTAGATCTGATTGCTCTTGCCCGTGGCGATGAGGTTCGCCACGGCCTGGCTGGCCATCAAAATCTCCGCTGCGAGCACGCGACGGCCCTTGGGTTCTTTGTCGTCATTGCCGCGTTGTTTTCGTCCCGGACCGTCCGCGACGACGAGATGCTGGGCGACGACGGCACGCAGGACGAGGGCGAGCTGGCGGCGGATGCAGTCCTGCTCGCCCGCAGGAAACACAGACACCATGCGCTCGATGGCTCCCACGCAATCGCCCGCGTGGACGGTGGTGAAAACGAGATGCCCGGTCTCCGCCGCCGTGATGGCAGTGCGGATGGTGGTGAGGTCGCGGATTTCGCCGACGAGGATGACATCGGGGTCCTGCCGCATGGCGGCGACGAGCGCGTCATTGAAGCTGGGGGTGTCGAGCCCAAGCTGGCGCTGATTCACCAGCGCGAGATTGGAGTGATGCACATACTCCACCGGGTCTTCGATGGTGATGAGATGGCAGCGCCGCGTTTGATTGATGTGATCCAGCAGCGTGGCGAGCGTGGTCGTCTTGCCGGAACCCGTGGGGCCTGCGATGACAACGAGCCCATAGGGCTGCAAGCAGAGCTGGTTCAGCGAGTCCGGCAGCCCCAGCTCCGAGAGCGGACGAAAGCGGTCATCCAGACGACGCAGTGCGAGATGGATGCGGCCTCGAACCTTGTAAATGTTGATGCGGAAGCGCACGCCGCGCCGGCTGGTGAGGGCCCCATCGTAGCTGCCGGTGTCACGCACCACCGGGCCGCTTGACTGGCCGGTGATTTCACGCGCCCAGCGCTCCATTTGAGCTTCCGGGATGGCTGGCGAAGATTCATCTGACCTGAGCACGCCCTGCACACGGAAGTAGGGCGCGGCATCACTGGCGAGATGCAGGTCCGAGGCACCGAGGTCGAGACATCGGTCGAGCAGGGGTTCAAGCTGTTGGGCAGGCACGCTCATCGAATTTGGTGAGTGTGGTGTTCCTGCGGCACGTCATGGCCCTCCGTGCAGTGCGGGCACAAGCCGAAAACCTCCAGTTCATGGCGCACGGCTTTCCAGCCTGATTTTGCGGCGAGCTGCTGCTCCATCCTGTACAGTTCGGGCGGTGTCTGCACGGGCTGGAGTTCACCACAGTTCGTGCAGACGAGGTAGTCCGGCTGCGGGCCGGGCCGGATGATCTGAAAGTACTGCGCGCGTTCGCCGAGATGCATGCGCCGCACCACGCCTGCCTGCTCCAGCTTCAACATCAGGCGATAGAGGGTCACCGGGTTGAATTCCTTCAGGCTGGTCAAGTCTGCCCAGTAGGCGATGGCGGCAGGGGCAGAGTGCGCGGTCATCGCGTGAATCAGGCTGCGGAGTGCGGGGGTGCGCCTGACCCCGCGCACCTGAAGTCCGTCGAGGATCTCCTCAGCCGTGCGGGCGGAGGCGTTTGCAGTTGTGCTGTCATGATGAGTGTCCATGCGGAAGAGGGATCAGTTCAGAGCTGCATGGCTTTTCTCCTGCCGAAGCCGGGACGGCCTGATCATTTGCTGAGGGGCATGGCGTGTGGGATTGTGGCCGGATGTGCCATGAAACATGATTTTGGCACGTGGTGCGGCTGCCCCCTGCTGTGCAAGGGCACGCAGCCATTTGGTGGCCTGTGGTGCCGGCAGCCAGGGGCTGCCCTTTGGCAGTCTGCCGAGCATGTGGCGGCACTGGCTGCGGTAGTCCGCACCCTGGCGCGCCAGGATCCAGTCTTCGTAGTCTGCCAGCCAGGTGGCAAAGACCTGTGCGCCCTTCAAGGTGGAGACCGTGTCGTGGCAGAGCACCTCGGGCTGGTAGCTGCCGGGGATCACTGGCTCATGCAGATGATGCGAGGTGCAGCGGCCTGACGTGCGCACAAAGAGAAAGCCCGGCTGCGGATCATGAGCGCCGGGATACCAGCCAGCGCAGGCCCCGTGCAGTTCGATGATGCCTCCACGGTAATCAAGCCGATAACAACTTGTGCCCTTTAAGCCGGGGGACGGCAGTTTGATGAAGCCGTGCTGGACAAGCAGATTGCCACTCGTCATCACATCACGGCCCCAGAAGAACATCTGCTGAAGCAGCGCGGCTTTGAAGTCGCTCAGCAGTACACGCTGGCGGGAAATGGGGATGTCTTGTGACATGGGTGGAAGGGGCTGGCTCATCACACGCGCAGGAGGGTTTTGGGCCATGGGTCGTCGAAGGTCTCGCCGCGCTGCCAGGCGGTGATTTCGTCGTCGGTGCAGAAGCATGACTTGAGGTCTTGCACGAAGATGGCGCGGTCATGCGCGGTGCCGATCACAGTGAGTTCGCAGGCGCGGTCGCCGAATTCGGGGTGGGTGCCTTGGAGCATGTCACGCAGCATGGCGATTTCCTCCGGCACGAGTTTGCCATCGGGATTGGTCACGAGCGCCGCCTTCCAGTAGGCCATGAGCTCCATCTCGATGCTGCATGCGGCTTGATTCCACAGCAGGACATCGCGATCCCGTGAGGGCATCCAGATGAATCCTTTGCTGCGGTGGATGCCAGCGCCGAGTCGCTTGCTGAACAGGGTCCAAAGCCGCCGTGGATGCAACGGACGAGGATCGGTGATGACGGTGCTGCCGAGGTCATAGCTGGCGGCATCTCCCACGTCATCATGCTGCCAGCCGGCGGCGAGATGTTGCGCCCGATCCATGTCGAAGCTGCCGGTGCCGAGGATCAACTGAGGCGTGATCCTGCCGTAGTTGACTGAGTAAAGCGCTGCGGAGGGATTGAGTGCCGTGAGGTGTTGGGCCATCCATTCGATGGCCTGGGGAATCAGCTTCTCGGTCTTGGTGAGCAAGATCACATTCGCCAGGCGGATCTGTGCCGACAGCAGCGGAGCCTGGGGCTGAGTGGCCTCACTGAGCAGGCGCCCGCCGCCGTAGTCCTCCATGAATGCTTTCGCATCAATGAGCGTGACAAAAGTGTCGAGCTTGAACTCAGGCCGTGCGCTGATCTCCTGGATCAGAGGCCCGGGATGCGTGCTGCCGGAGGTTTCGATGATGACGTGATCCAGGTCATCGCGCCCGTGCCAGGCATCAAGAACGCTTGCAAACGCCCCGCGCTGCGTGCCGCTGATGCTGCCGGTGTGGATGCTGGCGAAGTTGCCGCGCTGCTCGTTGAACCCTTCGGGGTCGCGCACCAGATCGCCATCCACTTCCAGCTCGCTGAGGTCATTGACGATCACGCCGAGGCGCGTTCCCTTGGCTTCGCGCAGGAGACGGCGCAGCAGCGTGGTTTTGCCTGAACCTAGGAAGCCGGAAATCACCGTGACCGGGAGGGTGTGGGGGCTGTCGCTCATCAGGTGCATCACAGGCGAAGGCGCAGCTTCCACTCGCGCACGGGGCTTTGGTTTTGAGGTTCTGCCATGCTCAGGCTCAGCGGCAGGCAGGCGCTGCCTTCAAAGTCAGGCAGGGCCATCAGAGTGGCCTGCACGCCGCTCCAACTGCCGAGAAAGCGCACCTGCCACACACTGTCAGCATGCGTGGTGTGGCTTTGTTTGACGGCAGATCCACGTGCGGTGCCAGAAGCGGGTGCGGATTGTTTGGAGGAGGGGCCTTCATCCACCACGATCATGCCGTGCTTGCGCAGCAATGCGCCGATCATCACGACGGCTTCGGAGCGCTGCATGGCATCGCTGCCGTCTTCGCTGAACGCGGCCAGTTTGCGCTTCAAGTCCGCCTGCTCGGTCTTCAGGCGTTGCAGGTCAGCGGCGAGCGCCTGCGGATTCAATCTCATGGGACCGACTTCTTCACGCAGTTTGTCGCGCTGCTGGCAGGCCTTGGTCAGCGCGCTGAGATGGGTGCCATTGATGAAGACAGCATAAACCGCCAGCACCAGCGCACCCGGCAGCACTAGGAGCAGGAAGCGTTCACGCGCGGTGAGCGAGGGCTTGTTCTTCGGCTTCATGGTGTGCTGGAGGCTTGAGTGTTTGAGACGGATGTGGAACTGCCATCGAGCCTCAGCGGAATCTCAAAATCCCAGGTCGGCGTGCCGCCCGCGAGCCGTGCCGTGGTGCGCGCCGGGCGCACGCTCCAGCCTAACGGCGTGAGGCGTGCGCCAAGCGTACGCGAGAACTCGGCGGCAAGTTCCTGATGCGTGCAGAGGCCGGAGATCAGCGCCTCCATGCCGGTGTAGCGGGAGCCTGCCGGGCTGCCGGAACCGGCGGGCTCCTTCAAGCTGCGCACCAGCAGGCCGGAGGGCCGCAGCTCGCCCACGGCGGCAAGCATCGCGCCAAAACCGCGCAGGGCCTGGCTTTGCAGGCGGCGGGCGGATTCCAATTCTGTGCGCAGCTTGCTGATGTCTGCGGATGTTTGCTTCAGCTCGGCACGTTGTTTGGCCACCGCGCTCAGGGTTTTGACCTCCTCCTGCGCCTGCTGAAGCTGCCGTTCGGAGATCCACCAGTGGGCAAAGCACAGCCCAAGGGCGATGGCCGCCGTGCTCACGGACAACCACACACGCTTCACCGCGCTCATCGGTTGTGCCGGCGGCAGCAGCACCGGGACAGAGGGCGTGGGCGCGTTGAGAGCCTGATGCCAGGACGTGAGCCACGAGCGCAGCGTTTCATCTTCATGCAGGCTGTGCACCTCGCAGTCCGTGACGAGGGCCTGCGGCTTTGCAGTCAGCATCATGCGCACGCTGCCCGTGGCGGGAAAACGCGCCATGACCGATGTGAGCGGCGCGCTTTCATCGACCGCCAGGATGTCGAACGCGCCACTGGCCCGGTGAATGAAGAGCAAATCATGCCAAAGCTCGAAGCGCTCCGCCACCGTGCCAAGCTGCATGACAAGGCCGCCCGGATGAGCGATGCCCTCCAGCCGCGCGCCAAGCCGCACGACTTCAGCCTCAATCTCGGCGCGCATCCGCTGGCTGATCTGGGTGACCCACCAGGCCTCCGCGCCGCTTGCTGCCGCCATACGACAGGCAGCGGTCTGGCTCGTCATCGCAGGCAGTCCGGTCAGCGCCTCCGCTTCAAACGCGAGAGCTGAGGAAAGCTCTGCTTCAGTCAAGCCCTGCAAACGCCCCGGCGTCGTCTCCACGATCGCCGTGGCGGCGGCAGTAGTCAGCACCCAGACACGACGCGGAGCCGCCTTTACCAGCCCAAGCGCCGCCAGCGTGAGCGAAGCCACATCCACCCCATGCGCAGGCGGCACCGCATGCCCCATGCTGCGCAGTACGCCGCGCGAGTCAAAATCACCGCGCGCGATGAAGTGGGGAGTGACGAGGAGGATCGTGCGACTCATGGTTTATTGATGATCACAAGCTTGATGGTGTTACTCCCTGGCCGAGCTCTTAGATACACTGGAGCACTTCTAAGGTTGCCCGCATTCACAGGCCTCGTTGTACCATCGTCCTTTCGCGCATAGGCTCGAACTGCCCGAATGCCTGGAGTGGTCGAAACTGGCGAAAAAGTTAGAAGATCGTTGTCATGCTCATGATATGAATCAAACGGATCACCCATGGCTCCCTCTGGACCTACTGCCGCCTTCACTGAAATCATTCCATCTGAAGAGTTCGGTTCAAAAAGACGGACGAATACGCGTGTGATCTCAGAGCTGTTCAAAACGGTTCCCGTTGAGTCTTGAATTTCGACCTGAGCGACTACGGTCGCAGCCACCATTTCGGAAAAGTTCACGTCAAGCTCGGCATCATACACATCCACACCACCAGCAGCCCCATCACGACCATAGCTGGTGATTTGATCAATCGGATCGCCTGCGCCAACAGCCCCTCCGCTGTTTAGAAGGCTATCGTTGGGGAAACCTGGCACGACGCCAGCCGGCGTCACCAACTGCGCTCCCCAGCCATCTCGTGGAAGGAGGTTTCCGGGGGGCAAGCGCAGGTAAGGTCCGCGCCAGCCAACGCCGAGTCGCACCGTGTCGGCATTCACTTTTATGTCTTCCTCATCGGCTTCGTCCGCTGGAGTGCAATTCGAAGTGATCGCAGGGAGCACTTGATAAGCCGCCATCCCAGCAGGCTGCTGGACGAGTTCAGCCAGCGTCAAAACTGTGCCTCCGTCCACCACTTCTGCCGCCGCTTGTGGGAGGCGTCCCGTGTCCGCCATAAATCCGGTGTAAAGCAGCGTGCCATCTGTGTCGCGGAGGTTGGCAGGCCCGATCACTGCGTCGCGGATGTTTTCCAGCGTGCGCTGAGTGGCTTCGTAGCGGGCCTGATCTGCCACGCCGCTGGTGCTGGTGATGGCGACGGTGGAGAGAACGACGAGGATCGTCAGCACGACCAGCAGCTCAAGCAGGGTGAGGCCGCTTGGGTGGAGAGATGGGCGGTGGATTTTCATGAGCGGGTGTCCGCCACGCGGAGAAAAAGAAGCACGTCATCGCCACAATCAGCGAGGGCGGGCATGGTCACTATGGGGGGCGTGTCGATGACGCCGTCCTCGCCGCCAGAGACGATGCGGATGTACTGTGCATCCGGGGTTTGGATCACGATGGGACTGCCCCAGGCATCCAGCACGGCGGGGTCGGTGGCGCTGCCATAGGCGTCATTGACACCATAGCGTGTACCGCTGCTCAGCAGATAGGGGCCACGCCAGCCGATGCGCGTGTTGGGATCAAAGTCAGGCCAGTCAGCGCGTGGCACAAACAGCTCGGCCATGGTCTGGGGCAGGTCGGCATCGCGCTGCGCCAGGTCGGGCCACAAGCCTTTCTGACCATTCCCACCGAGGATCGCCGCGCGCACCTGCAGCAGGGTCTGCTCCGTGGCGATTTGCTGCGCTGTCTTGCGGTCGCCAGCAAAGCCCAGACGCAGGTCGGTCACGTTGGGCACGATGATTCCAGCCACGGCGATGAGCACCATCAGCACGACGAGCAGCTCAAGCAACGTCAGGCCCGCCACACGATGATGGCGTGCTGAGGCTCCAGCATTTTTGTGATCGAGGTGCATGTGCATGGACAGGCTGAGAGGGCGTACAATGTTTAAAGAACCCCGCTCGGCTTGACCGGGCGGGGCCATGCGGCACCCCGCAGGACGCGAGGTGCCGCAGACTTTGGCATCACACGATGCCTGTTAGATTACAGCTGGTTTGCGTTGAAGAACTCCGAGACGTGATCGCCACCATTGGCGAGGCCGTCGTCGTGCATGGCGAGCACCCCGATGAAAATAGCTTTGTCCAAGGCTGTGCCGTCATTCGCCACTTTGTAGATGGCAAGATAGCGGGCATAGACGACGTCAGGACCCGAGCCTGCCACATCACCAAAGTGATACGGAGCCTCATTGGTCGTGCGGCCAATCAGTTCGCTCTTCTGACCGATGCCGAGGGCAACGTAGGTATCACCTGCGCCACCATCAGGACGCAGAAGCGCTTCGACGGTAGTTTCCGTAGCGACAGCGACGGAAGGCGTGCCTGCCGTGAGGTCGAGGTCAGCGGCAGCGTCATACGGGTTGAAGGTGGTATTGCCACCAGCCGTATCAAGGGTCGCCTTCGTGTCATAGAGCCCCGCAAGCGACGTGATTCCCGCATTGAACAGAGCATCACGAGTGTCTGCCGTCAGCGCTGTGGCGGTGAGGCCAGTCGTGCCCGGCAGATAGTCAACCAGTGCCACGCCGTTGACGAGATTGTCAAGGTTCGCGGGCTGCTTGAAGTAGATCTGCTCAAACTCCTGGATGCGCTTGTTGGCCTCTGGAATGTTCGTGGACGCCGCCGCCGTGTGAGCACGCGTGAGCATGTTTGGCAACTGCGGGATGAGAATGCCGGCGAGGGCAATCAGGATGACCAGGACGACCAGGAGCTCGATGAGCGTCAGGCCTTTCTGGTTGTAACGACGCGCCAGGCGTGTCGCGAGAATATGGGATACCTTCATGTTTTTTGTCTGTGTTTTGGTGTGTGTGTGAAGGGCTCCGGGTTCTGCGACCTCCGGCCTCGATTGTTTTCCGGCGGTGTTTGTCACCGCCCGAAAGGCTGTGCCTCAGTGCGCGCCGGTGGGCGGCATGGGGCCGAAATGGATGGAAAAAAGCTCCTTGCTGCGCGGGCAGCGAATCTCAATGCGGCTCCCCCGACGGACGAAAAGCAGCCGGCCTGCGCCGGAGCGGAACTCACCTTCTGGGAGCTCACAGATCGTCCCGTCCGCGCGCTCCACCGACAGGATGAGGGGGGCGGGTTTGCGAGATGTATTGGGAGAACCAGCATGGGACATGTGCAGAGCAGGGATTTCAAAAATGAACTGAAAAGAGGACGGAAGAAGGGGCCGATGCGCCCATTCGATAATGCATTTTAGTTGCGTTAAGTCAATATCTATTGCAACATGTTTGCGTTATAAATATCCACACATTCATGCACATAAAGACACCAAAGCTCCCTGTCACCGTCCTCTCCGGCTTCCTCGGAGCTGGGAAAACCACCTTGCTCAATCACATCCTGCGAAACCGCGAGGGACGCAGAGTTGCCGTCATCGTCAATGACATGAGCGAGGTCAATGTGGATGCCCAGCTTGTGAAGGCTGGCGATGCCCAGCTCTCCCGCACCGAGGAGAAAATGGTGGAGATGAGCAATGGCTGCATCTGCTGCACGCTCCGTGAAGATCTGCTCAAGGAAGTCTCAAAACTGGCTCGCGAAGGCCGCTTCGACGCTCTGCTCATCGAGTCCACAGGAGTCTCCGAACCGATGCCAGTGGCCGAAACTTTCACCTTTCAGGATGAGGAGGGACGGTCGTTGTCTGATCTCGCGCAACTCGACACCATGGTCACCGTGGTCGATGCACGCAACTTCCTGAATGATTACTACAGCACCGAAGATCTTCAGCAGCGCGGGCAGGCGGTGTCCAAGGAAGACGGTCGTACGATTGTCCATTTGCTGACGGATCAGATCGAATTCGCCAACGTCATTCTCATCAATAAAACGGATGTCGTAAGCACCGAGGAACTCGGCGATATTCGTGGTGTCATCCAAGCTTTGAATCCGAAGGCAAAGGTCTATGAAACGCGTCAATCCGAAGTGCCGCTGAATGCCGTGCTGAGCACCGGACTCTACGCACAAGCAGAGTCGGAGCAGGCTGAAGGCTGGCTGGATTCCTTGAACGGTCACACGCCGGAGACGGAGGAGTACGGCATCAACAGCTTTATCTACCGTGCCCGGCGGCCTTTCCATCCGCAACGTTTTGATGCCTTCATGCGTGCAGCATGGGAGGGCGTCATCCGGGCCAAAGGCATGTTCTGGCTCGCCACACGCATGGAACTCGCAGGCTACATCTCTCAGGCCGGCGTGCTGCGAGACACCCGCGCCATGGGCATGTTCTGGTCAGCCGTGGGCAGTGATGAATGGCCCAAGGATCCCGCAGCACAGGCAGAGATCGAAGCCAATCTGCAAGAGCCCTACGGAGACCGGCGCACCGAAATCGTACTGATCGGCCGTGAAATGGATCAAGCCGCCCTCACAGCTCAACTCGATGCCTGCCAGCTCAATGACGCCGAAATGATCGGGGGACCGGAAGCCTGGCAACAGCTGCCTGATCCATTCCCATCCTGGATTGCAGTGAATGAGTCGGAGGAATAAAGAAACGCGAGCAGACACCCAGGCGACTTTCTCCTCGATGGCGAAACCGCAGGAGTCCCCTTCCATGCCTTCGACCTGCTAACCCGTGCAGCATGAGGGCCAGAGCCTAGTCACATCCCAGCTAGCAAATCAGGCCACGAACAATCAAGCGCTTTGCGTAGCCGAGCTAGCATCTCTACCCCAGGGTTGGCCGCTCCCGCCTCAATTCGCTGAAGCTGCCGCCGGTCAATTTGCGATTGCTCCGCAAGCTCTTCCTGCGTCAAACCCATCGCCATCCGTAACCGGTTGACGTTTCTTCCAAGGATTTGACGAATGCGGAGTGCCACGAACGCGATTAATGGCTAAAGCGGCATAATTGTCGGCGGCAGGAATGTCGCTTTTTTGCTTGCATCACAAAATGACCGGGGCAAGCATGCGCTTCTTAAAGAAGGCAATCCAAACTAAGGCTGCTTCCGCACCAACAGTTTCGCTTAATCCTTACCCGCGTTTTGGGTTGCCGATGATTCACCTGCAAAAGGCACACCCATATGAAAGCAAAAATGAAATGGATTCTCTTCACCTTCGTGAGCGCCGTTCTCACGACTGCCTCCATCGCAAAAGACACAGCACTGTGGGACGGGACGTGCCGCAATGTGACTCATCAACTAGACGGATACCTAAAACTTCTCATCCAACAGGAAGGCTCTCAAATATCCGGCTACATCTCCATCAGTGGCTGGCTTGCTGGCAGTGCGGAGATCAAAGGAAAGCGTGACGGAAACACGATTTCATTTGTCAGCAAGGATCCAGCAGGAGTGCGCATTGAATGGAGTGGCATAGTGCGGGACGACATCCTCGACGGGGAGTATACCGTTGATCCAATTGTTAGCGCAGGTTTGGACAAGCAAGTTGGTGAGTTCAAGGTTGAGCTCGTAGATAAACATCAAGATGGCATACCGGAGTCTGAGGCAGCATTTCGTAAACTCTTCATGCTTGGCTTGGAATCAGAACTGAATGCCCCGGTCCAACTCAGCGACGGAACCATGGAATTTGGCGCAGACAGCATTTTCCAGGCGATTCACCCAGTGGGAACAGGTGTCAGCGTGAGAGTCACCGAGATTGATATCGACTGGAAAGAGAACGCGACGAGGAAGGACGCCAAAGACATTCGAAAATATACAATAGCATACACCCTCTACTGGCATGGAATCATCACTCCCATCGGGTGGACCAAAATGTCATTAACCTACAATGCAAATCTTGGACAGGTCACAGAACACAAAATCATTCAGTCAACCGGCACGACCAACAGGGAGGCGAAGGACATGGCATTTGGGGTTGGAGTTTTAATCGGTCAGGCCGCGATGGAAGCATTCCTCAACAGCAAGTAGGGAGCACTTTGTGTCCTTGAAATGGTGAGCACTGCAGCAAGTATTTATTCCAGTCGCACCCTCACGCCGCCGTCTCGTAGAAGTGCTCGAAGACCGCCTCCACCTTCGCCTCGTAGAGGGGCTTGTCATAGGCCATGGGCAAACCTTCGTCGAGGGTGTCCTTGATCACGTCCTGGAGCTTGGATCGTCCTTGCTGGGTGCCTTTCCACATCGTGCCGAGGAGAGATTGCACCTTGGTGAACAGTTGCTTCGCCACCTTCTTCACCTCATCACGCTCGGCATCGCTGAGTTCGGGCGCGGGACGGGTAAGAATGTCGAAGATCACGAGTTCAGCAGGCAGGAGATTCTCACGCACATGCCGTGTTTGTTCCTCGGTGAGCTTGCGGCTTTGCTCCAGCAAGGCCGCAAAGAGCTGGTCAATGTTCAGGCTCCCCGCATTGTAGCTCGCGATGAGTTCCTCGAACTTCTGCTGGTAGTCCGTCCGCAAGGCGCGGTGCATGTGGACGATCTTGTCCAGGGTGGCGCGGATGGCGGCTTTGAGCTTTTCGATGTCGAGGTTCTTCTGCTTCGACTCTTTGAACTTCCTCGCCAGCGCTTCGAAGTTGATCTTGGAGAGGTCGATCACGCCATGCCGGGCACCCGCTTTCCCTTCGGCAATGGTGAAGCCTTCCGCGCCGATGGATTCGTCGAGCAATTCATTCAGCTTGCCCATGATCGGCGTGATGTCGGGCGTTTCGCCCTCGCCAGTCTGCAACTTGATCGAATCGGCCAGCGTGGCCAGCAGCGAGCACATCGGGGCAAACTCGATGGCGGCCTTGTCCGGCTTCACGGCTTGATAGAGAGCCCGCACGAGTTTCTCATGGGCGAGGAATTGCTTCCGCAGTTCGTCCGGGGAAATCAGCGCATTCACCGCTTCGCTCAGGAGGTGCAGTTTCTCCATGCCAGTCGCATCATGGATGGCGCTCAGACTCACCCCTTGGCGCTGGCAAAACTCAGCCGCCTCTTTCACGGCGGCACGCAGTTGCTCCACCAGCTCCTGTTTGTCACGCACAGGCGTCTTGCCGTCCTTTCCGGCTCCGTAGATGGCCAGGGCTCGCTCCAGCGAGGCGAAGACGTTCGCGTAGTCCACGATCAAACCGCTCTGCTTGCCGGGATAGACACGGTTCGCACGGGCGATGGTCTGCATCAGCGTGTGGTTCCGCATCGGTTTGTCGAGGTAGATCGTCGAGCAGCTTGGCGCATCAAAGCCGGTCAGCCACATCGCGCAGACAAAAACGAGGCCCAGCTCGTCCTTCGGGTCTTTGAAGCGCTCGTCCAGCTTCTCATCGTTCATCCGCTTGCGATGCGGCACGATGTCGATGCCCTTCACTGCCATCTTGGCGATCTCGTTTTGCTCGGCGGAGACGATCACCGCCATGTCGGTGTGCTCCAGCAAATCGAGGCGTCGTTGCAGTTCCCGCACCTTCTCGGCGTCGTAGTCATTCGTGGCCCCGATCTTGGGCTGGCCAGGCTTGAGCGGTTTGGAACGGGACAGCACCTCCAGTTCCTTCCACACGCGTGTTTGTTCTGCCACCCAATGCTTCTGCACCTTCGCGTGCATCTTCAGCGCGGTCACTTTGTCGATGCTCACCACCATGGCCTTGCCTTGGAACCCACGGCCCAGGAAGTGGTTCATGATGTCCTTGGCCACCGTTTCCAAACGGTCGTCACGGGTGATCAGGTGGTATTGCGCTCCCAGTTCACGTTGCAGTTTTTCCTCAGCTTCCAGGCTCAGTTCCGCTTCCTCGATCAGAGCGTAGATGTCCTCGTTCAGGTTGGGATTGTCCAGGTGCAGCTCGGGCGTGCGGTTTTCGTAGAAGAGCGGCACCGTCGCGCCGTCCTCCACGCTTTGCTGAAAGTCGTAGATGGAGACGTAATCGCCAAAGACCTCCCGCGTCCGTTCTTCGCCCGCGATCAGCGGTGTGCCGGTGAAGGCCACAAAGATCGCGTTCGGCAGCGCGGCCCGCATGTTCATGGCCAGTGTGTCATACTGGCTGCGGTGCGCTTCATCGGTCAAAACGATCACGTCCCGCCGATCCGTGAGCATCTCATCGGTTTGGAACTTATGCACCAGCGTGAACACATAGCGGTGATTCCCCCGCAGCAGCTCGCGCAGATGTCCGCCGCTGCTGGCATGGCAGATTTCGCCTTCGGCCTCGCTCACCGCACCGCAGGCCTTGAACGTCGTGGCGATCTGCTCGTCCAGTTCCACGCGGTCCGTCACGATCACAAAGGTCCAGTCGCCGGGCACCGTGCGCAGAATCTTCTGCGAGTAGAAGACCATGGAGAAGCTCTTGCCGCTGCCCTGCGTCTGCCAAAAGACCCCGCCGCGTCCGTGGCCTTCCGTGCGGGCTTTCAGGCTGGCAGCGATGGCGTTGTTCACGCCGAGAAACTGATGGTTCTGCCCCACGATCTTGACCAGTCCCGCCTTGTGCTCGGAGAAGAGGATGAAGTTCTCCACCAAATCCAGCAGACGCTTCTTGTCGCAGGTGCCGCAGATCATCACCTCCAGCGACACCCGACGCTGTTCGCCCTCGCTGGCGATACGCTTCCACTCAAAGAACCGCTCCCAGTCCGCTGTCAGCGAACCCACGCGGCTGTCAGTACCGTTGCTGGCAATCATGAGCGCATTGCCCCAGAAAAGCTGCGGGATGTCCGCCTTGTAACAGGTCAGGTTGTCCGTGAAAGCCTGCTGTGCTGGCACGCCGGGCTTCTTGAGTTCAACCACCACCAGCGGGAGTCCATTGACGAAGCCGATCAAATCCGGTCGCCGCAGGTACAGCGCCCCCTGGATGGACATCTGACTCACGAGGAGAAAATCATTCGCCTCCGGGTTCTCCCAATCAATCACCCGCACCCGCTCCGTCTTCTGCCCGCCGCGCTCCTTGTCCGGCACGCTGACCTTGACCCCTTGCTTCAAAAGCTCATGCGTCTCCCGGTTCGCCGCTGCTGGACTCATCGCCGAGCGATTCCGCGCCAGCTCTTCGAGTGCCGCCGAGATCGCCTCCTGCGACAGCATGGGATTCAACTTCTTCAAAGCAGGCTCCAGCCGCCCTGGCAGTACCGCTTCCGACTTCGCCAAACGACCAAGCGTACCGCTGGCACCCAAGGTTTCCTCCGCTGCCGATACCGTCTCCCAGCCAAGCTTTCCAAACAGCCCGATGGCGGGCTGCTCGACTAGCTGGTCTTCGGTGTAGGCGTGAGCATTCATCGACAGCTAGTTTTGTATGTCCACTCGCAGTTTTGCCCCATTGATAAAGTCTTTTAGCTCGATCCTGATTGCCGCATCTCGTGTCTGAATCAATCCCTTCAGTTCGGCAAGCGTCTTGCCATTAGGTGCAGTCATTGTGTCGTCTAGCAAAAGAGCCGTTTGCCAGTCTGGGCGGCCGAAAACACCATTTTTGAACTCATGGACCTCTTGCAGGAAAACCCACATGGGCTTGTCACTCTTTGAAATGTTGAACGACTTGTCGAGCAATGAACAGTTGCCCAGCAGGTTCACAAACCCCTGTGCCTCCCCCAGGTTTTCATACCCATCAGGCCCAATAACCAGTTTCTCTGCTTCAGTTCCAACAAACGCCTTTAGCTTCTCCTCAGTTTCCTGATTGACAATGCGTTGCCACCAAGCGTCGGCAATCGTGTGATCGACTTCCAGCTTGCTGGTTCGTTTCTTGCCCGTTCGCATTGGGAGGGATGAGTATTTCCATCTGTCTGCGTCCAACCGGTGCCAAACCCAAAGTAGGTTGTGGTAGGCATGAACGCGCCGCCTGTCTTTCACGATCAGGTTGTCAACCTGTTGGATGGCTTTGGGAACAATACGATCCATCAATTTGGCAATGCTTTGGTCCACGACTTCGAGAAACTTTTGAGCCGTGCAGGTGGCAAACGATTTGTGGATACCGTTCAGGTCAGTAGCAAAGTTTTGGAAACTCAGGACAGCGGCATCACCCCAAACTCCAGCCCATTCCGAGGCGAAGAACCAACGATCAACAAATTGTTCTGCACGCTTACGAAGATGCTTCTCCAGGTCGTCCCTCTGAATTACAGACAGCCCCGATAGTGCAACGAATGTCTCGAATGCCATCCCATACCAAGACAGCACAACGATCACGGCATTGAATGATTTGTCTGGGAGCTCTCTCGATTTTATCAGGTCAGCTCCACGCTCCAAATTTGGTTTGAGCCGATTCCATAGCTTCGCCGTAGTAGTTGCCAGTGAGCGAACAATATCCCCCTTCAAAAGGTCCTTGGAGTCCAGCAGGCTCCCGTCTCGATGTTCGACGGCCCAAACAAATGAGATGAGCCTCACAATTTCATCAGTATCCAATTCAAACCCTCGTTCGGCAAAAGCCTCTCTCAGGAAGTCCATGCATTGTCCAGCGGTTTTTCCGTCTGTGAACTCGCGAATCCAGCCCACTTTCAGCCACGCTAGCGTAATCTCTTCGCGTGTCAGAGTTCTTCCCGCAGTGTTGAGTCGCGTGAAAATGTTCACGATGGCGTCGCTATAGTCGTCTTTGGTCCACTGTGGCGTAAGCTGAAACGACTCAATTTGAAGGGCGTGCACGAAACTGTTGTTCTTGATATTTTCAACAACGCGCATGAACTGGGCGAAAAGGCGGAGAACTTTACTTTGCGTTGCCTCTGTAGCACCGTGATCTGCAAATATTGGAATCAGCAGCTCTTCATATTCGCTTTCCGACAAGTCTCTTTCAGCAAGATCCCAGACACGTGACAAGCGAATGAATCGCCCTCTAATCTCCGATGCCTTCAACAAGGGATAAACATAATTCGAGGGACGTGGGTCTGAGGATTGACCAGCAACATCATCTAGAACGATCCAATCCAAAATTTTTCCAGCTTCGATCTTTCGAACCTTTCCTCCTTTTGAAGTAGCTTCGTCATGAAATCTTTCCAAGTCGATGCATAGTGAGGCACGGGACCAATGATTGCTTGGTCGGACACGGCGGTCCCGCAGGTCCAGCGCCCAGTCGGCGTCATTCAATTGGAACCCCCATTGGTCGCCGCCTAAAGCCAGAATTAAACTTTGTATGCGCTGCTGGCCATCCAACACCATGTGATAGGTAGCAGGCTGACCCAATGATGAAGCAGAGCTTCCCGCATCTTCAGATGTTCGGTCAACCACCTGCCAAAAAGCCCGGTGAGGGATGCCCTCGTTAGCTGCAAAACAATCGGGTTTCACTTCCCAAATCAGGAGCGATCCGAAAGGCCAGCCCCGGAAGAGCGAA
>NZ_JBIPNG010000438.1:0-5617 GCF_044373815.1 Prosthecobacter sp. | reverse complement strand
TGGTGCGGCTTTTCGAGCCCAATCAGCAGCCAGGCCGCCAGAGATGCCCGGTCATCCTCAGAAAGCTTGGCCGCCTCCGCCGTGAGTTCTTCCAGTTTCATGGTGTGAAGGTTACACACCGGCGGTTGCTCTGCCAGTGGGTTTTGAAGGAGTCAGCCACTCCTCCCGAAGGGTTAAGGTCCTTTTTTGGACATTTTCACTAAATCTCCATACCCCATTGTCTGGATTCTAGCGCACTGAACGCCACAGTTGATTAGTTGGGTTGTGACATGGTCCACTTCGCTTATCTTGTAGCAGCAAACCAGCCAATGAGCGCCTGATGCCCAAGTTGCCAATTCTTTAAAATATGGCAAATCAATGTCGTTGAGTGAATGGCCCATGACAATGATTTCGCTAACGGAACGCGCAGATTTGAAGAATTCGTCATTCTTTTTTAGGACTTCATTCACCGGTTTTTGAAGCGCATAAAAAGGATACTTGGCTGCGTTTTCAGAGTCTGTGAACATGGTTCGGTTACTGTCGCCATTCTCGTCCTGCTCGGGCTCTTCTTCTATGGTCTTACCATGTCCAAAAATGAGATCGTCAAGATTATCAGCTCGACCGTGCACATGAAATACTCTTGCTTCGCTTATCCCATATACAGATTGAAGGGTCGAGGTGTAGTTGAAGCTTATAAAGCTGGAATCCTGAGGGAAATCCATTTTTTTTACCACATCTGAGATGTCAATTCCTTCAACCCATTCCTGAAACGCTTTTTTTATCTCTTCCACATGATGGTCGGATTGTTCAGTTAATTCATCTTGAAGGCTATAGAATTCGCTGGGTCTAAAGCTTTCGGACATGAAGTCTATGTTGCAGTGATAGTCATAAAATTTCTTCCAGACAAAGTAGCCGAGATCATTCTCAAAGTCGGACCATAGTTCTTTGTCCGCTGTATCGAGTGAATAAAAGCCCTCAACTTCAAGAAGAATTTCCTTGGCGAAATTTTTAAAATCGTTGAAACTGGTGGGCAGGTCGTGCCACATATCGAATCCATTCCCTATAACGTAAAGTTTCACCGTGCGAATTAGAGCTTTACTAGGCTGACTTTTGTCAAATTCCTGAACATAAGATTGGAGGCTAGTCGCAGAGAGTCAATTGGAACCTTTCCGACTTTCGATCACTGGTTGACTTCGGTGGTCGTGGAGAAAATGGTAATGATTGAATCCCCCGCATTTCTTCCTTCATTGGCCGATGCCCTGCCCCACCCGCGTCCGCTACCGTGTTGTCGGCTTCATGCTGGCGCTCGGGGCCGTCACTTATCTTGATCGCGCGTGCATCGCCACGCTGTCGCCGGACATCCGGCGGGATCTGGGGCTGAGCAAGGATCAGATGAGCTGGATCTACAGCGCCTTTGCCATCGCCTACGCGGCGTTTGAGATTCCCACGGCGTGGTGGGCGGATCGCATGGGCACACGCCGGGTGCTCACGCGCATTGTCGCGTGGTGGTCCGCGTTTACGGTGGCCACGGGTGCGGCGTGGAGTTTTGGCTCGATGCTGGTCATCCGCTTTCTGTTTGGTGCGGGTGAGGCGGGCGCGTGGCCGGGCATGGCGCGGACGTTCTCGCGCTGGATCCCACGCTCGGAGCGCGGCACGGTCCAGGGCATCTTCTTTTCTGCGGCGCACATCATGGGCGGGCTCACTCCCGTGATCGCGCTGGCCGTGGCGGGCCTGTGCGGGTGGCGCTGGACCTTTGTGCTCTTTGGCCTGCCCGGCATCGTGTGGGCCGTGGCCTGGCAGCGCTGGTTCCGGGATGATCCGGAGCAGCATGCGGCGGTGAATGCAGCGGAGCTGGAAAAGATCGTGGCAGGTCGGGATCCAAGCAGCGGGCATCACGCAGGCTGGGCCTACTGGAAGCAGTTGCTGAAGCACCGCAACACCCTGCCGCTGTGCCTCATGTATTTCCCCAACAGCTTTGGCTTCTACTTCTGCATCACCTGGCTGCCGACTTATCTTCAGGAGCAACACGGCTTCAGCTCCATGCGCCTCGGCTTTTTCACCGGCCTGCCACTGCTGCTGAGCCCGGTGGCCGACCTTCTCGGCGGACTGGCCACGGATGCCGCCACGCGTCGGTTTGGCCTGCGCATCGGACGTGCAGGCGTGGGCGCCGCCTCCTACCTCGTCGCCGGCATCGCCATGCTGCTGGCCACGACCACCGCGCAGCCAGAGCTCGCAGCCTGGTGCATCGCCACGGCGGTGGCGGCCAGCATGTTCACCCTCGGCGCCTCCTGGGGCACCGTCATCGACATCGGCGGCAGCCACACCGGCGTCGTGGGCGCGGCGATGAACACCAGCGGCCAGATCGGCAGCGTGATCTGCCCGCTCATCGTGATCGGCCTGCAGCAGCACTACGACTGGAATGCGCCCCTGTACCTCATCGGCGCACTATTCCTCGTGGGAGCCGTCGCCTGGTGCTTCATCAATCCACACCGGAAGATTTTTGAGTAGGCGGGGAGCAGTCGAGGTGAGTGCCCCTGCGGGATCGAGGTGGATAGAAGCCCATTGAATCGCGGCGCTTAGCCATGCTGCGGCGCTTCCCAGAGCCGGTTAAAAACCGGCGCTCCCAGTACAGAATTCCCAGCGCTGCCTAGCGCGCTGCTTTCACCTGGTCCCACACTTTGGTGTACTTCGCGAGGTCGGGGCCGAGGTCTTCGATGACTTCGCATTTGGCCTGCAGCTCGGCGGGGATGGTGACGGCGGGGTTCTTGAGGAACTCGGGGCTGACTTGGGCCATCGCGGGTTTGTTGGGGCAGTAGTAGCCCATCCATTCCATGTTTTCGGCGGCGATGGCGGGATCGAGGACGAAGTTGATGAAGGCATGGGCGAGGGCGGGCTGTTTGGCGGTCTTGGGGATGACCATTTCATCGCAGCCGAGGGTGACGCCTTCGCGGGGGATGAGGATCTCGACCTTGGGGTTTTCCATCTGCACCTGGAAGAGGTCGCCGCTGTAGCCATGGACAAGGAGGAACTCGGCGGAGTCGATGCCACTCTTGTAGCCTTCGTTGTCAAAGCGGGCGATGTTCTTCTTCCAGCGGATGAGCACATCGCGCGCGGCGGCGAGCTGGGCTTCATCACGCGTGTTGATGCTATGGCCGAGGGACTTCAGCGCGGCGCCGATGCTCTCGCGCATGTCGTCCAGCAGGGTCATGCGTCCGGCCAGGGCGGCGCGGTCAAACAGGGCCCAGGTGGCTTCGGCGGGCGCTCCTTTGATTTTGTCCGCACGCACGGCGATGCAGGCATAGGCCAGGGTGTAGGGCACGCTGTGCGCCATGGTCTGGTCCTTCACCTTCGCCAGCACGGCGGGGTCGATGTTCGGCAGGTTGGGGATGAGCTTGTGATCCAGCTCCGCCAGCATGCCCTGTGCGTGCATCACCTGGATCATGTAGGCGGTGGGAAATACCAGATCATACCCAGCAGCGCCTGCCTTGAACTTGGCAAACATGCTTTCGTTCGAGTCGAAGGTGTCGATGACGACCTTGCAGCCGTGCTGCTTCTCGAACTTCTGCACCACCTCCGGGCTGATGTAGTCCGCCCAGGTGTAGAGGTGCAGCGTCTCCGCCTGCGCGGAGAGCGTGGCGCAGGCGCACGCCAGCGTGAAGAGCCATGCGATGCGCTTCATGGCCGTGGGAAGTGTGGGGCTCAGGCGGCCAGGGGCTGGCGCAGCGGGATGCGCTGCTGCTGGCGGAAGGCGGCTTCGGTGTTGAACGCGGCCAGGAGCAGGAGGCTGAAGCCGAGATCGCTCACGAGGGAGTTGCGCAGGAAGAACCAGGAAGGCAGGTGCCCGGGCTCTCCGGTGGTGACGGCCTGCAGCCAGCCCGCGAGATCGCGTGAGTAGGCGGAGACGGGATTGCTGAGCCAGGAGACGGTGTTGGTGAAGAAGTAGAAGACCAGCGAGCAGCCGGCCACGCCGAGCAGGCTGCCGAGCATGCCCATCTGCCCACGCCAGCGGCTGGCCAGCAGCGCGGCGACGGCAAAGCAGGGATACACCGCCAGGGCCTCCCAGTGCAGCACGGAGTGCATGCCGGTGGCGGAGGCATCGATCAGCACAAGGAGCAGCGGGATCAGGATGAAGGGCACCCGTTTGGAAAAGACCAGCGTGCCGGTGAAGGCCAGCGCCATCCACGGCGTGAAGTTTTCGAGTACTTCAAGGGTGACGTAGCCTTTGAGCTTGGCCCAGCGAAACGCAGCGGCGGCGACGATCAGGGCAAGCGGCAGCAAAAACGCACGGGAGGCGGGGCGGGAATCAGGGGAGAGCATGGGGAAAGAGGGGCGTGGGGCTGGGGGATAATGCAGGAACTCGGGCGCAAGGCAAGAAGGGGCTGGCAAAATGACGAAGTATCAAATCCGAAACCGTTTTCCGAATTCTATACGAGGCGAGGGAAGAATGAAGCCCCCATCTGCCAGGCATGCTTTTCGCAGGCTCAATGGACAGGCGTCTTTACCGCAGAGGGGCGGAGAGGCAGAGGTGGCAGAGTTCAGATGCATTCTCTGCTCCCTCTGCTTCTTTGCCCCTCTGCGGCGAAACTGAACGTCCCTACCGCAAACGATCCAATGACGGCGGCCAATGCCCCCTACACCGCTCCCTTTTTCTTCAAAAACGGCACCAACTCGTCCACGCCGAAGTCCGCCAGCACCTCGCCGTCCCAGTCCATGGTGGGGGCTTTGCTCTGGCCGCTGAGATCGATCATGGCCTGCATGGCCTCACGATTGCCGGAAACGACGATGGCTTCGTAGTCAATGCGCTTGGCATCAAGGTATTCCGTGACTTCTTCGCACCAAGGGCAGCCAGTTTTGATGTAAACGATGGGTTTGATCATGGGGCCATGATGGGATGAAAGCCCGCCCGGGGCAAGCAATGCGTACGTGATTCTCGGTTGACCGCCTCCGTGGCCTGATTACTGTCCGCCCGCTGTTTTCAGAGCCTTCATTGAGTGCTCCGAAGCCCGTCCCTTTGAACGTCAACTCCCCATGCGCTATCTTCGACCCACGACAGCGCAGCAGGAAGCGTTCCAGCGGATGGAACGCCCGAAAGGAATCTCCAGCGTGCTGCAAGTGTGCGCGGAAATGACTTTCAGGCAGGCAGGGCCAGTGCGGCCCAGCTTTGAAAACCGCAGCAGCCCGTGGTGGTGCTGTGGCAGGCCGCGTGTGCGGTCCGCCGCGTGCCGCGGACCCGTGGAAGAGGCAAGCCGCCCGTTCCCGCCCGCCGCCCCTATCAGCACCCCGGCCCTGCCAGTACACGCAACCCACCCCTACGTAAACTCAACTCATGTCCGATTATCCCAACCGCAATGGCGGAGGCAGCTCCTCCGGCAACGGCAATGGCCCTCGTCGCAACCGCAATCGCAACCGCCCACGTGGACCCCGTCCTGAAGGCCCACGCCCCACCCGTGAAGGTGGCCGCGAAACCCGCAATGCCGCCCCTTCTGGCTTTCAGAAGTTTCTGAGCATCATCAGCTTCGGCCTGCTCGGCAAGTCCAAGCCCAAGAGCCGCCCGCAGGCAGACCGTGGCCCCAGCGCCGGCCCACGCTCCACCAATGAAAATCCCCGCCCGCAGCGCGAGCCCCGCGTGCGCCGTGAG
>NZ_JBIPNG010000072.1:0-18620 GCF_044373815.1 Prosthecobacter sp. | reverse complement strand
CGCGAGGAACTCACTCTTTGCACGGCTGGCCGCCTCCGCCCTGTCACGTGCGGCGCGCAGTTCCTCCTCGATCTGGCGGCGGCGCTCAGCCTCACGCCGCGCCACGATCATGCTGTTCACGGCGGCAAGAAATGGATCCAACTCCCTGAGTCCGTCCTTGTCATATCCATCCGGGCGGTTGGCAAGACCGATGAGCCCCACCATTTCGAGACCATTGTAAACAGGAAGGCCAAGGAAAGCATGGATGGGAGGGTGGCCAGGCGGAAGCCCCCCGCTGCGGGGATCATTCGCGGCATCATTCGCGATCACCAGATCTCTGGTGACCAACGCAGCTCCGAAAAGCGTATTCAAATTGCGGAACTCGAGCCCATTCGGCCTCACCGACTCCATGTACTTTCGTATTTCGTCATTCCATGAGATGTCCGTCAGCGAGTAAGAGCGAAGATAGGGCGCGCCTTGTTCATCCTTCAACATTTCGGCGATGAAGCCAAAGGTGCTGTGCGTGTGCTGCACGACGACGTCCAGCATCTCCCCAAACACAGGACCCACATCCGTGGCGCCGATAAAGTGCTCCTGCGCGGCACGGATGCCATTAAGCATCTCGGCACGCCGCTTCGCCGCCTCCTCGGACTGCTTGCGGATGTGTATGTCCATCTGCGTACCGATCATCCTCTGGGGTTTGCCTTCTTTGGTGAAGTAAACGATGCGCCCTACATCCTGAACCCATTTCCACGAGCCGTCTTTGCAGCGCAGACGATGTTCGAAGATGTAATCGGGGGTCTCACCGCTGAGGCACTTGTTCATCGTGTCCATCACCGAGGGGAGGTCATCTGGATGTACGCGTGAGGCCCAGCTGTCCACATGCTGCGGCCACTCGCCCGCATCGTAGCCGAGCATTTGCTGCACGTGGTCTGTGTAAAGCACATAGCCGCTGATGATGTTCCAGTCCCAGACGCCCAGACCGTTGTTTTGCAGGGCAAAGTGCCAGCGCTCCTCGGTTTGCTGCAGCGTGCGCTGGGCCTCCACCAGCTCAGTGATGTCCAGCACAGTGCCGAGAATCTCGCGTGCTTGGCCACTTGCGTCCTGACTCACCTCCGCGCTGCTGCGGAGATGGCGCACCTCGCCGTCCGGGCGGATGATGCGGTAGGTGATCGTCATCGGCGCTCCCGTTTTCGCCACGGAATCAATGAATTGCATCACCGTATCAAAATCGTCGGGATGAATGGAACGACGGCAGAAGTCCATGTCCACCTGCACCGTGCCGGGTTCGTAGCCGTAGATGCGATACTTCTCATCCGACCACCGCACCGCGCCATTTGAGAGCTCCAGATTCCAGTTGCCAAGATGGGAAATACGCTGGGCCTGCTTGTAGGCGTCCTCAGTCTGGACCTTTTCCGTCATATCCTGCATGGTGCCGACAAGGCGGCAGGGCACGTTCTCGGCATCCAGCTCCGCCGCCGCCAGCGTGTGCACATGGCGGATCTCACCGCTCGACCGCTTCACGCGGTAGCTGACCTCCTGGCTCTCTCCCGTGCGGGCCACGGCCTCCAACACCTCTAAAAAGCGCGGCAGATCCTCCGCCAGCACACTGCTGCGCACATGGTCCAGCGTTGGCACAAAACTGCGCGGCTCAAAACCGTAGATGCGGAATTTCTCATCCGACCATGAGAGCGCGTTCGTGCGCAGATCCCACTCCCAAGTGCCTAAGTGGGCCAGCCGCTGGCCTTCGTTCATCGCGCGTTCGCTCTTGCGCAGATCCTCCTCCGCCTCCAGCCGCTTCATCAGCAGGCCCAGCTGACGGCCGATGTGGTTGAGCGCTCCAAGAAGATCCGGATCTGGAGCATCCAGCTGCGGGCTGAAAAACTCCAGGACGCCACGCACCTGGCCATCCACATGGACAGTAAAGGCCACTGCCGCCGTGATGCCGCACTCGGCGGCTGCATCGCGGCGGGGAAAATTGTCATCCTTGCACACATCGATGATCCAATGACTCGTACGTGCTTCCCAGACTCTGCCGGGCAGCCCCTGCCCCGGGGCGAAGCTGAGCTCTCGCGAAGCCTGCATGAACGGCTCCACTTGCGCACCATCAGACTGCCACATGTGAGCCATTTGCAGCACTTCCCCGCTGCTGCCCGGGACCCACCACGCACCCACGGTCGCCTGCAACTGCCGCCCTAAAGCCGCAAGCATCATCGGGATCAGCCCGGCCAGTTTGACCCCGCTGGCAATCACCTTGGCTGCCGCCGTCTCCAACTGGCGGCGCATCTCATTGCGCTTTACACCTGAGACATCTGCCTCGATCGCCATGAAATGCGTCACCTTGCCGTGGGCATCCTTGATCGGCTGCACCTCAATGTCCACCCAGTAGGGAGTGCCATCCTTGCGGTAGTTTAAAATTTCAGTGCGAAAGCCCTCACCTGCGCTGAGCCTGCGCCCCATTTCACTGGCCACCTGTGGGTCAGTGAGTGGCCCTTGCAGGAAGGACCCGGGCTTCAGTCCGCGCACCTCATTGAGCGTCCAGCCCGTCATGCGCTCAAACGCCACATTGACCCACTCAATGATACCCTCATGGTTGGCCAGGATCACGGCGTTGTCCGTGCGTTCCGCAACCATCGCCAGTTTGCGCGACTCGGCCTCCTTTTCGATAAGCCTCGACTGGCTTACCTTCAGACGCTCATTGAGCATGCGGAGTTCCTTGTTTGCGATGCGGTGCACCTGCGTCACGTGGAGAAGATCCTGCGCCGAATCGTGCGGGGCAAAATCAGCAAGTGCCACTCCCAAACGATCAAGTTCATCAGGTGTTTCCAGCCAGGGCGAGCCCAGGAAAACATCCAGATCCATCTTCTCCAGATGCATCACCTGCCCGCGCATCACCATCCCGGTGCCATGATGCCTCAGCAGCAGCAGGATGCCGCGATGCCTGCACAGCCAGTCCGCATTCATTGCGCCCTGCGGCCGCTCCAGCTTAAACACCTGGTCAAGCTGCGCGCCTGCAGCCACATCCCGCGCAATTCGCGTCAGTGAAGGGCCGACCTGAACGATTCGCATTTCACTGTTCCAGGCGAAAAGAAACGGGAAAGCCTCCTCCACCTGAAACCAGGGCATGTGTGGCACTTCAACCACGCTCTTTATGTTTTGGCTTCTATCCATGCAATGTGAAATACATCATGATCGGCACCTTCGTCCAACCGTTCCTCATGTGTTATCGTCACCACGACCTCAAACATCACCCCCAGCCCCTCCAACACCCCGATCACAAACGCCGAAAGTCCGCGGCGATGACTGCGGTAGTGCAGCCGAAGTTCAGCAGGCCCCAGCTCGGTGCACTCAAACATCGGCGGCTGCAGCGCTGGAAACATCATCACCACACGGGTATGAAAATTTGGCAGGTTTATCAGAAACTCCCCAAGTGTTCGCCCGCCGAATCTCAGCAGATGGCCATAGCTGTTTCGCGCCGTGTCCAGCACCCACCAGCGGCCAAATTGATTCAGAATCTCCCCCGCTGGCCGGTCAAGAACCTCCGACGCAGCGCCCACCAGCTTGTAGGTGATATCATCAGGGTACGCCTCCGTCGAAATAAACATCTCATCCTCCACGCCTGCTTTGGTTTTCACCTTCTGCCACGTCGCCTCCCCATGATTCGCCACCAGAAGATCCATGATTGCGCTGTTGACCATTCCGTACATGATAAAATTGGTGGGTGTAGTTGAGGTTAAAAAAGGTTAACCCAAACTAAATGCCCGGCGCTTCACATCACACCTGCGTTTTGGGTTACCCCAATTAATCCGCCTCATCGGCAGGCGCAAAAAATCCCAGTTGAGCATCGTCGCCACAATGGTGCGCAGACGTATTTTTGGCCGTCTGAATCTGACTTATAAACGTAGGTAGGAGGAATGCCCGCACCATTGACCAACCAAACGAAACCGAGCGATTTTCAGGAAAGCTTGACCACAGCCATCACTACCCAGCGTCAGACGCTGCTGGACCATCGACTTTATGGCCAATTGCGGACACTGAAGCACTTGGCAGTATTCATGGAGCATCATGTATTTGCAGTGTGGGATTTCATGTCGCTGCTCAAGGCGCTGCAGGTGCGCCTCACATGCGCTGACGTGCCATGGCGGCCAGTTGGGAACGCCCAAGTGCGCAGGCTGGTCAATGAGATCGTGCTAGGCGAGGAGAGCGATGCTTTGCCCACAGGCGGGGCGGCGAGCCACTTCGAGCTTTACATGCTGGCCATGCAGGAGGCAGGAGCGAAAACAGGTATGATGGATCATTTCATCCGAGAGCTGGAGTCTGGAAAGACGGTTGCTGAGGCGCTGGATCGCGCTGGTGTGCCGGTTGCTGTAGGCGCATTTGTTCGTCATACATTTGAGGTGATTGAGCGCGGGCGTCCGCATGAAATCGCCGCAGCCTTCACCTATGGACGCGAGGATTTGATTCCAGAAATGTTCACTCAACTCGTGCATGGGCTGGAGCATCAATTCCCCGGCAAGGTGGCCACGCTGCGCTACTACCTGGACCGCCATATCGCGCTGGACGGCGACGAGCACGGGGAAATGGGCAGGCAGATGGTGGCTCTGCTTTGCGAAGGAAACGCACGCCTGGAGCAGGAGGCTACTCAGGCAGCGGTGGCTGCCCTGCGATCCCGAATAAAGCTCTGGGACGGCATCGCGTTGGCAATGGAGAACTCGGAAGAGTCGGCGATTTTGGCTCCAACATCAAACGCCTCACCCTTCATCGCCTGCTGACAGCTCCAGGACGGCAGATCTTGCATACCCAACCTGCAGCGAGGGCGGCCAAGAAGGATCGGCCTAAGGTTATAACCCCAACCGCAGTGGGTACAACTCGCATCATCCGCTCATGGCCTTCATGTGCCAGACGCGCATGTTGGTCAATGCGTGGGTGCGCCCGAGCAACACGGCGGCGTGCTCCAACTGCGTGGAGTTCATGCGCGATACTTTTGATATGACGATCCGGGGTGTGAAGGTGGGGCTGGTGCGTGGCGACAGCGGCTTCTACACCGATGAGATCTTGAGCGCGCTGGAGGACCGTGGCCTCAACTACATCATCGCAGCCTGGGCCTACGCCAACCTCAAGCACGAGATCCACGGCATGAAGGACTGAGTGGAAGTCTGCCCTGGCATCGCGGTCAAGGAGTGGCGCCACCAGCCTGCTGATCCCAGGGCCAGGGCGCACCGCCACATCGTGGGCCGCAAGCAGATCAGCCACCGTCCTCTGCCCGGAGGCAAACTGCTCTTCGAAGACCTGGCCGACTATCCCTTCAGCCTGTATGTGACCAGTCTGGACCTGCCGCTCCATCAGATTTGGAAAATTTACAACAGCTGGGCCGATTGCGAGAACCGCATCCGGGAGTTGAAGCAGGACTTTGGACTCGAAGCGTTCCGCCTGCAGGACTTCTGGGCCACCGAGGCATCGTTCAGGTTCATCATGGTAGCCTACAACCTGATGAGCCCCTTCCGGCATTTTGAGCTCAACTGCCACAACCAGTCACCTCTCTCGACACTGCGCTCCTAATGCTTTGCATTAGGCGGCTGGGGCCGCCAGCACGCCCGGAAATGAGTGCTTAAGCTCTCACTGCCACGGCAAAACGCCCCAGTAGGGATGCCATCCTCCTTGAGATCCAGTCCCTCGCCGTTCCTTTCGGTTGCTATACTGCATAATCCGGGTTCAAAAGTGTAGACCAAACTGGAGAGTGGCTTGACAGCAAATTTCCCAGAGAGTAATCCGTTTTGATGATCGTGCCATCTTGCAACCTTCATAAATATCACACATAAAACTATCCAAGCCGGCTATTCTGAGCTTCCTCAGGAATGGCGTACAATGCGAAAGCCAATATAGGGCGCTGGTAAATTACCTGGCTGGAAAAAACGGTTCGCGCACCGCGCTTCAGCCGCAGTGTGTCGCCAGCTGCCACCTCTGATGACGCAATTTTCGCCCTTGTCAGGACCATGAGGATTATCCAGCAACGACGCTGATGCTCCGTAGCTTGGATCATAGAAATCCCAGCACCACTCGGCCACGTTGCCAGCCATGTCATAAAGACCAAATCCATTGGGTCGAAAACTGCCTACAGCAGCCGTATAAGGCGTGCTGCTCACTAGAGCAGTCGCTGTTCCTTTGTGATTACTTTTGTCATATTCGAAAAGTGAAGAGCCATGATAGTTGGCCTGCTCATGGGTGATTTCATCGCCCCAGGGAAAACGCTTGTCTGAGAGACCACCACGGGCGGAAAACTCCCACTCGGCTTCTGTAGGCAGGCGGTAACCATCGGCATCCCAATTGACATGCTTGTTCCCGATGTCCACCATGCCGTTACGAGCGACGCCCAACTTACTATTATCAGCAGAGTAACAAGGTGTAAGACCTTCCTTTTCACTGAGAGCGTTGCACCATTTAACAGCATCCCCCCAGGAGATGCCATAAACAGGGTGGTTGTGGGCCTTGCCGTTGCCAACAGGGAGATCTGAATAGCCATTGCCGAGTCCCCAAACTCTAACACTTTCCCATAGCTTTAATGAGACTTCCTGCTGGGCGATCTTGAATGGCTTCAAAATGACCTTATGAGGTCGCGCATCGTTCAAACCATCTTTCCCATCTCCCATTATAAAAATCCATCCCGGTAGAGACACCAATTCCAATTCAGCTGTTCTGGTAATTGATTGTGAGCGTACAGCAATGGGCGCAAGTTGTATCTCGTCTGTTACTTTGCTGGTTGTAATCAGAGGTTCCGCTTGTTGTAAACCGTCTCGTATTAAGGAGGACCAGGAAATGCGACCAATAAAATAACCAATAACAATAAAAAATGCGGCCACGAGCCAAATTTTACAACGACGTTGTCGCTGGTTTCGCCTAGAAGGACGTCGGTAAAATGGCCGCGCATAGTCCATTTTCGGTTCGGGTTGATCCACAATCCAGGGCGAATCTATTGCGCATTCACTTAGTCTTTGGAAGCGTCGCGCGTCTTCCTTCGACAGTCCTCCACTTTTATGAATATTGCGAATTGGATAACCGAAGATATCATCCTGAAAAAACATACTGAGCGGTCTTAATTGTTTCAATCGGTTGGATACCACTTTTTAACCCAGCGTTCTTAACCTTAATAAATGTTTACATGTCATGGATTGAACATTTCTGTATGGGCGGATAATTTGCAGTATCATCGTGCAAAAAGCTCCACTAGAAGTAATTTTCAGAAACGCTCAGCAGAGTAAATTACTCTTCATTTCAGAACGGTCGTTTTTGTAATTAAATTAGTAAACAAAACGATCTTGAAGTATTTGAACAGAGTTGGGACATAATACCTATAAATACATTTTGCTAAAAACATAAAATAAATTAATGCATTCATGCCGATTTAGGCCGCCTTCCCTTGTGAAGAATCTAATCCGTAAATCCATTCAGAGCAGTTATCGCAAAAAGTGTAGGATTGAATGATGCCGTGTGTTTCATAAAGCCAATCGCCTCGAGAAATCCAGCGTCCATCTTGAGTGGATAAACAGTCACAAACAGAACAGCATAAGGGCGCCTGAGAATTCAGTAACAAATCTGAACCCTCTATATCTTGAACAACGTGGCTGGCGCAGCCAATCTGCCCAATAATCTTTAAAGACGTCTGAAAAGCCAGGGTGACATCTCTGTTAGGCATGGTGTGTTTCACGTCATTTAGCAAGACAAGTAACAAAGAGTGACCTGAGTTCAAATGCATTGGCGTGCAGAATGCCGACAGAGCACCATCCATTAACGAAAGATTCACCAAACTTTGAGCATCCCTTGGCACTCGCCCCTCGAGAAGTCGCGCAATAATGGCGCCAACATGCTTAGAGCTATTCCAACCAATTCGAAAGCACCATGTAGCACCTTCAGCACTTAACAGAATAGCTGATCGAGACTTGGTTGCGCGCCCTAATTCAGCGAGCGTTTCCATAATCGGATTAAAATAAGTTGTGTCAGTCGCAACTGCGTGAACTGAACCTTCCGTGTCTTTTCTTCCAAATAATTCAGATACTCGGCATCCGGAGTGACCCAAAAGCAAGAGCAACGCCATCCCTGACCAGGTTGTAATCAGCGCAAAAGCCCATGACCAACCTTGATTGTCCAGATTCAGGAGAAATACGAAGGGACCAGCAATTAGCATACTCAATCCGAGAACAGCCATTAGAGAACGTTCTAGAATTGAGGGTTCGCCTGAAGGCCCGCAGTGATCAAGAGAACTTTGCAAGTTAGGGTGTTTTGATATCCGCGCATGAAAAGACGAAGAGAGTTTCATCGGTGCTGGGAGTGATTTGAAGAACATGATCAACGTTATATGAACACACAATATCTGCTGACTCTAGATAACCATTTGCGTTACCTCATAATTTATGGCTAATCGTTATCCAAGCATCCCAATAAATATTTTTATTAATGTAGCGCATTATATTCTCATCCATCTGTGTTTGCGCTACACTTTAAATAAGGTTAACAACTCTAAAGGGACCGCGCATTGTTAGAGTCGAATCCATAGGATTCAGATAGAACAGAACTTAAATAATATTGCATGCCCCACCCACCCTTAAACTATCCAAGAGCCAATAGGGTGATGCGCTATCGATCAAATATCCGGGCCTCTATTTTTGGGATCCACAAAAACACGGGTCGTAAAAATCATTTGCCCCCCCCACCCCAATGTGGGTTAACCCAAAAAGAATAGATCATTATCAATATTTTGTTCCATACATGAAGTACTCAACAGTACGAATGCGTGTCGGGTATTTCGACAGTTTTTTACTGTGCTGTGTGCTTATGCACTGTTTGAGCCCCCCTCACGTTCAAAACCACCCATTCAAATGTTAAGACACATCATTAGGCAATCTAAAACCACTAAGGAGAGCACACCGTTGGACAAATTCACACCCGATTCTTCAGGAGACTTCGGAATCATACCTGCCACGACAAACGCTGAAAGCCCCCAGCACACCCACGCAACCGCTGCGCCCCCCAAGAATAAAAACATTCTTGGCAGCGGCGTGGAAATCAAAGGCTCCATTAGGTTTACTGATGATTTGACCATCGACGGCAGGATCGAAGGTGAAGTCATTTCAGACGGTTGTCTCATAGTAGGTGAGAACGGTTTCATCAGAGGAGAAATCATGACTGGGTCAGTAATTATCTTTGGAAAAGTCGAAGGAAATGTCACGGCGCAGGACCGCTGTGAACTAAAGGATAATGCAGTTATGACAGGTGACATTACCGCTGGAAACCTTTCCATGGAGCAAGGTGTCACCTTCATGGGGCAGTCCAGGGTGGGAAAGAAAGTTGACTCCAAACCCTCAATGAAGGCACAGATCCCGAAACTTTAACCATTAATGTAGTAACCCAATAAATTGCTTTTAATGCCAATTAGCAATTTTAACATAATAATTAGGTGAGTTTTCAGTGCATATTTGTTTTCATTGAGGGCATACCTTAATTAACCCTATATATTTATCATAATGTCAAATCTTCATAAACCTATCATTGTAACAATCGGCAGTGGCGGCACAGGCAAAAGCACGGTTTCTAGGTTGGTTTATGATTTTGCCGGGCTAGATGAACGCGCCGAAGTTCCCGTATTCGACTGCGACATGGATGGCAACCGCGACCTTCATAAGATTGCTCCACATAGGATTCAGGTGATGAATCTTGGAAACTCGGAGTTTATTCACCGTCTTGTAGCGGAAGCCAATGCGGAGACTCCTGTTTTGGTGGATTTACCCTCTAGTTGCTTGCCTCGATTTTCGGATGCTCTTACCCCAGAGATCGTTCAAGAACTCAAAAGCACTGTGGGAGTTCAATGGTTACCTGTGTACATGATAACTGCTCGCAATTCTTCTATTCCAGTTTTGCGTGCGTGGCGTGATCAGGTGTGGGGCGATATACCTGCAGTGATTGTGGTTTCGCAAAAGGATGGTTTGGTGAAAGCGGAGACGGTGGAAGAAGTTCGATACCAGCATGATATAGTAATACGTCTGCCAAAGCTTGATATCGAACTCGCTGCTTATGCTGATGCAGCGGCTTGCACGTGGAAACACCTTCTGGAAGGAAACGCGGTTCTTGATAATCCTCTAAGAATCATGCAACTTAAACGTATTCGGGATGAGTTCGAAAAGGAGTTGAGACCATTACTGGCACACTTTCAGGTGAAATAAACTCGTGACGCGCAGATCAGTACGCCACCACATAGAGAACGCCATTGCAGAGAAACGCATTGTTAAATTAAACTGTGCTTAGACTCATTTATTATAGCATAATTGAGTGCAATTTTACTGCGGGAATGTGTTGTATTTTTTATTTAATAATCATAACATGATGATCGGTTTTTTTGTCAATAAAGCATGAAGCTTGAATTTGAGTATGGTTGCGCCATGCTTTCGAGCAGTCAATTGATCCCCTCGCCATTCTGCTTCTGCAAACAAGATTCTTCTGCTAGGTATTACAAAGCACTTTATGGTCACGCCATTAGACTGCAATCTAACCGACAAGCTATTCATCTAGATGCGCATCCGTACCTTCCAAGGGCTCGTTCCCATCGCACAGCACGTCTCTGAAGTCGCCGCAGTGCAATTTGATACCGTTAACAGGGAGGGAGCATCAGCCCTTGCATCAAACAAACCGCTTAGTCTACTGCACGTAGAACGCGCCGAAATTGACATAGATCCAGGGATCGATCCCTACTCCGGATCGGTTTATGCTAAAGCCCAAGACAATTTTATACGTCTTCAGGCACACGGGGTACTAGTGCGTGAGAGCAAGCCTACAATGTACCTTTACCGCCAGACGGTCGGCGGACACAGCCAAGCTGGCATCGTCACTGTCTGCCACACCGAGGATTACGAGAAAGACATCATCAAAAGACATAAGAACACACGTCGAGATAGGGAGCTTGATCGAACGAACCTGCTAGACAAGCTCGATGCAAATACCAGCCCTGTTTTGCTCGCATACCATCAACGCGCCAGCATCAGCACGCTCATTGAGGACTTCATGCAATCCAACAAGGCAATCAATGACTTTATCTCAGTGGATGGCGTCCGTCATCAAGTATGGCGGCTTTCCTTTAGCTTATGTGTGTCATTGACAGGCCTGTTTGAAAGCCAGGTGCCATTCTCATACATCGCCGACGGGCACGACTATGCAGCCAGCGCTTTTCGAGTGAGCCAATTCCGCAGGAAAGCCAATCCAAAGCACATCGGAAACGAGAATTATAATTGGTTCCTGTGCGTTTTGTTTCCTATTAGTGACCTCAAGATTCTTCCGTACAACCGTGTAGTGACAGATTTAAACAGACTCGGTCGCGAAGAATACCTGAAGAGAGTCAGCGAGGTCTTCACTGTGAAGCCGACGTCGCTCAAGGTTCCGACCCATCCCGGGCAATGCTACATGTATTTGAAGTCTCAGTGGTATGAACTGACTTGGGAAGCAGCGAAGAATGGCAGCCTCATCGATAACCTCGAAGTCAGTATCCTACAGGATCGTCTGCTTAAACCAGTACTCGGCATCGATGACCCGCTGAACAGCAAACGCATCGATTTCATTGGCGGCATTCGTGGCACTGCAGAGTTGGAAAAACTGGTGAATAGCCAACTCCACACTGTTGCATTCTCGATGTATCCGACGTCTATCGATCAGTTCATTACAATCGCTAATGCAGGGCAAAGAATGCCACCGAAGAGCACTTGGTTCGAGCCCAAATTGCGCAGTGGACTGTTCATTCACACTCTCCAAGAGTGACCAGAGTCCGTTGCACATTTGCATGGCCTAAGGGCTAAATTCAGAATGGATTTTCGGACCAAAAACTAAAGCTCATATTCACCAAGAGAATCAGCTATAGTAAATGGCATTTTGCCGTCTCTGCTTCGTGTTGATGAAGAGCGACGCGGTCCAGATGGAATATTCACTGCGCGAACATTTCCTGCATTATGCGCCGCAGACGATTATTTGAATGCCCCCTCTCTCTTGCATACAACATATCAGATTACGCAATAGGTGTGATTATCTAAGCGGACATGGAATAATTGGGAGAAAGTCTGGACGACTTTTTTACGCGCTCTCTATTTTACTTCTGTAGCAGCAAGCAGCCGAATGCGCCACCGCCAGTTTTCACGTTTACATTTTGAACTCAATCTTTGCATTCGCACGAACGGCGTGAGATCTCGCACACTGCATCTTTGGCCAAAGTCATCGATCAATAATAGATTGCAGCACCACATCTTATTACTTTGGCGGTAATATTTAAAATGTCCGGAGAAAGTTGTGCCGTTTATTTTTGACCTGATCGCAACCGTTCAACGAATTGAAGTACTTGCTTCAATATTTCACTTTGATGGGCACTTAATTTTCAGTTCTGATTATTCATCTACTCATAGGTCACCACATTAAATAATCTACTTCCGATTGATCTGAACTGTGAAACGCGAGAGACGATAATTCTCGTTTTTTACGACATGAAAATAACACATACATTACATCTGATTACTGCACTTAGTGTCACAACAGTGACTCCGATCCATGCCGGCGCTCCAGCCGTTCCCCCTTTTAGCAAGGGTATTGTCGCCGCCGCCACAGAACCTGCCGTGTCCGCCATCAATGGCAAACTCGATGCTAAGTTTGGTGCCATCAACCGCAACTCCACGCGCGGATTGGCGAGCACGATTACGATGCCGTTGGGCCATCGTTTCGGGGCACAGTTCGACGGGCTGTATCAGCATGGTTTCTCCACCAATATCTATGGAGTGGGCACACACTTCTTTGCGCGTGATCCGGGCAAAGGACTCATCGGACTGGCCTTCAGCGGCATGACGAGCCAGAAGTTCACGGATGTGATCGTGGGCATGGAAGGCGAGTACTACTTCAAGAAGGTAACGTTGGGTGCAGTGGCTGGCTGGGACAACTATGACTCGCATGTGGCTACGACCTTCCCGGGCTTGGTCAATCACCAGAACTTTGTAGCTGCGCGCGTGTATGCGGCGATCTACCCGATGGATGACCTGATGGTGCGCCTGGAGTACCAAAGCCGCTTCAACCACAACTTCTGCGTGGCCCATGTGGAATGGCAGACGCCTATGAACGGTGTCGCTGTCTTTGCGGACGGTGGCGTGGGTGACGACGGTTACGCCCACCTCATGGGCGGTGTGCGCGTGTACTTTGGCGGCAGCAAGCCCCTCAAGGACCGCCACCGCAAGGACACCATTCCGAACATCGGCTCGACCTTTATCGGACCAAACAGCGCAGGCTCGACGGATGTGGGCGGATCTCCTGCTGGCACCAAATTGCCTGACCCAACCTGATGATGAAAGGGACCGGGTCTGCTGCCCCAGAACTATGTTAGGTTTAGAAGCGCCCGGCGGCCTCCCTGCCGGGCGTTTTTTTTTACTTCTGTCGGAGGGGAACGAAGGAGGACTTTTCTCCGGCGTATCTTGATGAAGCACTGCGGTTTTCGCAACTGCTCGCAATCTTTGACACCAGTTTGTTCCCACCCAAGCCAACCGATACGGACAGCTTCAGGCTTTGCCCGATTGCCTGCTGCAGCTTGGCATCAGTCTCGTCGGCCTCGGTCTGCTTTGCGCCATGGAGATCAAGATAGGACTCATCAATGGATGTTTGCACAAATAGGCATCGGAGCCGTTGAAAAACAAAAAGCTCATCCCGACTTGGTCAGGATGAGCTGTACTTTATTGGCAGTTTTCGTCTCAAATCATTTCGCCAGATCGAAGCGATCTAGGTTCATGACCTTGGCCCAGGCGGCGGCGAAGTCGGTGACGAACTTCTCTTTGGCATCGGCGCTGGCATAGACTTCGGCGATGGCGCGGAGTTGGGAGTTGGAGCCGAAGACGAGATCGACGGAGGTGGCCATCCACTTCATCGCCCCTGTTTCGCGGTCGGTGCCTTCGTAGAAGTGCTCGCAGCGGGGAGATACCTTCCATTCGTTCTCGATGCTGAGCAGGTTCACGAAGAAGTCGTTGGTGAGGGCACCACGATTCTTGGTAAGCACTCCGAGGTCGGGATGACCGACTGTGGTGCCGAGCGCTCTCATGCCGCCGATGAGGACAGTCATTTCAGGAACGGAAAGCGTGAGCAACTGGGCGCGGTCCACGAGGTTCTCAGGCGCAGGGCGATCAAGTTCGTGGCCGAGGTAGTTGCGGAAGCCGTCGTTCTTGGGTTCGAGCACGGCGAAGGATTCAACATCGGTCTGATCCTGCTTGGCGTCCACACGACCTGGGGAGAAAGCCACCTTCACATCTTGACCGGCCTTCTTCGCGGCAGCTTCGACAGCGGCACTGCCACCGAGCACGATCAGATCTGCGAGCGAGATCTTCTTCTTGCTGCTGTTGAACTCAGCTCTGATTTTCTCAAGCGCGGCGAGAACCTTGGCGAGCTGCTGTGGCTGATTGACCTCCCAGTCCTTCTGAGGAGCGAGACGAATGCGGGCACCATTAGCACCGCCGCGTTTGTCGCTGCCACGGAAGGTGGAAGCGGATGCCCAGGCGGTGGAGACGAGTTCGGAGGTGGTGAGACCGGAGTCGAGCAGCTTGGCCTTGAGCTGGGCGATGTCCTGATCGTTTACCAATTCATGATCCAAGGCAGGAAGCGGGTCCTGCCAGATCAGCACTTCCTTCGGCACTTCAGCACCGAGGTAGCGGGAGAGCGGGCCCATGTCGCGATGGGTGAGCTTGAACCAAGCTTTGGCAAAGGCGACCTCGAACTCCTTCGGGTTTTCGAGGAAGCGCTTGGTGATCTTGCCGTAAGCGGGGTCCATTTTCAGAGCGATGTCAGTCGTGAACATGATGGGCGCATGGCCCTTTCCTTTGACATGTGCATCAGGCACACTGCCCTTGCCTGCTCCGTCTTTGGGAATCCATTGCTGAGCGCCTGCGGGGCTCTTCGTCAGCTCCCAATGATAGGCGTAGAGGTTCGAGAGGTACATGTGCGACCAGCGGGCCGGTGCACTGGTCCATGCACCTTCGAGACCGCTGGTGATGGTGTCCTCAGCGTTGCCTTTGCCGAACTTGTTCTTCCATCCAAAGCCCATCTCTTCCAGCGGCGCGGCTTCTGGCTCGGGGCCGACGTTCTTCGGATCGCTAGCACCGTGAGCTTTGCCAAAGGTGTGGCCACCGGCGATAAGCGCGACGGTTTCCTCGTCATTCATGGCCATGCGGCCAAAGGTTGAGCGGATGTCCATGGCAGCAGCCAGCGGATCAGCTTTGCCATTCGGGCCTTCCGGATTGACGTAGATGAGACCCATCTGCACGGCGGCGAGGGGCTTTTCGAGCTGGCGCCCGTCCTTGTAGCGCTTGTCGCCCAGCCAGGTGGTTTCAGGGCCCCAAAAGATGTCTTCCTGCGGCTCCCACACATCGGCGCGACCACCAGCGAAGCCGAAGGTTTTGAAGCCCATTGATTCGAGGGCGACATTGCCCGTGAGGATCATCAGATCGGCCCACGAGATCTTGTTGCCGTATTTTTGTTTGATGGGCCAGAGCAGGCGACGCGCCTTATCCAGGTTCCCGTTGTCAGGCCAACTATTCAGCGGAGCGAAGCGCTGCGTGCCGTATCCGGCACCGCCACGACCATCGCTCGTGCGGTAAGTGCCCGCACTGTGCCAGGCCATGCGGATCATGAAGGGGCCGTAGTTGCCGTAGTCGGCTGGCCACCACTTCTGGGACGTAGTCAGAAGTTCGGTGAGATCCTTCTTCAAAGCAGCGAGATCAAGCTTCTTGAACTCCTCGGCGTAGTTGAAGCCCTCGCCCATCGGGTTTCCTTTCGGTGAGTTTTGGTGAAGGATTTTGAGGTTGAGCTGGTTGGGCCACCAGTCTCTGTTGTTCATGGCTCCGGCGGCGGTGTGGCGGGCAGAACTGGCGGGGGCACCCATCACGGGGCATTTGCTGATGTCATCCATAGGTTTGTCGGATTTGCCTTGAGCTGATGCGGTTACCACCGGCATCAGCAGCAGAGCGGCAAGCAAAGCCTTGGGTTTGGTTGATTTCATAGAATTAGATGGTTGCGGTTTCTTTTTGAGGCCACGTTTCGGGCATCTTCAAGCGACCTTAATTACCGAAAAACATTCATTCATCCAATGCATTGCCTGAATGCTTGCAATGCATGCCGCGCATGATTAGCATACCTCATGCGAAACGAACTCAATCTCCACCTGCTCGAACAATTCGTGGCCCTGGCACGGACCAAGAACTTCACCCGTGCGGCCGAGGAGCTGCATCTTTCCCAGTCCGCGCTGAGCCGTGCCATACAAAAACTCGAAGAGCAGCTCGGCCAGCCGCTCTTTGAGCGTAAGCCACGCGAGGTGGTGCTGACCGATCACGGCGAACTCCTGCTCGAACGTGCCCAGCAGATACTCAAACTCATGGAAGACATTTTCTCCGAGCTTTCAGAAGCCGGACGTCGCGGGCGCATCCGACTCGGTGCCATTCCCACCATCGCGCCCTATTTATTGCCCAGCCTTTTGAGCAGCTTCGCCAAAGCGCACCCTGACATCTCCGTCATCGTGCAGGAGGACACGACAGAGAACCTCATCAAAAGCTGTAGTCACGGCGAGATCGATCTCGCCATCCTCGCCCTACCCATCATCGCCAAGTATCTCGAAGTCGAGCCGCTCTTTGACGAAGAACTGCTGCTCGTGGTGCCTCTTGGCCATCCGTTGGCCGTTGCGAAGACCGTCGCCATTGATGCCGTGGAAAGCTACCCCTTCGTCATGCTGAGTGAAGCGCACTGCCTGTCCGACAACATTGCCACCTTCTGCCGCCGGAAATCGGTGCAGCCCGTCACCGTCGAGCGCACCAGCCAGCTCACCACCTTGCAGGAACTCGTGACGCTGAATCACGGCGTCTCCATCGTCCCCGAAATGGCGCGGAAGACCGATACCAGCGACCGGCGGCTCTACCGCTCCTTCAGCGGTGAAACACCCACTCGCACCGTGGCGATGATGTGGAACTCGTATCGCTTTCAAAGCAAAGCGGTCAAGACGCTGATGGAACATGTGCGCCTGTCATCCAAGAAGACATCATCAACCATTAAACAGCGCAAAGCTTAGTCCAAGGCACTTTACGCACCCATTCGTCAGGGCAGAACCCAGCGCTGCTGATTCCCGCACGAGCCGTTCCAGGACAAATCCGCTGGCGTGGCCGTCAGTGGACGTTTCCCGCACTCAGGTGCCTGCGAATACCAGCCCCTCACACCCCATCTCCACGCCATGCCCTGGCCCAACTCGAACAGCCCCCCCTCAAAAGTAATTTCATAGCAGTTAGACAGACAGATCAGCTTGGTTTGAACCCAATCCTCTTACGGGTTTTGCCATTCTTCCCCGCGTGTTCAGCCTTGGCCTTCTTCGCCCTCGCAATCTCCCGCTCCAGCATCTCCTGTGTGACCATCCACCGCTCCGCGTTCGGGTTCATGCTGCCCACGTAGATCGCATTGATGCAAATATTCAGGATGGCCCAACCGCTGAGACCGCGCGATAGATCCGCGAGAGCCGAGAAATCAGCCTGCATCCGATCCTGGTTGGGGAGCTGGAGGGCGAACAACTCCCTGCGCATGGAGGCATCGGGATTGCGAAATTTGATGTGGCGCAGCAAGCGAAGCAGCAGCACGGAGTCTTAGTTCTCGAGAAAATGAGACCCTCGAGCCAATAGAGCGGCCCTAACATGCCATCAAACAATTGATCCACCGATGAGGGTGAAATTGTATTTGTGCCCGAAGGCAGTGCCCCCGAAAGCCAAGAGAAGTATCGCTCGTTGAGGGCAACGTGAGTGAGTAACGCTGAATAATGTGGTAACCCAAACAAGGCTTCAGAGCACCACCTAATTTATGGTAAATCAATAGCAAAAGTAGTCTACGCTCATTGGGGTACATCCAGGGCCAAAACGACCCGGCCCCCTTCAAAAGCAATTTCCTAGCAAACAAAAGAGGTGCACTGACCTACCCGCATGAGAGCCAAACTGAAATCACTGGAGAAGGAACTCGAAATCGTCCTCGAGGACTTCAACCAGATCGGACGCAGCCCCGATGCATCCATCCGGCTGGTGGACGGGGGTGTTTCGCGCCAGCATGCCATCATCCGCCATGACGGGCAGCTTTTCTGGGTTTCGGACCTCGGCAGTGCCAACGGCAGTTTCGTCAACGACGTTGCCGTCTCCACGGCCCGTGCTCTGCGCCATGGCGACCACGTTCAGTTTGGCACGAGCAATTTCATTTTCGACATTGAGGAAGAAGAACGCACGCCAAGCTAATCCGGCGACCACAGCACCCAGTCGCTTAACACCGTTGCCCTACCCATGAAAACCGTCCGGGTCACGCTGCTCGTCGGTGACCTCCGCAATTTCACCGCCCTTTCCGCCCAACTCAGCGCCGAGGAGGTCGCTGCAATGCTGCGCGAATGGTATGCCCAATGCGAGGACGTTCTCAAGTCACGAGGTGCCATCATCGACAAGTTCATCGGAGACGGTGTCTTTGCGTATTGGCCCGGCGACGACCCATCCACTCGAAAAAAGGCCACCGAAGCCGCTAAGCTGCTCAGCGGCCCCGAAGCCCACGAGTCCCCAAAACGCAAATGGCTGCGGGACAACATGAAC
>NZ_JBIPNG010000437.1:0-5633 GCF_044373815.1 Prosthecobacter sp. | reverse complement strand
ATGCTGGGCTGGACGCCGAAGGCGGAGAGCGAAAAGCTCTCGCGTGAGGAACTGACTGCGCTGTTTGATGCGGATGCGATTCACAGCAGCAACGCGAAGTTTGATCTCAAGAAGGCGCTGTGGTTCAACGCGCAGTATTTGCGTGAGCTGAGCCCTGAAGAGTTGCTGAAGCTTGGCCGGACTTTCCTCACTGCCAAGGGGCTGACTTGGACCGATGACGCCATGGCTGCTGCGGCTGTGCACAGCGTGCGCGAGAAGGTGAGCCTGCTCACTGAACTGCCGGAGTGGGTGCATTACTTCTTCCGCGAGGACTATCCTTTCGAAGCGGATGTGGTGACGAAGCTCAAGGCGAAGCCTGAGAATGCGGGGCTGCTGAAGGCTGCTGCTGAGCAACTGGCCCAAGCTGCGGAATGGACTGAGCAGGGAGTGCATGATGCCGTGGAAGCGGCGGCGAAGGCGCTGAGTGTGAAGCCGGGTGCAATGATGCCGCTGCTGCGTTTTGCGCTGAGTGGTCAGTCACGCGGGCCGGGGGTGACGACGATTGCGCATTTGATTGGCAAGGAGAAGACGCTGGCGCGGATTCAGCGGGCGCTGGGGGAGGTGATGGGGGCTTAAGCACTGTTGACGTCATCGACAGAATAGTTTCTCATCAACTAGTACTGCCAAATTTAAAATGTCACAGTTCGTCGAGCTACAATTGATCCTAGGGGATGGCTTCTCGAAGGAGGAAGCCGTTGCTGTGACGATGGGGTCACGGTCAATGCTCAACTTCGTAGAGAGGCGGTTAGCTGTTGGACGCCATGAATCTGAGTTCACAAAGCTAAACATTTACTGTTCGAAGTCAGCAGCAGACAGCAACCTCATCAGATACAAGGAGCCGAAGGGCTTCGTCGGCATCAAAGTTCAGATGGATCCTGGTGACTTTTTGAGCCCACTCACCAGATTCCAAGAAACCTGTGCCTTGATGGTTCGAGAGGGGGTCCGTGCAGCATCGCAGCATATTCCGCTCCCAGAAGAAGACGTCTCAAGAGCAATCGGCAACTTCATTGATGGTGGATTTGTGAATCAGTGGATTCACGCTGACAAGACTTGGAAGCGCGCTGGATTTCGGAGCATTGTCCGATGCGATTTACGCACTGACGCCTTTGTTCTCACACAGAGCTTTTACAGAGATCAGAAGTTACTGGCGGATGCAATGATCGCCAGAACCAAGCCGAGGGAATTTCTGTTTCACCCATTATTGGGAAAGCTTACTCACTCGCACTCTCAGATCGCTTTCCGAACCCCGGAGAGGATTATTTCTTCATACGACATGGAGACTGGCAAATTATTATTGCCCGATGATAACATTGCCCCTGTCTTTGATCCGGTCTAGCAAAGGCACAAATAAACGTTACGGAATACTCATCCCAATCCACCGAGCATAGCTCTCCGTCACCTGCTCGGGCTTCAGTGCCACGATCTCCGGCACGTCGTAGGGGTGGAGTTCTTGGAGGCGGGATTCGAAGAGGGGCCAGGCGGTGGGGGTGGTTTTGAAGATGGCGAGGACTTCGGCGGAGGTTTCGACTTTGCCCTGCCAGCGGTAGATGGATTCGACGGCGGGGATGAGATTCACGCAGGCGGCGAGTTGCGATTCCACCAGTGCCGTGCCAGTCTCGCGGGCTTTCCCGATGTCGGGGAAGGTGCAAAAGACGATCAGGAGGTCGTTCATAATCGCCAGCCTATGAGATCTGCCTTCATTGACAAGCTTATCAAACGCATGGACCGCCTCGAACCGGGGGAGGTCCAGGGCATCGTGCTGGAGCTGGTGCGGGAGAAGAAGTTTCAGGAGAAGGTGTTCGAGGCGCTGCAGGAGGGTGTCATCTTGCTGGATACGGAGGGGAAGGTGAGCTACGTCAACCGGGCTGCCTGCACTTTCTTTGGACTCGAACAGGATCAGGTGATCGGCCAGCGGCTGGCGCAGGGGGTGCGGGGGCTGGACTGGAATGAACTGCTGAAGCCGGGGACGGTGGTGAGCCGGGATCTGGAGGTGTTTTACCCGGAGAACCGCTACCTCAATTTCTACATCACCAGCATCGATGATGATTCGGCGCTGGGTTTTGTGATGCTGATCCGTGATGTGACCGAGACGCGCAAGCGCACGGAGGAACAGCTGGAAAGCGAGCGCCTGAATGCCTTCACGCTGCTGGCTGCCGGGGTGGCGCACGAGCTGGGGAATCCGCTCAATTCTTTGACGATCCATCTGCAACTGCTAGAGCGTCGCCTGAAGAAGATGGGGGCGAAGGGGGCCAGCCTGCGGGAGCACCTGGATGTGGCGACCGGAGAGATCAAGCGGCTCGACTTCATCATCGGGCAGTTCCTTGCGGCCATCCGGCCGACGAAGCCGCAGTTGCAGCGGGTGCAGTTGCGGGAGCTGCTGGATGAGTGCGTGCGTTTCCTCCAGCCTGAGATCGAGGCCTGCAAGGTGAAGCTGAAGCTGGACCTGCGCTCCGACCTGCCCGCCATGCCGCTGGATGCGGGGCAGATGAAGCAGGCGGTGTACAATCTCATCCGCAATGCCTGCCAGGCCATGCCCAATGGCGGGACGCTGACGATCAACGGCACCTTCACGGACTTCGAGGTGCGCCTGAGCTTTGAGGACACGGGGAAGGGGATCAATGCGGAGCAGATGGGCAAGCTCTTCCAGCCCTTTTCCACGACCCGCACCACGGGCACGGGCCTGGGGCTGCTGATCGTCCGCCGCATCATCCGTGAGCATGGCGGGGAGATCGACATCGAAAGCCGAGAGGGGCTGGGAACGCGGGTGAGCCTGTGGCTGCCGCTGGTGGAGAAGAGCGTGCGGATGCTGGAGGCTGGGCGGGATACAGGGGCCAAAGCCGAGCTGTAGGCGTAGGGCTGAGTGCGGGCTTGCTACGCGGATGGCCTATTGAGTCTTAATATTGCAGAAAACGTTATAATTATCACCTCGGATCAATCCGATGCATCACGGAGGTTGACCGTAGGGCAAAATTCGGCCAGCATTTACCCCCATGTCTGACTCAACCAATCCGAAACCCGCCCGCAAACTGAACCCAGCCCTCAGCAAACCCGTCCAACCGGATGAGATTCTCGCGAAAGTGATCGGCTCCACACCGCTCTCCCGCGGCGAAATGACCAAGAAGCTGTGGGAATACATCAAGAAGAACGGTCTGCAGGACCAGGCCAAGAAGACCAACATCAATGCTGATGAGGCGCTGAAGGCTGTCTTTGGTGGCAAGAGCCAGGTGACGATGTTTGAGATGACGAAGCTCGTCTCGGCTCACGTCAAGTAAGCCCGGCATCCGCAGTTCCCTGAGTTTCGGGGAAATCGCTGCGAAATGCACCCTTTCCAAAACCCGCAGATCAGGCTGATCTGCGGGTTTTTTGCGTCTGGGTGAAGCTCCCCACGGGGAGAGGGCAGGCCATTGACCGAGGGCTGCCGCATGAGCGCTCAAATCTCCCTTGCATCGTCCGCTCTTCCGCGTCATCTCAGGGGAACCTGCTCGTCACCACCACACCTTGGCAACCACCGACTCTTCACGCACCCTCGTAGCCATTCCTGCCCGCTGGGGTTCCACCCGCTTCCCAGGCAAACCGCTCCACCTCATCGCCGGCAAACCGCTCGTCCAGCACGTCTGGGAGCGCTGTCAGGAGTGTCGGCAGATCGACGACGTGATCATCGCCACGGATGACGCCCGGATTGCGGAGGCTGCGGCTGGATTTGGGGCGAAATTTGTCCTGACTGCCCCGGAGCATCCGAGCGGCACGGATCGCATCGCCGAGGCGGCGAATTCGTACCCGGACCACCGGGTTATCATCAATGTGCAGGGGGACGAGCCGCTGATCTCACCGGCTCTGATTGATGAACTGGCCCGCACGCTGCGCGACGACCCAGGTGTGAAGATGATCACTGCTGCCGCGCCGATTCAAGATGTGGCGCAGATCAATGACCCCAATGTGGTCAAAGTCATCTTCGACACGCAGGGAGATGCGCTGTATTTTTCGCGCTCGCCGCTGCCGTACCTGCGTAATCCTGAGGCTTGGCCGCGCAGCTACCGCCATCTGGGCATCTATGGCTTTCAGCGCAGCTTCCTCTTCCAGTTTGTGGCATGGCCGCCTTCGCGGCTGGAGCAGACGGAGTCTCTGGAGCAGCTCCGTGCGCTGGAAAACGGCTCCCGAATTCGTGTGGTGCTGACGGACGAACTCTCGCCCGGCGTGGATACGCCGGAGCAGGCCGACGCGATTGAAAAGCATCTTCAAAAACAATCTTCTTGAACTGCGCCCCGACAACCTCCAACCGAAGAGAATCCATGAAATACATTTTTGTCACAGGCGGCGTCGTTAGTTCACTTGGCAAGGGGCTTGCCGCCTCCTCTCTGGGCACGCTGCTCGAACTCCGTGGCCTGCGGGTCATCATGCAGAAATTTGACCCGTACCTGAACATCGACCCCGGTACGATGAACCCGTACGAGCATGGAGAGGTGTATGTGCTGGATGACGGCGCGGAGACCGATCTGGACCTGGGCCACTACGAGCGTTTCACCCACACGAATCTTTCCAAGCTGAACAACCTTACCTCCGGTCAGGTGTATCAGAGCGTGCTGGACAAGGAGCGCGCCGGGAAATACCAGGGGCGCACGGTGCAGGTGATCCCGCACGTGACCAACGAGATCAAGGCGCGCATGCACGAGGTCGCGGAGAAGATGGGCGGAGACGTCATTATCACTGAAATCGGCGGCACTGTGGGTGACATCGAAGGTCTGCCTTTCCTGGAAGCGATCCGTCAGTTTGGCCATGAGGTGGGTGCTGGGAATGTGCTCTACATTCACGCGACACTGGTGCCTTACATCAAGGCTGCGCAGGAGCTGAAGACGAAGCCCACGCAGCAGAGCATCGCGAAGCTGCGCGAGATCGGTATCGCCCCGCACATCATTCTCTGCCGTACCGAGCATCCGCTGGATCTGGATGTGCGCGAAAAAATCTCCCTGTTTGGCAACGTGCCCATCGAGGCCGTGGTCGAGGTGCGCGACGTGAAGCACACGATCTATGAGGTGCCTTTGAAGCTGCATGAAGAGCGGCTGGACGACAACGTCTGCCGCCTGCTTAATCTCACCACCCCGCAGCCGGATCTCACCCGCTGGCGCAACTTTGTGCAGCGCGTCATTCACCCCACGCACCATGTGCGCATCGGGGTCGTGGGCAAATACATCGAACTGCAGGATGCCTACAAGAGCATCTACGAATCTCTCACGCATGCCGGTGCCTCCCACGACTGCAAGGTGGACATCATCCGCGTCGATGCCGAGAGCATTGAAAAGGCCGGTCCTGAACTTTATCTCACGGGTTTGCAGGGCATCCTCATTCCCGGTGGATTCGGTGACCGTGGCACGGAAGGGAAGGTGACGGCTGCCCGCTATGCCCGTGAAAAGGGCATTCCTTACTTTGGCATCTGCCTCGGCATGCAGATCGCCGTCATTGAGTTTGCGCGCAATGTCTGCGGCCTGAAGGGCGCTACCAGCACCGAGTTTGACAAGACCACTCCGCATCCGGTCATCAGCCTGATGGAGGAGCAGAAGAAGGTGAAGCAGCTTGGTGGCACCATGCGTCTGGGATCC
>NZ_JBIPNG010000436.1:0-5639 GCF_044373815.1 Prosthecobacter sp. | reverse complement strand
TGACATGGAGCAGGTCGGGAGCGGGAGATGAAGCAAAAACATTGCTCTGCGGCCGTTGCCGCCTTGCCGAAGGCCCGTGTTATTTTTGCGCGCGTTCTTTGCGCACTTGTCTCATGTGGCGGTAGCCGACGAGCCTGCCGAGTTGCTCATCCCAAAGGCGGAGTGAGAGGGAGCGGAGGCTGGAGAAGAGGGTGATGGGCTTGACCTCTTGGAACATGGGATCGGCCTTGTGGCAGCGTTCCAGATTGTAGTTGGGGATGCGCGGGCTGAGGTGGTGGATGTGGTGGAAGCCGATGTTGCCGGAGAACCACTGGAGGATGCGAGGGAGCTTGTAGAAGGAGCTGCCCTGAAGGGCGGCTGCGGTGTAGTCCCAGTTTTCATCGCGCTCCCAGTAGGCGTCTTCAAACTGGTGCTGCACGTAGAACATCCAGATGCCGATGCCACCGCCGACCATCTCGATGGTGATGTGGATGAGGATGTAAGGCAGGATGCCAAAGGCCCAGCTCAGCAGTGCGGCGACGCCGAGGATGGCCACGTTCATCCAGTAAACGGACCAGCGCTCACGCGGGCTGGCATTGGGGGAGACAAAGCGCTGCTCGATCATGAACAAGTAAATGGGAGCGATGCCAAAGAGGACGAAGGGATTGCGCGCGAGACGGTAGGCGAAGCGTTTCCAGCGGGATGCTTTGAGGTATTCCTCCACGGTCATGGTCCACACGTCTCCGGTGCCGCGCCGATCCAGCGAACCGGCGGTGGCGTGGTGGATGGAATGCTCCCAGCGCCAGTGGTAATAGGGAGTGAGCGTGAGCACGCCGGTGATGAAACCGACGATGTCATTGGCGAGACGTGACTTGAAGAACGAGCCATGTCCGCAGTCGTGGAAGATGATGAAAATGCGGATGAGGAAGAGGCCAGCCAGGGCCGCGAGGGCGAAGGTGAGCCAGTAGGAATAGGAGAGGCTGAGGTACATCAAATACCACAGAGCTGCATAGGGGACGAGGGTGTCGACCAACTGCCAGATGGCGCGCCCGAGAGAGGGCTGCTGATACTTGATGACTATGGCCTTCCAGGCGGCAGTGTCGCGTCTGGGGATCCGGCTTTCTTGAGTCGGCACCGGTTGGAGAGTGGTGCTCATGGAAACATGATACCACACCTGCGGCGAAATGCATTACAGGTCTTACGAATTCGTGGCCCCGTTTTGCTCCTTGGGCAGGCTGCAGGTGACGCGGGTGCCGCCGCTGCGCTGCTTCTCAATGGCGATGCTGGCACCGATCATGCCTGCACGGTAATGCATGATGCGCAGGCCCATGCCCTGCCGCTGCGGATCGAGCGTACCGATGCCGACGCCATCATCTTTGATGGTGAGAGTGAGGGTTTCCAAATCTGAAATTAGTCCGATGCGCACATGCTTTGCGCAGCCATGCTTGACGCCATTGCTCACGGATTCCTGGGCGATGCGATAGAGGTGGGTGGCCGCCGTGTTGTCATTCATCTGAACCGCCCTGGAGCATTCGAACTGGCAGTCGATATGGAACAAGCCGGTCATGCGTGCGGCAAGATCGTGCAAGGCGGACATGAGGCCGTCTGGCTCCGAGGCCACGGGGTGGAGTCCGCGTGCCAGGCTGCGGGTCATGGCGACGGTCTTTTTCAGGAGCTCTGTGATCTTGGCGGCTTCAGGCACTTCGGGCGCGGCACGGCTGGCGAGGCTGCGGCTGAGCATGGTGGCCATGATGCTGAGGCCGGCGAGCTGCTGGCCCAGATCATCATGGAGATCCCGGCCGATGCGCTCCTGCTCAAGCTCGGAGATGTGGAGGATCTCCTGCTCCAGACGCTGGCGATCCGCTTCGGCAGCGGCGAGGCGGTGTTCTTTGTCGAGCTGGGAGAGCGCACGGCGAACGACCGTGGGTACGAACTCGATGAAGTTCACGTCTTTGACGAGATAATCGAGAGCGCCGCGCTTCATCATGTCCACGGCCACACGTTCATCGCCCTGACCGGTGATGATGATGAAGGGGACGGAGCGGCCCATGGCGACCATGGATTCGATGAGAGCGGGGCCTTCCATGTCTGGGAGCTTCAGATCAAGCAGCAGGAGGTCTGCGCGGTGATGCTTCAGCCATTCAGTGGCATCCAAACCTGAGCCGACGCCGGCCGTTTGAAAACCTTCACGACGGAGTTCGCGCTCGATCAAACGAGTCAGCCCGGGATCATCATCCACTACTAGGACTGTGACTGGCGGCTGAGTGGCGGACATGACGGGGATCAGGGCTGGCCGTTGATCTCAGGCACCTGGACGAGGGAGACGAAGAGGCCGAGCTGCTTGATGGCTTCGGCAAATTTGTCATAGTCCACGGGTTTGACGATGTAGCTGTTGCAGCCGAGCAGGTGGCAGCGCTCGATCTCGCGTGGGTCATCGGTGGTGGTGAGCATGATGACGGGAAGCTTGCGCAGGGAGGGGTCTTCCTTGATCTGGCGCAGGGCTTCGACGCCGTCCACCTTGGGCATGCGGATGTCCAGCATCAGGAGGTAGGCGGTGTCGCTTTTGCGATGCGGTCCGGGGCCACGGCGGAAGAGGAAATCGAGGACATCCTGGCCGTTCTCGAAGAATTGAACGGGATTGTGCAGGCCTACGCGGCCCAGGTTTTTTTGGATGAGCCGTGCGTGCCCAGCGTCATCTTCGGCGATGATTATCACTACCTCTTCTGTCATGATCAACGCTTAGACTTGGTGGGTATTGCTGGCAAGCTGACAAAAAAGGTGCTGCCATGATCCGGGCTGGACTCGACCCAGATCTTGCCATCCAAGCGCTCCAGGATGCGCTGGGCGATGGTGAGGCCGAGACCTTCTCCATTGCTGTGCGCGGGGTTCAGCCGGTGGAAAATTTCGAATGCTTTCTGCTGGTGGGCGGGGGCGATGCCGATGCCGTTGTCTTTGACCTCGTAGGTCACGTGGGTTCCCTCCACCCTGCCAGTGATGCTGATGAGTCCGGCACGCGCGGGATCGAGGTACTTGATGGCGTTGTCTAGGAGGTTGGAGAAAACCTGGTTGATCTGCGTGGCGTCGCCGAGGCAGTCGGGAAGCGCGCTGATGTCGAGCCGGGCACCGGCCTGCTGGAGCTGGAACTCCATGGCGTGGGCGATGTGCCGGATCATCTCGTGCATGGACAAGGGCTCGACCGTGAGGGCCGCGCGGCCAAGGCGTGAGAAGCGCAGCAGGCCTTTGAGCAGGGAGTCGATTTTGGAGACGCCTGCCTGGATGAAGCCGAGAGACTCAGGGATGTCTTCCTCGATGGCGAGACGCAGGTCGGCTTTTGGCACCGTGGTGTCTGGGGTGGCAGCGAGCGTTTTGTGCAGAGTTTCGCAGGTGCGCGCGAGCTCGCGGCTGAAGCCCTGGATGTTCACCAGAGGGGAGCGCAGATCGTGTGATGCCACGTAGACGATGGCCTCCAGTTCCTTATTCTTTTCGGCGAGGGTCTGCGCGAGTTCGGCGAGCTTTTCTTCGTCGCGCTTGCGCTGGGTGATATCGGTGCGGATGGCGATGTATTGCTGGGGCTTGCCGATGGCGTCCACGAAGGGGAAGATCGTGGTGTGCACCCAGTAGATGCTGCCGTCTTTGGCGCGGTTGCGGATTTCGCCTTTCCATGTTTTGCCATGGCCGATGGTGGACCAGAGGTCGTGGAAGAACTCTTTGGAATGATGGCCGGAATTGATGATGCGGTGGTCCTGGCCGAGGAGCTCGCTGCGGCTGTATTTGGAGATCTCGCAGAACTTGTCGTTCACATAGGTGATGATGCCGCGTGCGTCTGTGGTGGCGACGATGGAATGGGCGTCGAGGGCGGCCTTGAGATCGATCAACTCCTTGACCAGAATGTGCTGCCCGTCGGTGGGACTGGCTCCGGGCAGGTGGTCTGCATCGAGGAGTTTGAGCCGTTCAATGAGCTCAGCTTTGGTCATGCCGGAGTAGTCAGTCATTCGTAGGCCAGTGTGGCTGAAGTCAGTGGAAAGCCCAGTGGAAATGCGCAGATTGTGAAGGCTATTTCATCTTCGATTTCAGTTTGATCGTTTCTCCGGCGACCATGAATCTGCCGTAGCCGCGATGATGCAGGGTGCGGGGATTTTTCACGGTGGGATCAATCCATGCCTGGACGACTTCGAGGACGAAGAGTGAGTATTTAGAGACCATCCGGGTGTCCACCACCCGGCACTCGAGGCTGGCATGGCACTCGGCGATGAGCGGTGCGCCGACCTTTTTGGCAGGGAGCGGCGTGAGGCTGAAACGTTTGAATTTGTCGATCTTCGCACCCGTGGTATTGCCGCAGCCCACGACCTTTTCCGCCAGCTCCACGGTGGGGATGTTGATGACGCATTCTTTGCTGGCTTTGAGCAGGGCGAAGGAATGGTTGCGGTCGCTCATGACGACGGCAACCAGCGGGGGCTCAAACTCAAGCATCATGTGCCACGACAGCGTCATGATGTCGCGGCGGTCCTTGTGGGCTGTCGTCACGAGGACGACCGGGCCTGGCTCCAGCAGGCGGTAAACCTTGGACAAGGGACAGGATCTGCGGGCCATGGGTGAATCAGGTATGGGATTTCTTCCATTCCTGAGGTGGCACCAGACGCACACCCTCGGGCCAGTTTGCGCCTTGTTTGATCCAGTCGTGGAGAAGTTGCAGTTCCTCGCTCTCCACTCCATCGGGTGTTGGTGGCATGGCCACGGGGCTTTCGTGCCCAAGCAGCAGTACTTTGTAGAGAAGGCTTTGGTGCGGCGAGCCGGGTATGATCACCGCACCGGTGCGGCCGCCTTTCATGGCGAGCTTGCGTGTTTCGAGATTCAACCCTGCGCAGACGTACTGGTGCTGATGGCACTCCAGGCAGCGTGTTTCGAGCAGAGGTTTCACTTCGGTCACAAAGTCCACCTGCTGCGGGGGCTCCATCTGCATGCAGGATGTGAATCCCAACAACGCCGTCATGGCGGAGAACAGCTTGAGTTTCATAGGGGTGGCAATGGATCAGGCGGCGAAACCGAAGCGATGCTTTACCTGCACCGAGTCCAGATCGAGTGATCTGCCAAGAAGGCGCGAGGCGAGACGCTCTGCGGCGACGCGCAGCATGCGATCTGTCTGCCCGGCTTCGAGTTCGGCTCCCTCATGCTTGATTGCGTTGATACGTGCGCCGACGACGAGGAGGTTCATGAGGAAGTCCTCAGCTTCGACGGGATCGTCCGTGCGGTGAGTGTCCACACGATGGTTGTGCTGCGGGTGGATGACATATTCGATTTCAAATTTGGCAATCATGGTGATTTGGTGGTTAAGGTTGATGGGAAGCCTGCTGTGAGAACCTACCATGCAGGGAGACGGGGCGCTCTGCGTGCGGTGGCGTGTTTGGGTCCGATTTTGTGCAGCGGGCGGGGCCTTGAGAAGGCCTTCAGGGTGTCTGCGCCGGTTCCGGCACGACGAGCACGGGGCAATGCGCGTGTTTCAAAACATCATCCGCCAAGCTGCCTATGATGAGGTGGTAGAGTGTGCTATGCGGGTGGGCGCCGAGGATGATGAGGCCGGCCTGAAGGCTGCTGGTTTCCGCGAGCAACTCGTCCACGCCTGCATCCACCATCTGCCGGACGGTGGCATGGACCCCGGCCTG
>NZ_JBIPNG010000435.1:0-5663 GCF_044373815.1 Prosthecobacter sp. | reverse complement strand
AGCGCCGCTGCATCCGCCCCATGCAAGAGGGAGGCCGCAGTGAGTGAGAGGCAAAAAATGGGGGCGATCAGGACGTAGCGCGGCATGCAGAGTTCAGGCACAGATGAGGGGGAAAAACTACAGTGTTCCCCGGCATTTCTTGCGGAGAAAAGGCGGGCATTCGGAGCGCCCAGATTTTATACCGCAGAGGTTGGAACGCCGCAGAGATTTTTCAGAGACAATCTCTGCGGCGTTCCAACCTCTGCGGTGTGATGATTGGGTTCGGACTTCTGAAGTACGACAGACACTCCTGTCTGTCGGCCAGCGGCACCGCCATTCCTCGGGCAGTCACCGAGTTTTAAAGGGATAGCGAAAGCGTCAGACGGCTGCGGCGGTGTGAGAGCGTGGCTTGCAGGCTATGGGTTTTGGCGAAACGCTGATCGACAGGCAGGAGTGCCTGTCGTACTACCTGCCACACATCCCCCATTCCTACCGAGTTTCCTTCAGCCCCCGCGCTTTATCAATCAGCTGCAGGAACTCGCCGCGATAGCCCTGCTTGTCCGCGCCTTTGCCATCCAGCGCCAGGCGGCGCACGGTTTCCCAGCTCAGCGAGCCTTTGTAGCTGGAGTCGCGCAGCAGCAGGCCAAAGCCCGCCACGGCGGCGCTGAATTTGTACTCCTCGCTGCTCGCGGTGAGTGTCTTGCCGTCGTCTTTGGTGGGCACTTCGATGAGCTTGCTCAGATCGCTCTCAGGCTCCTTGTAGCGCAGCTTCACCGTCATCATCTCCCCACTCTTCGCCGCTTCCGCCAGTTGCGCAGGTGAGACCGCCGGGGCCTGATACTTCAAGCTGTCCACGGCAGGGCGACCCTCCGCGCCAGCGGGCAGATTCGCAGGCACGATCTCATACAAGGCCACCACGCTGTGACCTGCGCCGATCTCACCCGCATCCTTCGTATCATCGTTGAAGTCCTCCTTGGCCAGCAGTCGGTTTTCATAACCGATGAGCCGATAACTCCGCACCGCCGCAGGATTAAACTCCACCTGAATTTTCACGTCTTTGGCGATGGTCACCAGCGTGCCGCTCATCTGCTCCACCAGCACCTTGCGCGCCTCGCTCAGGCTGTCGATGTAGGCGTAGTTGCCATTGCCTTTGTCGGCCAGGGTTTCCATGGTGCGGTCCTTCAGATTGCCGCTGCCAAAGCCCAGCACGCTGAGAAAGACACCCGTCTTCGCCTTGTGCTTGATGAGTTTTTCCAGCTCCTCCGGCGAGCTCACGCCCACATTGAAATCACCGTCCGTGCAGAGGATCACGCGGTTCACGCCGCCCTTGATGAATCCGGCCACGGCCTGCTCATACGCCAGCTTGATGCCCGCGCTGCCATGCGTGCTGCCGCCCGCGCTCAGCCGGTTGATCGCGCCCAGGATCTCCTCCTTCTTCTCTCCGCTAGTCGGCGGCAGCACCACGCCGCTGCTGCCCGCATAGACCACCATCGTCACGCGGTCCCCTTCTCCGAGCTGCTCCGTGAGCATGCGCAGAGACTGCTGAACCAGCGGCAGCTTGGCAGGCTCATTCATCGAGCCCGACACATCCACCAGGAAGACCAGATTGCTCGCCTTGCGGTCCTTGTCCATCTCACGGCCTTTGATGGCGATGCGTGCCAGCCGGTGCACCGGCTGCCAGGGGCACGGTGCCAGCTCCACGCGCACACCGAAGGGTTCCTTCGCATCATGCGCGGGGCCTTCTTCCGCCGTGGGGAAATAATTCACCAGTTCCTCAATGCGCACCGCATCCGGCGGCGGGATCATGTTCTGGTTCAGGAAGCGCCGTACGTTCGCATACGACGCCGTGTCCACATCGATCGACAGCGTGGACAGGGGCTCACGCGCCACGTCCTTGAGTTCGTTTTCGATGATGCGGGTGTAGGATTCGCCGGTGCCCGGCTGGAGTTGCGGCGCGGGCTTGCTCTCCTCAGGCATGGCAGTGTTTCCGAGATAGAAGGCATCATTCTTCACATCCTTGCCCAGCACGACCTGACCCGACTGCACTAGCATCGGCAGCTTCTCTTCCCATGTCTCTGTTATCTGGGCCAGCATCTTGGACCGCTTCGGGTCATAGTGTTCTTTCTCCTGAGCCGCCTTTGTTGGATTCATCACCATCGGCAGATCCATGGCAACAGCAGCCGACGAATTAAACGTGACCGGACTGGCAGGTGCAGCCGTGGTGGAGCTCACATTGCCACCCGCAGCCCCTGCCTGGGGTTTCTGCACGCCCGGTCCGCCTGTGGTGAAGGTCGTGACGTCTTGGCGGACCGTTGTTGCCGATCCGCCGAAGACTAATACCGGAGGCGAAGCCGGTGCGGCAGCAGGCGCTGCACCTGCCACCATACCACCGTTATTATTGAATACCACGCCCGCAGTGCGGTTCATCGGTGCTGGTTCATCCATCAGCGGAGCAAACGCGTCACCTCTCGGCATCGATGCCCCATTGGACACACTCAATACGCCGCCATTGATCGTCGTCCCGCCGGTGTAGGTGTTGGCACCTCCCAGGACCATCGTGCCCGCGCCAGTTTTGGTCATGGCTCCTGATCCAGATACCGTCCCACCAAACGTCTCGCCTTCCCTCGGCGCCGCAGAAGCACTGCTTGCAAGGGTCAGTGCCCCCCCCTGAGCAGGCTTCGCAGGCGGACTCACAACTCCGCTGTAGGTCGTGCCACTGCCAGAGTTGACCGTGACACCGCCACTGAACGTGCTGTCACCCGTGTAGTTCGAGGCACCGCCCAGATCCAGCGTGGCCCCATATCTCCTTCCAAAGGGAGCTCCTGAATCCACACTCCCCACCGTCAGCGAATTCGCCCCCCCGGCAGCATAGTTCCAAGCCGCCCCAATCATATCACCAACCACAAATCTATTGGCTCCCTGGTATGCCCGTATTCCTCCCCGTATTCCCGTAAGGTTACGAACGGCCATCATAGGTTCAGCCCGGGTTGAAACCGTAGTGCCACCCGTGATCGTGAGCGCCAGCTGCTGCGCCGGTGCCACCACGGCGTAAGGCTGCCCGGAAATCATCTGCACCTCTCCCGTGAGCGTACTCGTCCCCGTGGCCGCAGAAGTCGAAGCCGCCGCCACATTTCCATTGACGGTCAAAGCCCCCGCATCCGCAGGCATTCCAGCCTGCACAGCAGGCGCATCCGCCAGAGCAGCAGCCGATGACCCGTCAAATTGGATGGAAGACCTGCGAGGAAGTTCGATGGGACCTGCATAAACAAACTCACGTGTCACCTCCATCGTGGCCCGCGTCCCAGACTTCGTCGTGACCACCGGCGCGCCCATCAGGTCCAGAGGCTTCTGCGTGCCGGAGGAGCTGAGCACACCGCCATTCACCACCACAGCCCCGGAGCCCAGCACGGCACTCGCATCGCTGGAGTACTTGCTCAATGCAGTCACGTTGAAAACCGCCGCCTGCAAGTCACTCACCTGGGAGGCATCCGCGAGTGTCGCAGAGAAGCCACCGACGCTGGGCCGGTCAATGAGGTGCGATTGGGCGGCTGTGGCGAAAGAAATCACCCCGGGTGACTTCGCATTCACATCCGGCGGCAACGGGATCCATCCGTACATGGGCAAGCTGTTGCCAATACCTTTGAAATATTTGTCTCCGATAGAGAAAGCGGAGGACACTGTATAAAAAGGCCAGCGGTCCTGCAGGATGGCATTGATCGTGAGAGGAGCGCCTGACTGAACCATGATGCTGCCAGTGCTTACGCTCGCAGCTCTCAACACCACCGAGGCACTGCCAAGGTTGTGCAAACCGATGTCTCCGAAGGCCAGGCTCGCTTGATAATTCGTCAGCGATCCCGCCCTATCAAGAGCTACAGGCGAGGCAATCACCCCCGCTTGTGCAAGAGACATCGGAGGCCAGCCATTCGCACCCAGCACCTGAGGTCTGACTTGGAGCGTCCCACCGTAAATGTTTTCGTAGTCATTCGACCCCAGCATCCCCATACCTGGAAGCAAACAACCGACAAGCCCTGTCTTTTGAGGTGTCACGAGAACCCGGCGGCCGAGCGCCCCCGTGAATCGGTTTCCCATTTCCTCCAATGTGGGGACGTACAAATTGATGAAGCCATCAATCTCCATGCGTTCGGAGGCCAGAGCAAAGACTGCCCGCTGCGGAGGATAGAACCCAGCTTTCAAACTCAAGCTCGCAGCCTGCCGCTCCTGAGTTTGCTTCAGCAGATCCTTGGCGTCCGGAATCATCTTCAAAACGCTGCCCGTTGCTGTTGAGCCAGAAACCGCGCCCCCGACCGTTAAAGCGGTGCCGCCATTCACGGTCAGACGGCCTGCATCCACCGGCATGCTGACATTGCCACCCGCAACCTGAGCGCTGCCATTCGTGAGCCCCAGCGCAGCGCCCGCCAAGGCAGGCGCCACCTTCTGCGAAGTCACACCCGTCCCCGCCACGACCAGACCGACCGTCTCGGGAGTCTTCAAGACTCCGCCAAAATTCAGGCCATACGCGTTCTCATCCTGCACCCGCTTCAGCCGTTCCACATCGCCGGGGCTCATTGCACGCTGGTCCTTGTTCACGGTCAGCGCACCCACTGCGGCCACAGGTGCGGATTTCGGCATTGGCGAAAGCGGTTTCGCCGCAGGCTGCTCCGCCACGATCACAGGCTTCACCGGCGTGACCGCCAGCAGTCGTGCCTCAGGCCCCTGCCCTGCTTTCTTCTTTGCCTCGGGCTTCGGCGCGAGCTGCACCTTGATGCCCGGCTTCTCCGCCACGACGGCGACGGCACGCGTTTCGCTCTTTCTGGAGGAATAAGCCTGCCACGTCCAAAACCCGCCCAGCACCGCGCACGCGGCCAGGGAGAGGCGGACGATGACGCCGATGTTCCACCGAGTTGTCTTGCCTGACTTCCCACTTACCGCAGGAGTTTGTGCGGGCGCTCCGCTTGCAGTGGGCACTTGGGACGATGACTCCACAGCCTGAGGATTGGCTGCCTGCGCGACGAGGCGTTCGCGCTGCTTGTCGGTCAGCGCCAGGGAGTCATCCCGCAGTTCGCTCAGCAGAAAGTCACAGAAAGCTTTCGTCTCATCCGCCTTCTCTTTGTCCTGCGGATTCTCTAGCAGCGCCGCCTCCAGCTGCTGGCGTTCTTCGGCGCTGGCTTCATCCAGCGCCCAGGCGGTGATGTGTTCCGGTTTCATGATCTAAAAAATAAGTAAGGGGTTTTAAGCGATGGCGTGTTTCAGTTTCTGCGCCGGCGGCGCGTCATGCGCCTGCCACTTCGTTTTCAGCGCGGCCACGCCGTGGTGGATCAGGTAGCCCACGTTGCCGATGCTCGTCTGCATCGCCGCGCTGATCTGCTGGTAGTCCAGTCCGGCGATGAACTTCAGACGCACCGCCTCGCGCTGTCGCACCGGCAGTGTTTCGATGAGTTCACGCAGCGCCGTGGCCGTCTCCCGCTGCTCCATCGCGTCATTCGGCGCGGGATCAGCGGAGGTTTCGAGATCGAGTGTTTCTGTTTCCATAACAACGAGGCGTTGATGTTTGCGGTGATGGTCCAGGGCGCGGTTGCGGCAGACGGTGAAGAGCCAGGGGGCCAGCCGCTCGTGATCGAGAGTGGGCAGGTGCTGGCTCAGCTTTAAAAACACGTCCTGCACGATGTCCCGCGCGTCTTCCAGAT
>NZ_JBIPNG010000434.1:0-5686 GCF_044373815.1 Prosthecobacter sp. | reverse complement strand
GCCATACACCCACTGGAAACCGTAGTCCGCGCCTTCCACGACATACAACAACCGGCACGGCGGGCGGCTGCCGGGATCATTTTCAGCAGCAAAGATCTCACCATCTTTGCGCACCATCAATCCAAAGGGATTCCAGAAACCCCGGGCGATGCGGCGCATCTGCGAACCATCCGCCGTGCAGCGAAACACCCCGCCCTCACCACGTCCGCTGACCTTGGATCCATCCTTGGCTGTGAGCGTCCAGTCCTTGCCAAAATTCTCACCGAGTGAGAAGACAAGGCCGCCGTCAGGATGCCACGACATGCCGCTAAGACCATTGTGCGGATAGTCCGCCACGGAATCGAGCGTGGCCAGATTCTCCTCCACATCCCCTACGCCATCACCATTGGTGTCCTTCACACGCAGCACGCGGTCCCGCTCCGCAAGGTAAATCCAGCCATCCGGCCCGATCTCCACATGCATGGTGGCATCGGTCTTGTTGTAAAACACCCGGCGGTTCTTGCCGTTCGCATCAAAGACCAGCACCTCATCATGCACCGGCCCGTCGTAGTCTTCCGGCCGGAAATGCGTGTGGCAGGAAATCGAATAGATGTTCCCGTTTTTATCCACAGCGATGCCAGTCGGCGTGACCAGATCCGGATGCTCCGCGAGCAGCGTGAGTTTGACGCCCGGCTGCAACGTTTCGATCTGCGGCGGCAATTGCGCTGGCACATCCGGTGATTTGGTCGGTGCAGCTGGAGGAGCCCCGAGCGCAGCGAAAGCTGGCAGCAGAAGAAGCAAGTGGAGTGGTTTCATAAAGTTATGCATTGCGGACGCGTTCCAAGGCAGCGGCGATTTCTTTTTCAATGACCGGCAGCGGATTGAGCAAGGTGAGTGGATCTGAGACAGGCGTGATTTCGTTGGTACGTGGATCCCAGTTCACCGGGCCAAAGCGGCAGGGCGCGGGATTCCCAGTCAGGATGTGCATCCCGGCATCATCCTTATCGAAGTGCCAGAACTCGAACGGGAAATGAATGAAGCCATGCTTTTCCATCATCGCCGCGATCTCCAGCCGTGTGGCGACGTGCTCGGGCTCGACAAAAGGCGACCTCATCGGCGTGCATTCGCTCATTTCGAGATACGGATAGCCACGCCACACCTCGGTGCGGTCATCACGACGAAAAACCGAAATGTCGATGGCCGAGCCCGACATGTGCGCACCGATCTTGGGCATGTTGGCCGTCAGCACAATGGCACGCCGAAACATCATCTCCGTGCTCGGGATCTCTCCTCCGAGCTCCCAGATGCACTTCTTCAAAACCGTATCAAAAACCGACGGCTTGCGCACCAGCTGCCGCTGCATGTCCAGCGAGCGAAAACCGTCCTCAATTTTCAAAATCCAGCCACGCTCGTTCATCTCACGCCCGATGGTGATGACATCTCGCACAAGGCTCTCGCGCAGGAAGTAAACGCGGTCCAGATCCCCGGCGATCTTGCTGGTGGAAAACAGCATCTCCACATTCGCCGCCGCAGCGGCATCAGGGATCGAGGCAAACCGTTCGCCACATTCATTGACCGGAAACTCGATCAGCTTCTGCACAATCGCATAGCCTTGCTCCATTTGATCCGCCCAGTAGGCACGGCGTGCTGCTTCGTCGTTGTTCATAAGCAGTTCAGTTGGCTTTGCGTACCGCCACGGCCTCCACCTCGTAGCGCAGTGTGGGCGGCAGGCAGTTCGTGATCGTGGTGCGCGCAGGCGAAGGCTGCGGGAAGTATTCACGATAGAGCTGGTTGTACAGCGGCACGTCCTCCGCATCGCGGACATAGTTACGCGTCTGCACCACGTGGGCGAGATCGCTGCCTGCGGCTTCAAGAACCTTGCGCACATTTTCAATGCTGCGGCGAAACTCCCCTTCGAAAGTATCGCTGACGATGTTGCCCTCCTGATCCACGGAGGCCTGGCCTGACACAAAAATCAAATCGCCCACCACCACGCAGGGACTGAATGGCAGATGTGAAGTCGGTGTGTCGGGCAGCTGGGGATAAGAGACGAGCGGATGTGTCATGATGATAAGGAGATCAGGGTTTGCCGGCTGGCGCGGACTGCAGGCGCGCCTTTTCTTCAGCTTCGCGCTTCTGCATATCCTTCGGATGTTTCGAGAAACTCTCAAAAACATCACCAACCACTCGATCAGCAAGAGCGCCAAGCTTCTTCAAAATGATCGCCTCAGCTTCGGGCTTGATCTTGGACAAGTTGGGCTCGTAGCCACCCACCGTATGGGCATCCGCCGTGGCGATGTAGCCGATGTTTCCATTCGCATAGCCGACGATGATGGGCGTGGCCCGGTTGGCGATGGCCTGTTCAAGTTTAAATCCGTATTCCACCATTGGCTCACCCGGCATGGTCAGCAGAAGAAAGGGGCCGATCTTCATCGCCATCAGTTCAGCGCGCACTGGCTGTTCTTTGCCTGGAAGCTCCACCACCTCGCTGGCGACACGGATTGGGTAAAAGGTCTCGCGTTTGCGCAGTTGCTCACGCGTCACGCTGAATGACGCTGCACGCGCCACCGCGCCTCCGAGATCACGGCCCGCCCACTGGATGTCTGCCTCATCAGCACAGCGATACGGATACCCGGGCAGATTGGGCCGTATGTCTCCAGCACAGCCCTGCATGAACAAAGCGCTGGTCTTTTGCGCGTAGCACATCTCCACAAACGTCTGTGCCTCTCCTGGGAAGTCAGCGCTCATTTTCGGATACCCCTTCGGATATGGCAGCGAGCCCTTGTCGCCCCAGGTAAAAAAACATGGATGACAGACCGCATGCATAATGACCGCCAGCGGTGTGAGCGTGTGGCCATCGTCAAAGCGCAGCACCTTCACACGCTTGTCATTGGGTCCATCGGGATTCAAACTTACCACCGCACGGCCATCGTACGTTTTTCGGCGGTTGATGCCAAAGCTGATGCGATCCTCGCCATAACCGATGTTTACAGGCTTCATGCTGGCGGCAGCCTCCTTCGCAGCCAGCCCCAGCTTTCGGATCAAATCCGCCGCCCACCGCATGTTTTCCATGTACCCAGGCCCCGAGTGATTGTGTGAGGCGGAGATAAGAATGTTCGCGGATGGCACACCTGTTTCCTCCTCGATGCGCGCACGCGCATCCTTCACCATGTCATCCCACGCACCGATGGTGTCCATTGTGACGATGGCAGCTTTCGTTTCGCCATCGTCCAGGATCAAAACTCCAGCACGCAGCGGGTCACGGACACCGCTCACCTGACGCACATGCCCGACAATTTTGGATCCCGCCGCATCTGGCGGGGTGATGTCCACCTTGGCCACCCCGGCTTTGAGATTCGAGACGATGGGAAAACTGCCATCCTTGATCTCCTGCGCCTGCGCACTGGAGATGAGGAAGCAAAGACCAAGAAGAAGTGCCGGGCGGGGATGCATGGCTCTCTTCTACGCTCTCAAAGGCTGCAAATAATCACGCGATCAACTCCGCAATCGGTCTGCCATTTTCCACAATGTGAACCGGACGTCCGTTGAGATCATTGAGGGTGACCTTCGAGTAGTCGATCCCGAGATGATGATAAATCGTGGCAAGGAAGTCGCTCGCGTTGCAGGGGCGCTCGACCACATCTTCACCGCGCTTGTCACTGGCACCGATGATGCCACCCGTCTGGATGCCTCCGCCGGCCCAAACATTGGTGAAGGCACGCGGCCAATGGTCGCGTCCGGGCTGAAGCGTGCCGGTGGGTCCGCTGGCATCACCCGCACCCGTGCTGCGGTCAAAGCTGATCTTCGGCGTGCGGCCAAACTCCCCGGTGACGACAACGAGCACGCGTTTGTCGAGACCCCGCGCATAAATGTCCTCGATCAACGCGGACACCGCGCGGTCGTAGGTTGGCATGCGGAAACGCAACGCTTCAAACTGATGCTGGTTCACCGCATGGTCGTCCCAGTTGTTCACCCGGCCGCACAGAGGACCGCTGAGACTGCTGGTGACGATCTCCACACCCGATTCGACGAGACGACGCGCCAGCAGAAGCTGCTGCCCCCAGCGATTGCGTCCATAACGATCACGGATGGCTGCATCCTCCTTGCTCAGGTCAAAAGCATCACGTGTTTTAGGATTCGTCAGCAGCGTGGCCGCCTGCGCTTCAAATTCATCCAGCGCGCCGAGTTCGCCCTCGCGATCAAATGCACGCTCCATTTTGTCCAAGCTCTTGCGCAAAACGATGCGGTCACTGAGACGGCGATTTTCCGACTCATCAGCCAGGCCGATGTTCGGCACCTGAAAGCTCGGGCGGTTCGGATCATCGTTCACCGCGAATGGCGCATACGCGTCGCCCAGATACGCCGGACTCGAATACTCAGGCGATGCCGCAGGCACCCCGATGTAATTTGGCAGCGGGTTTGCGCGGCCGCCATCCTTGGCCCGGAGGTAGTGCGCCACAGACATCCAGTCAGGCAGGCGCGGCTTCGGCTTGTCGCGCGTGTCACTGTCACCGGAAAACATCTGCATCGTCCCTGCGGGATGTCCACCCGCCGATTGATTCATGGAGCGCACAATCGTGAACTTGTCCGCGATCTTCGCGTTCATCGGCAGCATTTCAGTGAACTGCATGCCCGGCACCTTGGTGCTGATCGTCTTGAACGGCCCGCGATACTCGCTGCTGGCCTCCGGCTTTGGATCATAGGTGTCAATGTGCGACTGACCGCCCGGCAGCCACACCATGATGATGGACTTGCGTTCACCCTTCGGCTTCGCCGCATTTTCAGCACGCAGCTTCAGCAGGCCCGGCCAGCTCAGCGTCGCCATTCCTGACAATCCAAACTGCATGAAACTACGCCGCGACAGCGGACCGGCGCAGCGAACGAGAGAAGGGGGCTGAATGATGGATGACATGCACTGAAACCTACGCTCGGAGATGCATCTCTTTATCGAGCAATACTTCGGCAAAACTCACCCCATCAACCCAGGAATCGGCCGGCCATGATCGACAATGGGCGTCGGGCGGCCATTAAAGTCATTGATCGTGACCTTGGAGGCATCAATGCCCAGATGGTGATAGATCGTCGCAAGAAAATCCCCCGCACTGCACGGCCGCTCGATCACGTCCTCGCCGCGTTTGTCCGTGGCACCAATGACCGCCCCCGTCTGGATGCCGCCACCGGCCCAGATGTTGGAAAAAGCCCGCGGCCAGTGGTCGCGGCCCGGCTGCAGCGTGCCCGCAGGTCCGCTGGCATCTCCCGCTCCCGTGCTGCGGTCAAACGTGATTTTCGGCGTGCGTCCAAACTCACCCGTGACGACCACGAGCACGCGTTTGTCGAGACCCCTTGCATAAATGTCCTCGATCAGCGCGGACACCGCCTGATCATAGTTTCCCATGCGGAATCGCAGCGCCTCAAAGATGTGGTGGTCCACCGCATGGTCGTCCCACACCTGTGTGCGACCGCACAGCGGACCATGCAGGCTGCTGGTGATGATCTCCACACCCGCCTCCACCAGACGCCGCGCGAGCAGCAGCTGCTGCCCCCAGCGATTCCGTCCATAGCGGTCACGAGTCTGGGCGTCCTCTTGGCTCACATCAAAAGCATCGCGCGTCTGTGCATTCGTAAGCAGGGACATCGCCTGGGACTCAAATTGATCGAGCGCACCGAGTTCGCCCTCGCGATCAAACGCACGTTCCATCTTGTCGAG
>NZ_JBIPNG010000432.1:0-5690 GCF_044373815.1 Prosthecobacter sp. | reverse complement strand
GCGATGCCATTCGCCACGTCGGTCGTGGCCGGTCGTGGTTTGACGTACAGGCGCACCGTCAGAGCGACGGGCAGAAGCACAAACAGCAGATGGTGGAGACTGATCAGCACAAGTATGGAGATGGCGATAGCAAGACGCCCGTCAATCATGGAATCTTGGGTGCATTGCTGACAGTTTGAGTCCTCCGGCATCGTTTGCCGCTGCCATGCGCTGCTTTCTCGCCCTTTTCCTGCTCCTCACTGCTGCCGCCTCGGCGGCCGAAAAGCCCAACATTATTTTCATTCTGGCCGATGATCTCGGCTGGGGGGATCTCGGATGTTATGGCAACAGGACCATCCGCACCCCGAACCTGGACAAAATGGCCCGGCAAGGTACGCTGTTCACACAGTTTTATGTGAACGCCTCCGTGTGCTCGCCGAGCCGCTGCGCCTTTTTCACCGGTCAGTATCCAGCGCGGCATCGCATCCATGGCCACTACGCCACCAAGGAGCAAAACGATGCGCGTGGCATGTCGAACTGGCTGGAGCCGCAGGTGCCGAATGCTGCGCGCTTGATGAAATCCGCTGGCTACACCACCGCGCACATCGGCAAGTGGCATCTGGGCAACAACTCCGGCGGGCCGCCGATCGACGCCTACGGCTTCGACTTTGTCGGCACTTCGGAAAAAGACGGCGCGAACGGACCGGGAGGAGATCCTTACTTTCGCGCCAAATCCACGGCTGTGTTTGTCGATGAATCGCTCAAGTTCATCGAGCAGGCCGGCGACAAGCCTTTTTACCTCCAGCTCTGGACGCTGGTGCCCCATGCCACGCTGAATCCGACGCCTGAACAACTGAAGCCGTATGCGCACCTGCGCGCCGGCGGCAAAGACTTCCCGCATGCTGCGGCCATGGAGATTTTCGCCGCGAGTGTGACGGACCTCGACACGCATATCGGGCGCTTGTTCGCCGGACTCGAACAACTCGGCAAGGACAAGGACACGCTCATCCTGTTCAGCAGCGATAATGGGCCCGAAGACATCCACATCGGCAATGCCGGCCACAGCGGCGTCGGCAGCGCTGGCCCCTTCCGTGGTCGCAAACGCAGCCTCTACGAAGGCGGCATTCGTGTGCCAGGCATTGTGCGCTGGCCGGGCAAGGTGCCTGCGGGTCGCATCGAGGATAAAGCGGTCATGGCTGGGGTCGATTGGCTGCCGACCCTCTGCAAGATCGCCGGTGCAGCGCTCCCTGCCGATCATGCCCTGGATGGCGAGGAGGTGAGCGATGTCCTGTTTGGCTCTTCACGTCCGCGCACGCGCCCGCTCATGTGGGAATGGCGGTTCAACATCGCCGGCGAACCCTTTCACCACAGCCCCGAACTCGCCATCCGCGATGGTGATTGGAAATTGCTCATGAATCCTGATCGCAGCCGCGTGGAGCTTTATGACATCATCAAAGACCTCGCCCAGCTCAACAACCTCGCCGAACACCATCCTGAGGTGGTTGAAAAGCTTTCTGCTCAAGTCACCGCATGGGCCAAGACCCTGCCTGAAGGTCCGCACGATCCCTCGGCCGGAAAGATGCATTCCGGCATGCCGGGCGATCCACCGAGAGGGCAGGCGAAAAAGAAAAATGCGCCAGTGAAGTGAATCTCGCAGCGTTTGAGTACTGTCATGCACGACATCGATCCCACCCTCCCCGAGCATCTCATCCGCCGCGATTTCCTGAAGAAGCTCGCGGCCGCCAGCACCGCGGCATGGATGACCGGCGCGCCGCGTGCCATCTGGGCAAAAACGGGTGACAAGGTGACGCATCCTCCTGCCAAGGCCGACGCCTGCATCCTGCTCTGGATGGCCGGCGGCATGGCGGCGCCGGACACGTTTGATCCGAAGGGTTACCTGCCGTTTGAGAAGGGGTTGGAGGTCAAGCGCATGCTCAGCACCTTCCCCGCGATCAACACCAACGTGGATGGCATCAAAATCTGCCAGGGGTTGGAAAACATCGCGCAGGTGATGGACCGCGCCACGCTGATCCGCAGCGCGGTGCAGCCTGACCTAGGCAGCATTTTGCATTCACGGCACCAGTTTCACTGGCACACCGGCTATGTGCCGCCGCAGACAGTGGCATGCCCGCACATCGGCTCCTGGATGGCCAAGGTGCTGGGCCCGCGCAATGCCGTGATGCCCGCATTCATCAATATCGGCCAGCGGCTTGAAGGCGTGGGCGAAAGCGAAGAGCTGAAGGCCTTCACCACCGCCGGATTTTTTGGCAGCGAGTTTGGCCCCATGAACCTGCCGTTTCCTGAAGAAGCCGCGCAGTCGGTGAAACCACCAAAGGGCATGGATGCGAATCGTTTCGCCAATCGCGACCGTCTCTTCCGCAAGCTCGTCGATCAAAGCCCGCAGCGCGAATTCATGAGCGACTACCAGCAGGAGTCCATGCTGCGCAGCATGGACAACGCCTACCGCCTGCTCAGCGCCAAGGAGCGCGAAGCCTTCGACATCACCCTGGAGCCCAAAGAGAGCTACGCCAAGTATGACACCGGCCGCTTTGGCCGTGGCTGCCTTCTCGCCCGCCGATTGGTCGAGGCGGGCACACGCTTCGTCGAAGTGACCACTGAATACGTGCCCTTCTTCCAATGGGACACGCACAAAGACGGTCACACCACCGTGGAAGCCATGCACAAGGAGATCGACCTGCCCATCGCACAGCTCGTGCGTGATCTGGAGGCGAAGGGGCTGCTGGAACGCACGCTCATCGTCATTGCCAGCGAGTTCAGCCGCGATGCGCTCATGGAAGGCAAACCTGGCTCCACCGCTAACGACCAGACCACCTTCAAAGTCGATACGCTCAGTGAGATGAAGCACTACGGTCTGCACCGCCATTTCACCGGCGGCACCAGCGTGGTGATGTTTGGCGGCGGCGTGAATAAAGGCCACCTGTATGGCGAGACCGCCGACGAGCGTCCTCTCATTGCCACCAAAAATCCCGTGAGCGTCATGGACCTGCATGCCACCATCATGACCGCCATGGGCATCAGTCCGAAGACGGAATTCGAAATCGAAGGCCGGCCCTTCTACGTCACCGAAGACGGGAAGGGGAGGGCCGTGACGGAAATCTTCGCGTAAAAAGATTGGTGGTGTGGATTTCATCCGTTTAGACTTTCCCTTTTTCATGAACGCTCTCCGCTTTTTCTGCCTCGGTGTCACGACTCTCGTCCTGACCGCTTCCCCTTTTCTTCGTGCTGCTGACGGCGATGGCGCATGGAAAAAGGTCACCGACGTCATTGAAGGCATCAAAAATCCGAAGGTGAAACCGCAGTCGGACGATGAAGCGATGGTGATGCTGAAGAAGAGCATCAAAGAGTTTGATGCGAACTATGAGGCCGCCATGAAGGCCTCACCTGCCAACCCCGCCCGCTGGGATGTCGCGCTCTTTGACTCCATGCTCGGACGGATACGCGAGATGGCGAATGTCCCTGGCCCTGATCAACAACCCATCAGCCTCGCGGACATCCTCAAAGCCGAAGACGCCAAGCCCGAGACAAAATCACAGGCCAGCCTGACCCTTGTCATGATGGCTTCTGACGCGGCGATCGCCCCAGGCGGCGACGCAGCGGCATGGATCGCCCAGGCGGAGAAGCATCTGAAGGATTTCCCCACCGAAAAGCTGAACAAGATGGTGGAGGACAGGATGTTTGACATCAATCTCCGGACGAAACCACTCGAACTGAAGTTCACCGCTCTTGATGGTCGTGAGGTGGATGTGAGCAAACTGCAGGGCAAGGTCGTCCTCATCGACTTCTGGGCCACCTGGTGCGGCCCCTGTGTCGAAGAACTGCCGATCGTCCAGCAGACCTACAAGGAGCTGCATGCGAAGGGCTTCGAAGTCATCGGCATTTCACTCGATGCCGACAAAGCCGAGCTGGAAGCCTTCGTAAAAGACAAGGGCATGGAATGGCCGCAGTACTTCGATGGCAAAGGCCCGGAGAACGCGCTCTTCCTCAAATACAAACTCGAATCCATTCCCACCATGTGGCTGCTGAACAAGAAGGGCGTGGTCGTGAGCATGAATGCTTTTGAGGATATGAAAGAGAAGGTCACGAAGCTGCTCGCCGAATAATCTCAGGACCTTTCTCCCAGGCCTCACCGGTGTCATTGACGGAAATCTTCACGTGAAAAGATTGGTGAGGCGGCGGTCTCACGTTTAGTCATGACTCATGAACGCGCATCGCCTTCTCAGCATCGGGGTCACGACTTTGTTCCTGGCCGCTTCTTCATTCCTGCATGCCGCCAATGGCGACGCTGAATGGCAAAAGGTGGATGACATTGTCGAAGGCATCAAAAATCCCAAGGACAAACCAAAATCCCGGGAGGAAGCGATCGCGCTGCTGAAAAAGGGACTGACAGAGTTTGATTCCGCTCATTCGGCGGCCATGAAGGCTGCGCCCGAAAATCCCTCCCGCTGGGATGCCGCCTTGTTTGAGATGATGGTCGGACGTGCGCGTGAAGTCGCAGGGGTCCCGGCTCCTGAAAAGAAAGCCGTCAGCCTTGAAGACATTCTCAAAGCTGCAGACGCCAAACCTGCAACCAAATCGCAGGCCAGTTTGATGAGTGTCATGGAGTCTGCCGAAGCCGCCGAAAGTTCTGAAGGGGACACCGCCGCATGGCTGGCGAAAGCAGAGAAGCATCTGAAGGATTTTCCCGCTGAAAAGATGAACAAGGTGGTGGAAGGCAAGATCATGAGCATCAAGGCCGCCGCCGACCTGAAGACCAAGCCGCTTGAATTGAAATTCACCGCCGTGGACGGCCGTGAAGTGGATGTGTCAAAACTTCAGGGCAAGGTCGTTCTCATCGACTTCTGGGCCACTTGGTGCGGGCCCTGCGTGGCCGAACTGCCGAATGTGCTCAAGGCTTATAAGGAACTGCACCCGAAGGGCTTTGAAATTGTGGGCATCTCGCTCGATGGTGAAAAGGCCGAACTGGAGGCCTTTGTGAAGGAGAAAGGCATGGAATGGCCGCAGTACTTTGACGGCAAAGGTTGGCAGAACGACATCTCCTCCAAATACGGCATCAATTCCATCCCCGCCATGTGGCTGCTCAATAAGAAGGGCATGGTTGTGAGCACCAATGCGCGTGGCGGACTGGAAGAACGGGTGACCAAACTTCTCGCGGAGTAAGATTATGATTCATCGCGCAGCCATCATGGCGGTCCTGCTGGTTGCTTCTTTCCTTAATGCCCAGGAAGCGGGCGTTAAGGTCGAGAAGAACGTCATGGTGGCGATGCGTGATGGCGTGAAGCTCGCCACAGATATTTATCTGCCTGCGGGCAGCGCCGAAAAGCTGCCCGTCATCCTCACGCGTCTGCCTTACAACAAGGACGGCGCGAAAAGTTTCGGTGAGTATTTTGCGGCGCATGGTTATGCGTTTGTGGCACAGGACACCCGTGGGCGCTATGCCAGCGAAGGCGTCTGGCACTGGATGACCGATGATGGCGTGGACGGCACGGACTGCGCCGCATGGATCGCCGCACAGCCCTGGGCAAACGGCAAGATCGGCATGGTGGGCACCTCGTATGTGGGTGGCACGCAGCACGCGATCGCCTTGGAAAAAGTGCCGCAGCTCACCACCGTCATCCCGGTGGATGCCGTGTCAAACATGGGACGACAGAGCATGCGCAATGCGGGTGCGTTTGAGATGCGCTTCTGGAACT
>NZ_JBIPNG010000433.1:0-5690 GCF_044373815.1 Prosthecobacter sp. | reverse complement strand
CGGCCAGTTCCCCAATCTCTCCCCGGGGGAAACCTTCAGCTACAATTCCTACCACGTCATCAAGACCGAAAGCACCGCCACCGGCTCCTTTTTCGGCACCACCCCCGATGGCCGCCGCGTCTGCACCAAGATTCCGCCCATCGAGATGCATCCGCCGCTGATGGGGTAGGGGCAAGGCCATGGACAAGGAGCGGCACTTGCCAAGTGCCATGGAGAGCGCAGGCAAACCGGCTGCCTTAATGTCACAATGCTCCGTCGAGGAGTTTTGAGATCGTTGTTTCCAAGCCGGGACTTGGCAAGTCCCGCTCCTTGGGGACGCATCACTCCTCGATTGGCGCAAATCCGTTGATAAGGTGGTTCAATAAGCAGATACTGCCTCGAACCGCAGGAAAAATGAACGAAGTCCAAAGAAAGCCAATCTGGAAATCTCTCGGGGTGTTCCTGGTCGGGGCCATTGCGATAGCGATGTTTGGTTATTCGTTTCTTCCGCCTTCAATTGCTACATGGCAGGCAACTTCTTTTGAGGTTGATCGCTCATTATCTCAGAAGGTATCGATCGAAGCACAAATCCGGGCCATTGAGAAACGAGATCCCCACAAGGATTTCGCGATGTATGCCAGGGACCAAAATCTATTCCTATACGCCGTAGCCGACTCTCAGGTGATTATCCCTGGCGTTGATCATTTCACGCTGCCATTTTTATTTCCTGTTCGCGTCATCACTGGAACAGGAGAGACCGGGGCGGGAGGGCGGAACGAGCATCTCAATCAAGTAGCACGGAAGTTCGCCGAGCAGTTCAATCAGGAAATGTACGGATACATTGTGACTTGGTAAATGGTGGGGACGGCTCACTCTTTCACACACACAATCCGAAACCCGACGCTGTCCAGATGCACATTGTGCGGGTCCGGTCCGCGGAATGAAGCCAGCAGGCGCTTCTCGCTGCCGGCACGAAAGGAGCCGCCGCGGACGATGCGCAGGGTGTTATTCGGCGGATCATACCAGCCATCGACCCATTCCCAGACGTTGCCGGCGAAGTCGTAGAGGCCATTGGCATCGGCGGGATAGCTGCCCACGGGCGCGGTATCTGGATAGCCGTCGTCCATCTCCAGCCATTTGGCGTCGTAGCTGTTGTGATACTTTTTGCCGAAGGCTTCGTCGCAGAAATTGCCGACGGTCTTGGACAGGGGAGCTTTGCCCCAATGATGAACGCCCGTGCTGGGCGGCTGCTGATTTGGGGCGATGTCTGCCTTCTCCTGCAAGCCTGCCAGCACGCTCCACTCCTGATCGGTGAGCAGGCGGTACTTGCGCCCTTCCTTCTTGCCCAGCCATTCGCAGAAAGCCTGCGCCTCCGCAAAGCTCACGTTGATGGCAGGATGATCGGCCGTTTGCGGAAACTCAGGCTTCCACCAATCCACGTTCGTGGCTGTCGCAAAAGGCTGATAATCCTTCACCCGGGTCTCATAGCGGCAGACCAGCACGCCAATGCTCGCCACCTTCACGAACGGCATCTCCAAACTGTTGGAGAATGCCGTCTCGATCTTGGTCTGCTGAGCACCGGCACACTGAGCCAGCAGCAGCAATGCAAGGGAGGTGAGCGTGCGCTGCATGGCCTACTTCTTCACAGGGGCGGCTTTCCACTCCCAGCTCTCGCCGAAGAATCCCGCATCGCTGATGCCACCGGGGGCCTGGCTGGTTACAGGCTTGGTGAGGTCGATCACCGCCCAGTCGGGCAGCTTGGCCACCTGACGGGCGTTGTTGAGGTAATCGTATTCGCGGTAGGTGAAGCCGCTGTTGATCACCACATACTTCGTCGGATTGAGCGGATTCGGGTAGATGAGCACGGGGGCATTGGTGGCCGCATCGTAGATCTTGCCATTGGCGACGAGCTTGTCCTTGGACCACTGGATCGGCAGCTTGTCGGCGATCTTGGCCAGAACGGCATTGCTCTGCGGATCGCCCCACAGTACGAGGTTGTTGGCGGCGATATCGGCATCGCTGACGGCGGTGTCGTCCTTCGTGGGAGCATCGCCACGGAACTGACGACGCCATTCAAACTGCGCGCGCTCAAGCTCCGCCTTGGCCCAGGCGTCCACCTTCTCGCTGACTCCAGCCTTGGTGGGTTTCACAAAGAGGAATTTGTCCATGAAGGCGTCGTCGATCGGTCCTTCGAGGCCGTGCTTCTTGACCAATTTGCCGTCACCTTCGTTGTCCAACGTCTGCGTCCACTTGCCGTTCTTCATCTGGAAATGCACCAGCCATGAGCGGTCCAGTTTCGGACGGGTCACTTCAAGAAGCTGGCCGTCGATGCTGACTACGGGTTTGAATAGCAGGGGCATCGGGCAGGTGCCGGAGGGCATGTCGAGTGTGAAGGCGCTGATGTTCTGCAGCTTGATCGTGATCTCAGACGGACCCGTGATACGCGCATGAATGCGGCCGCGCACCCAATGCTCCTCAAGGGCGTCCACCGTGACCCAGAACATGTGGTTGTACCGAAGGAACCAGGTGGAGAGATGGATTTCCTTCGGCGTGCGATTACGACCGATGGCCGCGATGCTGGCAAGACGCTTCTCGATTTCGATCAGCGAGTCCGGATGAATCTTGTGCCCGGTCTGCGGGCCAATGATGTGCAGCAGATCCACGTTCTCGCCACGCAGGGCTTTCTCCATCATGTCGGCAGCCTGCTTCTGTTTGTCGATCTCGCCGCTGTAGGCCACGGTGGGGCAGTTCTCCAGGTTCAGGGCGTTGTCGGTCGAGTTGTACCAGTGCCAGAGCTTCTGCTGATACCAAGGGGCGCCGCTCACATCTTCGTTTTGAAAGCCGCCGAGGAATTCGGGGGTCTCAGCAAAGCCGGCCCCCGGATTAGCACCGCACCACTTGTCCGCGTAGTTCACCGCAAACTGCCACGCAGCAGCGCCACCCATGCTGAAGCCGCGCACGATGATGCGATCTTCATCAATGGCGTAAAACTTGGCCGCATGATCAATCGCTTCGATCAAATCAATCTCACCCGCGAACTTGTTGGCGCAGCAGTAGCGACCATAAGGATGCAGCACGAGCGCGCCCTTCGGTGCGATCTGGCCGACTTGTTTGCGCCGCTGATCAAGGAAGGCAAGTTCGCTCAGCGTCTCACCACGGCCATGGCACCAGGCATCGAGACGCGTCGGCGCACCTGAATAGCTTTCAGGAATGATCATTCCATAGGGCTGCACCGAGCCATCGATCTTCGAGCGGTAGGCGCGCACCACGAGGCCCTTCTGCTTCGTCCACGGTGCCTGACCCGTTTTGAACTGCTCGGCGCGTTGCAAGCCTTCGGCGATGATTTCGTCCGCACTCTTGAGCTCACCCAGCTTGTGTACCTCGTTGAAACGTAGCGCCCAGTCGACTGCCTTGTGGTAGATCTCAATGTCGGGCAGCAGATCCGCGAGTTGCGGATTCTTCGCCTGCGCCTTGGCGGCGTCATCGATGGCGGTGCGGAGTTTTTTCAAACCTTCCGTGAGCCGGCCACGATCCGCGTCTGGAACTACCACGCCGGGAGGCGGCACAGGACGCACGTTTTCGGCTTGATTGTCCTTGGGGCCATCGGCAAGGGCGGCGCTGAGAGCGAGGAAGGGGAGGAGGAGGCGCTTCATGGTTAAAGAAGAGAGAAGAAAGACGAAAGAGACTATTTCTTGCGGGAGGTTTTCGGTTTCGCAGCGGAGAGCAGCGGCACGTTGTGAATTTCAAAGGGCGCACTGGTGGCGCTGTCAAACTCAGCAGCGGCTTCGAGCCCGGCGCGTGCGATTTCCTCGGCGGTCTTGCACTTGTCATACGCTGCCTGCATGGCGCCCAGGGCGTAGTCACGGCCCGAGCCTGCGGCCCAGAATTTATGAAACTGCTGGGCGGAGCGGTATGAGTAGATGGCGAAGATGCCATGCGGGTTGGCCAGCAGTCCGTAGAACTGTGTGGTCTCGAATTCCTCGCCTTTGTCCGGCATGGCGGCCATGAAATACTCCACCTTCAGCCAGGCATGCGAATGACGGAAGGTTTCAAAGATGGCCTCGCAGGAGGAGAAATCACGCGGGCGGTCCGGGTTGGAGAAGTAGCTGTTCATCACCACCAGACTCGCCGAGGTGCCGGTGAGACCAATAAAGGTGTCCGCAATTTTGGTGATCTTGGTCTTGTTGACAACGTGCTGCGCCTTCTGCCTCAACGAACCGAGACAGCTGAGCGTGTCAGCGCCGATGCAGGCGACGCCATTCTTCTGAGTAACTACGATGGTTGACATGATAGAGCATGACTAGCGGTGGCCATGCCGCAGCGCAAGTGACTCACGAGCCAAGGGCGTGACTTGCCACCAAGGAGAGGGACTTGCCAAGTCCCGGCTTGGGTGATTTAAAAAACCTCGCTCCAACCTCAAGCCAGGACTTGGCAAGTCCTGCTCCTCGGCCCCTCACGGCAGGAACTGACCACGCCGAATCTCAGACCCCTTGAAGATGATGCGAAACCTGAAGACCTTCTTCTTGCGGCACTGGATCTGCCCGGTTTGCAGATCGAAACGATCCGGGATCTCGATGAGGTGAACATCCGCCGTGGCGTGGTAGCCGCGCTCCGAGAAAATGTCGATGAGCATCGCCAGCGCTTCAGGATCGTGGAAAAGCTTGTCCTCCGTGTTGATGTCCGCGCGGCCGGAGATCGCATGCCGCACGATGATGGGCATCATCTTGTCCTGGATGAAGGTGACCACCGCCTGCATGATCTCCGGTTTTCCCACCTTGTAGCCGTCAAGACGGCGCACAAGGTCCTGACGCGCATGACGAATGATCTCACTGGCCAGCGGAAGGTCGCGCAGCTGGTCAAAGGTGCGCGGATCGAGTTCGAGCGAGCTTTGATACTCAAGCTCGCGAATGATGTTGTCCTGCACCAGTTCCAGAGGTGCCTGCGCATTGATGAAATGGTAGTGGAAGATCTCCTTCAGAGAGACCAGCGCATCGTAGGTCTTCTCTTTGAAGACCTTGTAGCGATTGCGCGCCAACGCAGGATCGAAGTCCGTGGCACGCTCCTCCCAGAGTTCACCCAGACCTGAGCTGCGCACTTCCGCATTGTGCGCCAGCACTTCCTGGCCGCGCTTGAGCTGGCGGGCGATGCTTTCCGCCTCATCGACAAACAGCACCATGATGTGGAAGATGGGCTGTTTGAAATGCGCGGCATCGGGCGTTTCCGAAAAGTCACGGCGCAGGCGGATCATCTCGTCAAAGAGCATCTTGAGGCACTCCACCTGCACCTTGGTGCGCGGAAAGCCATCGAGGATCGCGCCGTTTTGCTGCTCGGGTTCGAGCAGCTTGCGGATGAGAATGCCCACTACTTCGCGGTCGCCCACCATGCCGCCCTGGGCTTTGAGCTTTTGCGCTTCCGGGCTGTCGAGCAGCGCGCTGACCACAATCGGCTGTGCCGTGATGCCACGCACTTCGCGGATGAAATCCGTGTTCGTACCCTTGCCAGCACCCGGCGCCCCGCCCAGCAGGATCAGCTCCTTCGGAAACCTCAGATTCTCGCGGCCATAGTCTTCTTCCAGCTGCTTCCAGACATGATTGAAGATGAGCTGGGCATCTTTGATTTCCAAATCAGCCGGCGCGGCAGGTTTGGTGACAGGTTCGTTGGTGGCAGTCGGCATTGGTGGGCTTATCCCAAGGATGGGCGCTTGCCAAGTA
>NZ_JBIPNG010000431.1:0-5708 GCF_044373815.1 Prosthecobacter sp. | reverse complement strand
GCGATGCTGACGAAGGCCTGCCAGATCGCCGTGGAGAAGGGCGGCTTCCGCATGGCGTGGGTCGGACTGCACGACGCCGCCGCGAACAAGCTGCAGCCGGTGGCCTCTGCGGGCGTGGTGGAGGGGTATCTGGAGCTGCTGAACATCGACCTGAGCGACAAGGCGCGGAGCAGCGGCCCCTCGGGGCGGTGCTTCATGTCCGCAGAGCACATCACCTGCCACGACATGGAGCAGGACCCGCTGCTGGCACCGTGGCGCGAGGAGGCGCTGAAGCGCGGCTACCGCTCCTCCGCCTGTTTCCCGCTCAAAGTCGCGGGCAGGATCGTCGGCGTCTTCATGCTCTATTCGGACAAGACCGGCTTCTTCAACGAGGAGGAAACGCTGCTGCTGGATGAACTGGCCATGGACATCGGCTTTGCGCTGGAGGTAGGCGAAGGCGAGGCCAAACGCAGGCAGGCGGAGCAGGAGCTGCGCTGGCGCACGGCCTTCTTTGAGGCGCAGGTGCATTCCGCGATCGATGGCATCCTCGTGGTGGACAGCGAAGGCAGAAAGCTGCTCCAAAACAAGCGGATGAACGAGATGTGGAAAATCCCGCCGCCCATTGCCGACGACCCTGACGAGTCCAAGCAGGTCCAGTTCATCCTCGGCCGGATCTGCGAGCCGCAGGTCTTTGCCGAAAAGCTCGCCCATCTCAATGCACATCCGGATGATTCGAGCACGGATGTCATCGAACTGCTGGATGGCACCGTCCTGGAAAGCTACTCTGCGCCCGTGCGCGGCAGTGATGGCACCTACTACGGCCGTGTGTGGACCTTTCACGACATCACCGAGCGCAAGAAGCTTGAGGCGCAGTTTCTCCGGGCTCAGCGCATGGAGAGCATCGGCACGCTCGCCAGCGGCGTGGCTCATGATCTCAACAACATTCTCACTCCCATCATGATGTCCGTGGCCGTGCTGCGCCTGGGGTTGCCAGCGGAAAAACGTGACAGCCTGTGTGACACCATCGAGATGAGCGCCGCACGTGGGGCGCAGATCGTCAAGCAAGTGCTCGCCTTTGGCCGTGGATTGGATGGCGAACGGCATCCTTTGCAGGTGGATGTGCTGATCACTGAGATGGAGCAGATGATCCGCAGCACCTTCCCCAAGGAAGTCGTCCTCGAATGCCTCAAAGGTCCGCGCTTGAGGCTCGTGCTCGGAGATGCCACGCAGATTCACCAGGTGCTGCTGAACCTCTGTGTGAATGCGCGTGATGCCATGCCGGATGGAGGAACGCTGCGGCTGAGCGCCACCAATCTCGACATCGATGCCAGCTACGCGAGCATGCTGTCCGACATAGCGCCAGGCCCGCATGTGCTGCTGGAAGTGAGCGACACGGGCAGCGGCATCCCTCCTGAAATCCTGGAACGCATCTTTGATCCCTTCTTCACCACTAAGGAAATTGGCAAAGGCACAGGACTCGGCCTCTCCACGGTGCACGGCATCGTCAAGAGTCATGGCGGCCTGCTCAAGGTGGTGACCGCACTAGGCAAAGGGACGACTTTCCAGGTTTATCTGCCGGCCGCCCCGGATCAGGAGGCGATGGCGGACATCTCTGCCTCTGCGCCTGCTCCGACCGGCCACGGGGAATGCGTGCTGGTGGTGGACGATGAGGTGGCGATCGCCAACGCGGCGCGAGAGGTGCTGGAGGCAAACGGCTACCGCGTCTTGCTGGCCAATAATGCGACGGAAGCCCTTGTCTTGTACACCGATCACTCGCAGGAAGTTGCCCTCGTTTTGACGGACATCATGATGCCGGGCATGAATGGTGTTCTGCTTCTGCGCACGCTGCGGAAAATAAACCCAGGCGTCCCGGTGATCGCTTCCTCGGGGTTGTGCAATCAGGCCCAGCTCGACACCATGAAATCGCTGGGGGTGGATACAGTCCTGCACAAGCCGTACAATTCAAACATGCTTCTGCGCACGATCGACGGAGTGCTGCACCCGAAGGCGTGAGGACAGTCTAGGTGAGGATTTCTTGGATCACGTGCCCATGCACGTCGGTGAGGCGGCGGTCCGCGCCGTTGTGGCGGAAGGTGAGTTTCGTGTGGTCGAAGCCGAGAAGATGCAGCAGCGTGGCGTGCTGGTCGTAGCACAGGGTCGGATTCACTGCGGCCTTGAAGGAGAATTCATCGCTTTCGCCATACGTCGTGCCGCCCTGGATGCCGCCGCCGGCCATCCAGCTCACGAAGGTGTTTCCATTGTGATCACGGCCTTTGCTGCCCTGGCTGTAGGGCGTGCGGCCAAACTCGCTGGTCCATAGCACAAGGGTCTCGTCAAGCAGGCCGCGCGCTTTGAGGTCGTGCAGCAGTCCGGCGATGGGCTGATCCGATCGCACGCACATTTTCTCAAAGTCGGAGCCGGCGGTGATGTCGCCGTGGTTGTCCCAGTTTCCCGCTGCACCGTTGAGGGAGCCGCCGCACCAGAGCTGCACAAAGCGCACCCCGCGCTCGATGAGCCGCCGCGCGATGAGGCAGTTGCGGCCCAGCGGCTCGGTCTTGTCGTTGCCGAATCCATAGAGCTGCTTTGTCGCCGTGGTCTCGCCGCGGAGGTCGAGCACTTCGGGCACGGCAAGCTGCATGCGCGCGGCGAGTTCATAGCTGGCGATGCGGGCTTCGAGCCGTGAGTCGCCGGGCTGAAGTTGTGCGCGGTTCAGTTTCGCGAGCACGTCGAGGCCATCGCGCTCGCTCGCAGCATTGACGAAGCCCGCGCTCTTGGGTGGGAACAGGTCGGGCACGGGATTCGCCGCCGAGGGGTTGAGCATCGTGCCCTGATGCAGTGCGGGGAGGAAACCGTTCGTCCACGCAGCCTTTCCCGTCCACGGCAGGCCCACGGGATCAGGCAGTGCGACGAAGACGGGAAGATTGTCCGTGAGGCTGCCGAGCGCGTAGCTGACCCAGGCGCCGACGGTCGGAAACCCTGGACTCAAGAAGCCGCTGGTCTGCAGGGTCTGCCCCGCGCTGTGCTCGCTCGTGGGCGCGTTCATCGCCATGAGGAAGGCCATGTCATCAACGCACTTCGCGAGGTTTGGCAGTGCGCTGCTCACCCAGCGCCCGCACTGGCCGTGCTGCCGCCATTCCCATGGGCTTTTCAGCAGCGGCCCGGGACTCGATACCGTGCCGCCGGTGACGGTGAAGTTCACCTTCTCGCCGCCACGTCGTTGCAGCTCCGGCTTGTAATCAAACATGTCGCACTGGCTCGCGCCGCCCAGCATGAAGAGCTGGATGACCTGCTTCGCGCGCGCCGGGTGCTGGGGCAGATGCATGGCAGACACAGGCGCATCACCCGCGAGCAGTCCCTGCTCCTGCAGCAGGCATGCAAGCGCCACGGAGCCGAAACCACCGCCGCTGTGCTGCAGAAATTCGCGGCGGGTGAGTGGGTGAGAATGGGGTTTCATGGCAGAGGATCAGTTTACAAACAGGAACTCATTCGAGTTGATGAGCACGCGGCAGGCGCTGGCCAGGCCGTGGCGGCGCGCGTGCTCGACGAGCAGCGCAGATTCCGCAGCTGACGGTGCACGCGCGCAGAGCAGGCGGAAGGCGCGCCCGACCTGGGACTCAAGACCATCTGCTTCGCGTTCGATGCGCGCGGCGAGGTGCTCGCACTGGCGCAGGACGAAGCGGTTGTTCCAGAGCGAGAGTGCCTGCAGCGGTGTGATCGTGTCATTGCGCTTCGGTGTGGAGAGCGACGGGTCCACGGCGTCGAAGGCATCAAGCAGCGGGTCGTTGATGTTGCGGAAGAGGAAGCGATAGACGCTGCGCCGGTAGCTCGCAGGGCTGTCAGGATCGAAGGCTCCATAGTCAATGCGCGGAGTGACGGCCTTGTTGGGGTCGTCGAATTTGAACTGCATCGCCGAGGGGCCGCCCATCGTCAGATCGAGTTTGCCGCTCGCGGCGAGCATGGCATCGCGCACGTTTTCGGCGTCGAGTCGCTGGCGGTTCATGCGCCAGAGAAAGCGATTGTCGCCGTCCACGCGCGCGGCGGCGTCGCGGTGCGTGGATACCTGCCGGTACGTCGCACTCGTCACAATGAGCTTGTGGAGCTGCTTCAAAGAGCCGCCGCTGTCGCGAAACTGCACGGCAAGCCAGTCGAGCAGCTCAGGATGCGTGGGCAGCGAACCCATGCGGCCAAAGTCATTCGGTGTCTCCACCAGGCCGCGCCCAAAATGCCAGTGCCACACGCGGTTCACGATGCTGCGCCAGGTGAGCATGTTCTCCGGCGCGGTGATCCAGCGTGCGAGCGCGGTGCGGCGTGCGGCTTCGTCCTTGGAATTGGCGAGTGAAAATTCCGACGGCAGCGTGCTCACCGCCGCGAGTGCGCCGGGGCCGACGGGCGCGAGCGGTGACTTGATGTCGCCGCGTCGAAGCACGGCGATGGGCAGCGGTTCCTTCGTGGGCTTGTAGTTGCGCAGCGGCGCGAAGTCCGCGGCGATGGCCCACACTTTCTGTTCGGCGGGAAACTGCGCGAGCTGCTGTTTAAGAAACACGACGCGATGCGTGTCGAAGAGCTGTTTGCGCTCGGCGTCCGAGCGTTCGGATTCCGGCCGCGCGAGCTTGCCGAGCAGCGCGAGCGGCAGTGTCGGCGCGCGCACGGGCTGCGTTTTGTCCGTGACCGAAAGTCGGAAGCGTCCAATGAGATGATGCTGTCCGTGAAGCTGGTCGAGTTCGATGACCATCACTGAGCCATCCGCTGCGGCGAGAGGTTGCTTCAACTCGACGACTGCGTGGTGTGCCTGCCCGACCTCGGGGAAGATGCCCCATGCGGTGTCCTTCCTGCCGTCGATGGCGCGCTCGATTCCCCAGCCGCTTTGATTGAAATCCGCCGACGCATTTTGGAGCGCAAGCGGCGTTGGCTTTTCCGCTCCGGCCGCACTCACGCGGATTTCCGAGAGATGCAGATTACCATTCTCCTGGCGGCCCGGGCCACGTTTAGGCAGGCGCTCATCCGGCAGCACTTCGAGCCGCAGTGCGGTTACGCGTGGCAGCGTGGTTTTCACGCGAACCGTGTAGGTGTCCTTGTCCGCCGCCTCGCCCGTGGCGAGCCATGAGCCGTCATCGAGCTGGGTGAATGTGGTCGCGCCATTCGTTGACTCGACGCGCTCGACTTCCAGCGGCGTCCAGACTGCCGCCTGGGTGGCAAGTGACTTCTCCCACGCCGATTGCGCGCGAGTGAGTTCGTTGCGCTCTGCCGCAGTCGCCGGATGCGAGTCAGGATTTTTTTCCAGTTCCGCAATTTTCGTCCGCAGCGCGGCGCGTTCGGCGCGGAGCTTGGGGTTGGCATCGAAGGAGCGTTCGGTGCGCCCCACGCCCGCGAAGTCGGCCTGCAGCCGGTAGTAATCGCGCTGGGAGATGGGATCGAACTTGTGCTCATGGCAGCGCGCGCAATGCACCGTGAGGCTGAGGAAGGTGCCCGCCGTGCTCGCGACCATGTCATCGCGGTCGAGATTCAGCGCGATGCGTTTGCAGTCGGTGCCATCCACCTGCTCGACAAGCGCGCTTTGATTGAACGGCCCTGCCGCCGCAAAACCGAGCGCGGGCGTGAGCGAAGGCTCGTCAGGATAGAGTGCGTCCGCCGCCAACTGCTCCTGCACAAAGCGAGCATACGGCTTGTCGGCATTCAGCGCCGTGATGACGTAGTCGCGATACGGCCACGCCTCCATGCGCGGACGGTCC
>NZ_JBIPNG010000071.1:0-18815 GCF_044373815.1 Prosthecobacter sp. | reverse complement strand
GCCTGGCCGCAGATGCCGATCTTGCGGTGTTTCTCGCGGCAGGCCTTGATGACCTGAGCGATCATCGTCTTCACAGCGGCGTTCCGTTCGTTGAAGATGGGCGCGACGATCTCGCTGTCGCGATCGACACCGAGGATGAGCTGGGTGAGATCGTTGGAGCCGATGCTGAAGCCGTCAAAGATCTCGGCGAATTCGGCGGCGAGGATGACGTTGCTCGGGATCTCGCACATGACGTAGATCTCTAGACCGTTGGCTCCGCGTTTGAGGCCATGCTTCTCCATCTCCGCCTGCACGCGCTGGCCTTCTTCGATGGTGCGACAGAAGGGGATCATCACTTTGAGATTAGTCAGTCCCATGTCCTCGCGCACGCGGCGCACGGCCTGGCATTCGAGGGCGAAGCCCGCCTGATAACGCGGGTGGTAATAACGCGAGGCACCACGGAAGCCGATCATGGGATTCTCCTCCACCGGCTCATAGGCTTTGCCGCCGATGAGGTTGGCGTACTCGTTGGATTTGAAGTCGCTGAGACGCAGGATCACGTCCTTCGGATAAAACGCCGCAGCGAGCATGGCGACGCCTTGCGCGAGGCGATCAACAAAGTACTGCGGTTTATCCGTGTAGCTGCTGGTGAGCTTTTCGATCTCGGCTTTGGCAGCCTGATCCGCGAGCTTTTCAAAGTCCAGCAGCGCGAGCGGATGCACCTTGATGAAGGTGTTGATGATGAACTCCATGCGCGCGAGACCGACGCCATCGTTCGGCAGGAACGACAAGGCGAAGGCTTCCTCGGGATTGGCAAGGTTCATCATCACCTTGGTGCGCGGGCGCTGCAGGTCTTTGATGTTGGTCTGCTGCACCTCAAAAGGAAGATTGCCCTCATATACGATTCCGGTATCTCCCTCGGCGCAGGAGATGGTGACGACCTGGCCTTCCTTGAGCAACTCGGTGCCATGTTCGGTGCCGACGATTGCAGGCACGCCGAGCTCGCGGCTGACAATGGCGGCATGACAGGTGCGGCCGCCGCGATTGGTGACAATGGCCGAGGCCTTCTTCATCACGGGCTCCCAGTCGGGGTCGGTCTTGTCGGCCACGAGGATGTCGCCTTCGCGGAACTCACGCAGATACTCCACGCTCTTCACCACGCGCACGGGGCCGGATGCGATCTTCTCACCGACGCTGCGTCCGGTGATAAGCACCTTCCCCCCCTGCTTGAGCTTGAAGGTCTGAATGACGTCGAGGTCTTTCTGCGCCTGCACGGTCTCAGGCCGGGCTTGAACAATGAACAGCTCGCCGGTGCGGCCATCCTTGGCCCACTCGATGTCCATTGGCGTTGGCTGGCCACGTTTGGCGGAGTAGTGATCCTCGATAATGCAGGCCCAGCGGGCAAGCTGCAGGATGTCATCGTCACTGAGCGCGAAGCGTGCGCGGTCTCCGGGGGAGACGGGCACGTTTTTGACCATGCGGCTGCCACCGATGTCATAGATGAGCTTGAACTCCTTGGATCCCACGCGCTTTTGCAGGATGGGGCGGAACCCCTGCTTCAAGGTAGGCTTGAAAACATAGTACTCGTCTGGATTCACGGAACCGAGCACCACGTTTTCACCCAGACCATACGCCGCATTGATGAGCACCGCATCGCGGAAGCCGGTTTCTGTGTCGATGGTGAACATGACCCCCGCAGAGCCAAGATCAGACCGCACCATGCGCTGCACGCCGATGGAGAGCGCGATGGCGGTATGCTCAAAACCCTGATCCACGCGGTAGGAGATGGCGCGGTCGGTAAACAGTGAGGCAAACGAACGCCGGCAGTGCTCCAGCAGCGAGGCATTGCCCTGCACATTGAGATAGGTCTCCTGCTGGCCCGCAAAGCTGGCATCCGGCAGATCCTCCGCCGTGGCGCTGCTGCGTACGGCGACATCCAGCGGCGGCTTGCCGGGGCCGCTGAGGGTGAGGTAGGCTTCCAGGATTTCATCTTCCAAATCCTGCGGTAGCGCCGTGGCGAGGATGGCCTGGCGCACCTCGCTGCCGCGCTGCTGGAGATTGTCCATGTCGGCGGTGTTCAATCCACCAAGAATCTCCTGAATGCGCACTTCCAGCCCCGTGCTGCGCAGGAAATGACGGTAGCCTTCTGCGGTGACAGCGAAGCCATCCGGCACCTTCACGCCCTGTGAGCTTAGTTCATGGAACATTTCGCCCAATGAGGCGTTCTTGCCGCCGACGAGTGGAATGTCCCCGATGGAGATGTCGGCGAACCAGCGGATAAAACGGGAGGAGGTATTCATGGTGCAGCATTCCATGCCAGTGTTTTCATGCTCGGCCTGTGTTGGCGAAGGTACAGCAGATCGTGTGGCAAGGGCGATCAAAATCGGGTTCACGCAAGTGGCGGCGTGACGACAAAGACGGGTAGATGCGCACGGGCGATCACCTCCTGAACGGTGGAACCCAGCAGGGCCGCACCCGCGCGTGAGTGGCCTTTGGCACCCATGCAGATGACGTCCGCCCCCTTGCGCTGCGCCGCCTCGCAGATGGCGGTGGCAAAATCGTCGTGTGTCACCACTTCGGAGGTGATGGCCACGCCTGGCACCCGGGGGAAGCAGGCGGTCAGCGCCTGGAATTTCTCTTCGGCCTCCTGCCTGGCCCTGGCCGTGGCGAGGCTGTGGTCAAAGTACACTTCGGAGGCGATGACGGGATTGATGCCGCGCGTTGGCTCATAACAAACATGTACCAGATGGACAGCTCCTCCTGCGGGAAGCAGGCTGCAGGCATGCCGCAGCACATTCGGGAAAACCTCCGACAAGTCCGTCGCCACCAGCACCCGGTGGATCGCAGGAATGGATGCATCCGGCGCCACCGCGGTGGCGGGCACGCAGAGTACATTGGTCACGGCATGCGCCAGTACGTTGCGTGAGAAGGAAGGGGCCTTCAGCCGCGCCCAGCCATGCCGCTGATGCGTGCCGACCACCAGCAGCCCGGACTTCTCTTCATCAGCCATGTGCATAAATTCAGTCGCGGGCAGGCCGGAGGCATCACGCACATGCACCTGTGCCGGGATATCACCGAGAATGGCATGCAGGCGCTCCCAGACATCGCGCTGGCGTGTGTCCTGCACATCCTGGCTCATGAGGGGATCATTCACCGGCTGCACGTAAGCCGCCGCCACCTCCACCTTCCCCTGGGTCGCAAAGGTCTGCAGCAATGCGATGGCGGCATCTGCCGACGCTGAGAAATCCACGCCGCAGAGCAGGCGCAGCACGCCCTCCCCCTGCAGCCAGTCCAGCAGCAGATCTCCCTGCCGCACCACCAGCGTTGGCACGGCGGCGCTTTCCGCGACACGTTCCGCCACGCTGCCAATCAGCCAGCGTCCGGCCATGCCCCTGCCGGCTGAGCTGAGGACGATCATTTGCGTCGGCTGCTCCGCCGCCGCGTCGATGATCTCAAAGCTGGCGCTGCCATGGCGCAGCTCCTCGGCCACCTGAATGCCGGTGCCGCGCAGGCGCTCCGCTTCTTTCTTGAGCTGCTCACGGACAGGATGATCATCCGGCACGACCACCGGCAGATCACCCATGACGATGTAGTCCTGCGCTGCATGGACGAGCCGCAGGGGAAGCTGGAGTTTTTTTGCCAGAGCCGCAGCGACGTTCGCAGCAGCCACGGCGGCCTGGGAAAAATCAGTGGCACAGAGGATTTGCATAGGGGGTGGTGAGTTAGAGGTGAAACTGGCTATGAATGTCCGGCGATCTGGCAGGCACCAGGGAGACCGTTTGCATGGTCAGTACCTCGCCGCCGCTCCAGTGTGGTGTTTGACGTCACCGCGCAGGATGCGCGCGTAGTCCTCCAGCTGCCTGCGTGCCGCCGCAAACGCATCACGAATGGAAACATAGACGTCCTTGTGGTCCGGCTGCGTCTCCAGGTGTTTCTCCCATTCGCCCGTGTCGCTCTTGGCGACTATGCCGTGCATCGAGGGCTCATGATTGACCACGATCTCTGAACCCGGCACGCGCAGGTCGATGCTGATGTGAAACCCTCTGCCGCGCTGGTGGTGCTGATGCGGCTCCTCGACGACCACGTGGCAGCTGGTGATGCGGCTGAAGCAGTTCTCCAATGCCGCGACTTCTTCATGGATGCGGGCCTCGACAGCGGGTGATGCCGCCATGTGGCGGAAGGTGATCTGGGTGGGTGAGTTCATAGGGAAATAATTGGAAGGGTGGTGTTAAGAGTTCACTGGAAACAGGTTTGAAGGCGGGCTTGCGAGACCCTGCTCCGGGGGACGCGGTCACGGAATGCGGTTCAAGCAGCGCCGCTCTGGCGAGCACCTGCGTGACTTCAGCATCCGTGGTCTGGGAGAAGTCCTCATACCACTGGCTGACACCACGCAGCTCCGCCGGCATCGTGAGGGCCACCAGGTCATCAACAAGGGGCTTCAGCTCCGCGCAGGCTTCAGGCACCGCCACGGGCACGGCGATGATGATTTGCTTCGGGTGCTGCTGGCGCAAGGCCTGCACTGCGGCACGGATGGTGGAGCCCGTGGCAATGCCGTCATCCACCAGAATGACGGTGAGGCCCGCGATTTCCGGCGTGCCTGGGGTGCCACGGTAGGCCAGCTCACGGCGGCGCAGCTCCTCCTGCTGAACGGTGGCCTCGGCTTCCAGTGCTGCACGGGGTATCCCCATGGCACGCATGATCTCATGATCGATCACCTGCACGCCCCCGCTGGCAATCGCTCCCATGGCGAGTTCTTCATAGCCGGGCACGCCAAGCTTGCGCACCACCAGGACATTCAGGGGAGCATGCAGCCTGCGCGCCACCTCATACGCCACAGGGACGCCGCCGCGCGGCAGTCCGAGCACGATCACATCATCGCGGTCCGCATATTTCATGAGGGCTTCAGCCAGCAATTGTCCCGCCTGCATGCGGTTGAGGAAAACGAGCGGTTTCATGCGGCGTCCTTCCAGTCGGTGGCTGTGCCCATATGACGGCTGAACCAATGGCTGCTGAGTTGTGCCACCTGCTCCAGTTTGCCAGGCTCTTCAAAATGATGCGTGGCACAGGGAATGACGCGGAATTCTTTTTTGCAGCACAGTTTTCCATAGGCCTCATCATTCCAGCAGAGCACCAGGTCATCGTAGCCACCCACGACAAAAAGCGTGGGCGAGCGAATCAGATGAAGAACATTGCCTGCGAGATCAGGGCGTCCGCCTTGTGAGACCACGGCTGCAATGCGTTCACCGAGTGCCGCCGCCGCTATGAGCGTGGCGGCGCCTCCGGTGCTGGCGCCAAAGTATCCCACTTTGAGGCCACGTGTCGCGGTCTGCTTTTCCAGCCAGCGTGTGACGCCGATCAGGCGTTGCGCCAGCAGGTCAATGTCACCGCGCAAGGCATTGGTGCTGGCATCCTGCTGCATTTCTTTGTGCGTCAGCAGATCAAACTGCAACGTGCCGAGGCCTGACGCGCGAATCATTTCAGCGAGGTATTGATCGTGAAGGTTGTGCCGGCTGCTGCCATTGCCAGGTGTTAACAGCACCACTCCGGGTGCGTCATCGGGCAGTTTTAGCTCACCTTCGAGCTCCGCATAACCAGCGGGAATTTTCACGGCGGTGCGCGATGCGCTTGAGGGAATGGCAGTGATTGTTTTCATGGATTTGCTCATTTCTCCCGGTTGAATATTTCGCAGATAAATGATGGGGCATGGAGTTCACGGAGGAAAAGCAACCGGCGACCGTGACACCGGCTTCCTCCGTCCCATGGCCCCATCATTTAGCTCTTTTGTGCGCGGCCTACTGCACCGTGACCTCGATGCTCTTGGGCTTGGCCTTCTCGTCCTTGGGCAGGTGCACGCTCAGCACGCCATCCTTGAACTCGGCGCTGACCGTGTCTGCATTGACGGATTCAGGCAGGGTGAAGCTGCGCAGGAAACTGCCATAGGAGCGCTCGATGCGGTGGAACTTCTTCCCTTTCTCCTCCTTCTCGCTCTTGCGCTCGCCGGAGATGGTGAGCTGGCCGTTTTCGACGTTCACCTTCACTTCTTCCTTCTTGAGTTCAGGCAGTTCGGCTTTGACGAGGTATTCATTGTTGTCTTCAATGATGTCCACCAGCGGTGTCCACTGTGAGACGGTCATGGCTTCTTTCTCCCCGTTGCGTGACGGCGATGTCAGGCCGAAGAGACGATCGAGACGGTTCTCCAGGCTGCCAAGTTCACGGAGAGGATTCCAGGATGTTAATGCACTCATGCTGTTTAGATTTTTGTGGTTCCTTGGGCGGTAATGAGGGGCGGGCCTGTGCTGTCTGTTTCCGCCTTGGCAGACTACACCGGAATTTATCGGGATTTGGACTGCGGTTTAGCGGACTTGGGCGGGCTCTTGACCAGGCTTTTGCCAGCAGACGCGGTGGCAGACTTTGCCGCAGGTTTGGCAGTGCCTGATGCCTTCCCTTTGGATGCGGACTGCTGGTCCTGTTTGCCAAACAGCTGTTCCTCGGCCTGCAGCCAAAATTTGAGATCCTCGACAGGAGGACAACCGGCCTTTTGCCAAAGGTGGTAGGCCAGCTGGCTGGTTTCTTCAAAACGGTTCTCGGTGCGGTGGTTTGGCATGGAGTTCATGGGTGTGTGGTATGGGGAAGAAAAAGTCTCATGGAACCGGGGTCAGCCATTGATGCCCCAGTAGCGTGGAGCGGCCTGGAACTCCCCGCCGAAGGGCTTGGTCCGGTGATGAATGGTGGCTGGACTCTTGCTGCCGACGAGTTGCGTGGCAAAATCGCTGTCCAGGCGCTGGTCAAAATCTTGATTGCACATGAATTCGGTCTGCCAGGTGTCAGCCACCTCTTTCAGATGAGCGCAAAGTGGTCCTGCATTGCTGCTGAACTCGGAGTCCTCTTCATGCAGGGCGACAATGATGGGACGTCTCTCGCGCTGCAGCTTATGAACCGAGTCAAACCACTGTTTGACGTGATGGGGCAGCGGCGACTCGTCTGCGGCGGAGACGAGTAGCAAGTCTGCTGAGGCGGCCGCACGGATGGATGTGGTGCGCTGTTCCACTCTTTCCAACATGTCAAAGCTCAAAGTGATTGGATAGACCTGCAGATCGGGACGCAGGTTGAACTTGAGCCTTTCCAAGGCCTCCATCGCACGAATGCCGGTGAAGAAACCATCATGAATGGCAACGACAGAGAATGCAGGCTTGGATGTCTGAGTGCTCGCTCTGTGCAGCGTGGGTGAAGGTGCGGTGTATTGCATGATTCAGAGGATGTCGAGGGGTGGAAAATCTGACAATGAGCAGAGTCTCTCTGCGTTTCTCAGCAAATGACTGACGGGGGCTCAGTTCAGCGGCGAGGCGGGATGCGGCAGCGCATCAGGACAGCTTCAGCAGAAAGATGTCAGCCCCAGGATAAGCAGCAGCGGCGCGTGCCGCCCATGTCGAATCATCAAGCACCACCACAGCGGTCATGACGCCAAAAAAAGGCAGGGTTTCACTGAGCGGCATGTAACGGACGCCGGTGGAATCATCCTCCATTTCCTTTTGATTGGAGCGCGCCACATAGGCGTACCCATCGAGGTTGAGGTGGTGTGCCAGCGCCGTTACCCTCTCGTCGGCAGGGAGGACAACCGAGCCACATGCGGCGGGTTCAGGAGCGATGATGAGGAAGTTTCGGTAGGGCGGCTGACGCTCTGCATCAGAAGCTGCCGCACGGATGGCGAAAACCTGGAGGGCTTGTTTCATGGGATGCGAGGTCACGCTGCAGAGGGTTCAAGGAATGTTTGTGGACTTTCCAATGCCTGCACACATTGAGTTCTAAGTACGAGATTATGGAAACGCCTCAGGCTCTTCTCCAGCGAGTGACTGAGGGAAGGCACAGGATCCCCAAGCCAGCGGTACACGCCGCTCATGTCGAAACCGACCTGGAACATAATCCAGCTCCTGAACTGACTGATGGGCTCGAAGATCACGGAGCCAAAGCCAGGATGCGGCGTTCCCTGCACGCTCTTCCAGACAATGCATTCACAGGACACTTGCTCGCAAACTTTGGCCTGCCATGCAAACTGATCGAACAAGGTGCGTACGCGCCAGGTCATGCGGCTGCCATCAAGAGACACAGGCAGCTCTTTGCCCCGCATGAAATGTGGGACATCATCAAACCGAGTCCAGGCATTGTAGGCCGCAGAAAGCGGCACCGGCACCTCGATGGACATTACCAGATAGGATCCATCCTCATCGCAGAACATGCTGCGGATGAGGTTCAGCCCGTCGTCAGCGACTTCTACATCGGGGGGCACGATTTCCATTGAAGGCCGGCCCCCGGCAGCCTCCTGTTTTTGCGGCGGCTTTGTCAACTGCCCCGGCTTGCCAGCTCTCTTTCGTGCTGTCATGATCTGCCGCCGACCTGTGGTGTGGCGGGTATGCTTGCGCTGAGAACGGGAGTGCTTGATTTTCATATCGCAGGTGGTTCGGTGCTTGGGGTGAGGAATGGTGATGTGGCAGGCGGCCGTATGTCCTCAAATCGTCATTAGCGGTGCCTCGTATTGGGGCTTCCATCGACCCCGTTTAAAACCGGCGGCACAGGTGTTTTTTGGCTGCTGCCAATTCCTTCCAACCAGCGGAGGAGGAAGAGTGCATCCACCTGTCGGACGAAGTTCGTCACATTCAGATCCCGGAACGGATGGACGTTGCTGCATTCGACATCTTCAGCTGCGGCCACGTCGGAGGGCGGCGGCTCTGCGCACGGTGGCGGGAGAGTGCTGGCGATCTCATGCAGCAGTCTCTGCCTGAGGGTGCTGTCGTTCCCCACATCCTGCTGGTTCGGCTGAAGATCATCGGTGCTCATGCACCGATGCTAAAAGGCGGGCAGGCATGGACAATGGGGAGACCCTCCCGATGCATCTCAGCGAACGGCTGAGAAAATCTTGGCATGTACGCCGCCGTAAGACGGCATCAATTTCGCACCACGCGGACGGGGCTGCCGTCGTCGATCCACTCGTAGATAAACTTGGCGGGATTGCCGCCGTCCAAGGGGACGCGGATGCAGCCGTGGGAGGCGGGGTAATTTGGGACGGAGGTGAAGCCGTGGATGAAGACGTTGCCGTAGATCTGCACGCTCCAAGGCATGGGCGCATTGTGGTAAAGCTTGGAATAATGCATCCGCTGGCGGAAAGGGCCTGCAGTGAAGTTGCCGGCCGGGGTGCGGCCATCGCGGCCGGAACTGATGTGGGTTTGCAGCACCAGGCGGCTGCCCTGCCAGGCGCGGAGCTGCTGTTTGGCCAGGCTGACCTCCACCTGCTTGGGGCTGACGATCAGGGGGAAGCGGTGAAAGCCATACCAGACCACCATGCTGCCATCATCTGCGTTTATATTCACTCTGGCGCCTGCGAGTTCCAGATCGGTGGTGCGGATGAGTTCGGTGCCGTCGATGAAGTGGCGCAGCGAGGCGGCGGGCACTGCAAAGTCATGCAATCGGATGCAACGGCCTGCTAGATCACGCTCTGCTTGCCAGTGCAACTGCCACGCTGCTTCATAAAGGGGAACGTAGATCACGCCGGGCTGCAGTGCGAAAGTGACCGCTTCGACGGACGCTTCGGCCTTTGCGTGTGTCGGATTCAGCAAGATCAGGGCAAATGCGCACAGCAGGAGGGGGCCGATTTTCATACCTGCTCCCCCACCCAGCGGACGGCGTAGTGGATGAGTTCGGTGCCGTTTTTCAGTCCGAGCTTTTCTTTGATGTGGCCGCGATGGGTGTCCACGGTTTTGAGGCTGATGTGGAGTTCCTGGGCGATGGCGCGGTTGTCCTTGCCCTGGCCTGAGAGGCGGAGGACTTCGAGTTCGCGGTCGGTGAGCTTTCCAATGGTTGAGGTGCTGGCTGAAGAGCGGGGGCGGGAGAGGGCGTCGAGGATGGCAGCTGCGGTGCGCTCGCTGGCATAGACCTGACCGCTTAAGACTTTGGTGATGGCCTCGCGCATTTTGTCGGGGCCCTCCTGTTTCATGATGTAGCCGCGGCCGCCGGCGCGGAGCACGCGCTCGGCATAGAGCTGCTCGTCATGCATGGAGATCACGAGCACGGGGAGTTCAGGCTGCATGGCGTGGACGTCCTGCAGGAGTTCCAGACCGCTTTTGCCGGGGAGGTTGATGTCCATGAGGACGAGATCGGGATTGAGCTTTGAGATGGCGTCAAAGGCGTCCCGGGCGTTGTCTGCCTCACCGCAGACGACGAGGCCGGGAATGGCTGCGGCAATGCGGACGAGGCCGTCACGGAACACGGGGTGGTCATCGACGATGAACACTTTTTTGGCGGATGGGCCGGATGATTTTTTAGCCATGGTGGGTTGTGATTACGGTGTTGGAATGGTGCAGACAACGGTGGTGCCGAGGCCGGTTTGATGGCGTTGGATGTCAAGAATGCCGCCAATCATGTCAGCGCGGTACTTCATGATGCGCAGGCCCATGCCCTGGCGTTTGGGATCGAGTTCTGTGATGCCCTTGCCCTTGCCCTTGTCGCGCACGGAAAGGACGGTGCGGATGGGATTGGTGGAGAGTTCAATTTCGATCTCCCTAGCCAGGCCATGCTTGACGGCGTTGGTCACGGATTCCTGTGCGATGCGGTAGAGATGCGTGGAGGTGGTGTTGTCCATCTCAATGGATGGCGGGCATTTGCAGCGGCAGTCGATGCGGAACATCTGGCTTGTGCGTGCGGACAGTTCATCCAGCGCGGCGACGAGACCGCCCGCCTGCACCGCCACGGGATGCAGCCCGCGCGCGAGGGAACGCGTCAGCGCCAGGGCGTCTTTGAGCAGGCTGGTGATCTTGTCCGCGCTTTCCACCTCGGGAGACTTCTGTTTGATCAGGCTCGATTTAAGCAGGTCACTGAGCAGCCAGATGCCCGCGAGCTGCTGGCCCAGGTCATCGTGCAAGTCCTGGCCGATGCTCTGTTTTTCGTGTTCACTGATGTGGAGGATTTCTTTCTCGAGCTGTTTGCGGGCGGCGACCTGCTTCTTCAACTCGGTATTGGTGTGCTGAAGCTGCTGGGTGCGTTCCTCCACGCGCTTCTCGAGTTCGTCATTCAGCCTGCGGATCACCTGCTCGGCGCGTTTGCGCTCGCTGACATCCACATGGGCGATGACGACGGAATGCGGCCCATTGCCAGTGAACGGCGTGACGTAGCCGACAAACCAGCGCTGCTGGGTGGACGAATGGCAGGCGTATTCCATGCTGAAGCGGGGGGCGGCACCGCTCATGACTTCGCGGATGCCGGCGGCAAAGCGTGCCGACTCTTCAAGTCCACTTCTGGCAGCCGAATCACACACCTCCAGATAATTTGTGCCGACGCCACCGGCATTGACGGCTCCACCATTCTCCAGGGCGAATGCGGTCCAAGACTGGTTCGCGCTGATAATCCTGCCGTGAGCATCCAGCACGACAATGCTTGCCGGGATGGCCTCCAGCGTGGACTCGGCGAAGCGGCGCGCTTTTAGAATCTCGTCCTCAGCGCGCACCCGGTCATTGATGACTTCAGCAAAAAGGATGATGCCACCGATCCCGCCCCTGGCATCATGCCACGGGCGGCATTCCCATTTCACCCAGTCGAGGGTGCCATCAGCACGTGGGAACTGGTCGCGCTCACAGCTCTCGGTGGCGCCGCTCAGGCAGCGTTGATATATTTGCTTCCAGTGGTCGGGGATGTCCGGAAATACTTCATAGTGCAACCTGCCGGTGAGATCGCCCAAATTGAGCCGGAAATCCTTGGCCCAGCGATCACTGACGACGAGGTAGCGCAGGTCGCGGTCAAACATGACCACGGGTGCGGGTGCATGTGTGATGAAGAGGCGCAGCCGCTCCTCGCTCGCGATCAGGGCCTGCTCGGTGAGTTTGCGGCTGGTGATGTCCTCCGCGATGCCAACGATGCTGCGAACGGTGCCGTCGTCATGATAAAGGGTCGTGGCGGTGCCGCTGACCCAGATCGTGGCCCCGTCCTTACGGAGGTAGCGACGTTCCGTCTCGTAGGAGGGCAATTTACCGTGCAGCACCTGTTCGACGCGCTCCAGCTTGATGCCAGAATCTTCCGGATGGGTGAGGTCTCTGGGAGACATGCCGCCCACGAGCTCTTCGCGGCTGTAGCCGGTGATGGAGCAGAAGCGGTCATTGACCCGGGTGAAGCGCCCATCAGGTCCCACCTCGACGGTGCCGACGCCGACGTTTTCAAAGAAGCCGCGGAAGCGCGCTTCGCTTTCACGAAGGGCCGACTGAGCCTGCTCGGTCTTCTCGCGGGCGGCGATGGCGTCTTCCATGAGGTTGAGCGCCGCCAGCCGGGACTCGCGGAGAGCCTCATTGGACTGGATGAGTTCCGCAGTGCGCGCAGTCACGCGGCGCTCGAGTTCTGCATTGGAGCGAGCCAGCGCCTGTTCGGCGTTGACGAGACGTGCCTTCTCCTCAATGCGTGCCAGGGCGCGCTGCACGACGGTCGGCAACATCGTGATGAAGTTCGCGTCTTTGACGAGATAGTCGAGCGCGCCGCGCTTCATCATTTCCACGGCCACGCGTTCATCCCCCTGGCCGGTGATGATGATGAAGGGCAGGTGGTCGTGAAACCCGTCCAAGGTGTCAATGAGGTCATTCCCATGCAAACCCGGCAGCTTGAGATCCAACAAAACCAAATTGGCGACGTTGTCCTGCATCCAAGAGACGGCCTCCTCACCGGATGAGACGCTGGCGGCGTGATGCCCGTCCCGCTGCAATTCACGCACGATGAGACGGGAGATCCCCGGATCATCATCGACCACAAGGATGGTCATTGGCGTGTTTGGAAGAGGCATGGGGAAGTCAAGACGGGTCGTTGATGGCCGGGACCTGCACGAGGGAGACGAAGAGGCCGAGCTGCGCGATGGCCCCGGCGAAGCTGTCGTAGTCCACGGGTTTGACGATGTAGCTGTTGCAGCCGAGCAGGTGGCAGCGTTCGATCTCGCGCGGGTCATCCGTGGTGGTGAGCATGATGACGGGGAGCTTGCGCAGGTAGGCGTCCTGCTTGATCTGCCGCAGCGTTTCCACGCCATCCACCTTGGGCATGCGGATGTCGAGCATCAGGAGATAGGCGGTGTCATTCTTGCGGTGCGGGCCGGGGCCGAGGCGAAAGAGAAAATCGAGCACCTCCTGGCCGTTTTCGCAGCGCTGAACCGGATTGTGCAGGCCAACAAGCTTGAGATTTTTTTCAATGAGGCGAGCGTGGCCCGTGTCGTCGTCAGCGATGATGATCACTACTTCCTGTGTCATGTTCATGGATTCCTGGGGGATAAGCTGGGGGACGCAAAGTCCACGCGATAACGCGGCGGCTGGCCGGTTTGCTGGAGCAGGGCGTTGATTTCCTGTTTCAACTCGATCATGCGCAGTTCACGGTCCACCATGGCGCGGTTGAAGCGCTCGAGTTCGTCGTTATTGGCGCGCAGTTCGGCGTTGCGGAGCTGAAGCTCCGCCTCCGCCTGTTTGCGTTCGCTGACATCCCGGGCAATGCCGCTGAGGTGATGGGGTTTCCCGTCTTTGTGACCGATGACGATGCCACGATCCGCGATCCAGCGAATCTGTCCTGCACGGGTGAGCACCCGATACTCCACGCGGAAGGTGGCCGACTCACCCTGGATCCAGCGATGGAAGGCGGCATGTACCATGCCGAAGTCATCAGAGTGGATGGCTTTCATCCAGACTTGGTTGTTGGCATAGAGTTCCGCCGCAGGCACGCCCCAGATCTGCTCGAAGGCGGGGCTGACATAGGTGATGCGCGGCGGGTCGAGTTCCATGAACCAGAAGACTTCGCCCATGTTTTCGGCCAGCAGGCGGAACTTGGCCTCGCTGGCGCTGAGCGCGGACTGGGCATCGCTCTTCTCGGTGGTGTCGAGCATGGCCGTCCGGCACCACTTTGCATGGGGACCCGTGGCTTCCTGGCGGCTGGTGGCGAACTGCACCTTGCGCACCACGCCATCTTTGGACTGAACCTGCAAGGTGGTGATGATCTTGCTGGTGCTGCGGCGGCTTTCCCACAAATGCTGCAACCAAACTTTGCGATCCTGCTTGATGATGTGGGGCAGGAGGGGCTTTCCCAGCAGGTGTGAGGTTGACCAGCCGAGCATCTGGCTGGCGGTCTGGTTGATCTCGCGGATGCAGCCCCTGCCATCGAGCGTGAGGTAACCCACCGGCGAGAGGTTGTAGAGATCGGCGTAGCGGTGGCGGCTGAGTTCCAGACTGGCATTCGATTCACTGAGCTGTTCGTTGCGGAGCTCAAGAAGTTCCTGCTGCGCGTTCATCCGCGCCAGCAAATCGGCGGACTGTAAAGCATCGGCGCGGCTCTTTTTCTGATCGGCCACCAAGCCTTTGATCCGCCGGCCATCTTTGGCGGTGCAGGTCTGTTTCTTCGCCAGCTTGCTGGAGGCACGTTTCATGGTGGATCCGGATTGGCGGTCACATCCTCCAGCGCGAGCAGGATCTGCGGCGGCTGGCCGGGTTCAGGGGCGAGACGGCGAGCATTGAGCAGCATTGTTTTGCGGCCGATGCCGGGGAAGTCGTGCTGGATGCGAAAGTCCTGGAAGGTGGATTTTTCCGGCAGGATTTTTTCCAGCAGTTCGCGCAGTTGCGGAATGTCCCAGGCGCGATCTCCCACATCGTAAATGAACCTGCCCTGAGTGCTGGAAGGCGTGGTGCGGAAGAGGCTGTAGAAGCTCTGGTTTGCCGTCTTCACGCGCAGATCACCGTCCAGGATGAGGAGGGGTTCGCGTACGGTGGCGACGATGGCTTCAGCGTAGCTGCGAGCGGCTTCGACCTGGGCGAGCGTGCATTTCATGGCGTCGATGTCCTGCAAGGTGAGCACGACGCCGTTGATGCGATTGTCTGCTGTCCGGTAGGGACGAATGCGCAGAGAATACCAGCGGCCGTCAAAATCCTGAACCTCCAGCTCCTTGACGTTGAGGGTCTCAAGCACCAACAAGATCAAGTCCTGAAGGTTCGGGAGGTTGAGCTTGATTTTAAAGTCCGAAATGGGCCGGCCAACGTCTGCGGCGATGAGGTTGAGCACCTTGACGGCGCGTGGCGTGTAGCGACGGATGCAGAGATCATTGCTGAGCATGAGGATGGGGATGTCCACGCTGCTGAAGAGGTTGCCCATGTCGTCGCTCAACTCCTGCAATTCGACGTTTCTGGTCTGCAACTCGTCATTGAGGGTGACGAGTTCTTCGTTGGTGGACTGCAGCTCTTCGGTGGCGGTCTCCATCTCCTCATTGGTGCTTTGCAGTTCCTCGTTGCTGGAAAGGATTTCTTCGTTGGCCGCACGCAGCTCCTCATTGGAGGCATCCTGCTCTTCGATGATGTTTTGCAGAGAAAGCTTGGTGGCGTCCAGCTCATCGCGCAGCTGCTCGAGTTCGCGCTGGACCACTGTGGAGCGGAGGGGCTGGCTTTTCCTGGAGGCGGGAACACTGACGGCGGAGACCTCTTCGAACAGAACGAGGAAGAAGAGCTCGCTGAAGTTTGGCATCAGCAGCGGGATGACCTTTACATTCACGGTGAGCATGCGTCCTTCGTAACGGACTTGAATGTCCGATTTCTCAGCATGCCGTTTCTGTTTGGTGGCTTTGGCGATGAGGGAGCGGAGCTCCACGGCGAGACCCTGGCGGGCCATCTTGAGGAGGTTCAGGCTGGCCTCTCCGGGATTGTTTTCCAAGAAGGGGCCGGTGCGGCCGCGGAACTGGAGGATCTCCATGCTGGCGTTCACCACGACGCCGGCAGGTGCGAACTGGCTGAGCACGACGGCGTCCGCCTGCTTGCGAATGTCTCCGAGGACGGGCTCCACCAAGTTGCGGCCAAGGCCCTGCGGCAGGGAGCCGGCCTTTGACTGGACGGCGCTGAAGCGTGCGAGCACGCGGCTGTTCCGTGAGTGTGTGAACTTCTTTTCGTAGATGCGGAACTTGGAGTCAGTGATGGCGAAGAGGTCCGCAAAACCGCCGATGGACTCCGCCGTACCGAGCACGAGACAGCCGTGCGGCTTGAGAGCGTAATGGAAGACGGGGAAGACCTTCTTTTGCAGCGCGGCATCGAAGTAGATGAGCACGTTGCGGCAGGTGATGAGGTCCATGTGCGAGAAGGGCGGATCCTCGACCAAATTCTGCCGCGCAAACATGCACTGGTCGCGGATGACTTTGTTGATGCGGTAGCCGCCGTCCACCTTGGTGAAGTGTTTCCGCAGGCGCTCGGCTGACAAATCGTCTTTGATGCGTTCAGGGTAAAGACCGGTGCGTGCACGGCTGACGACGCTTTCATTGATGTCAGTGCCAAAGAGCTGGACGGGGCAGCGCACGCCGACCTTTTCCAAAAACTCGACGAGGGCGATGACGAGCGAGTAGGCCTCCTCACCGGTGGAGCAGCCTGCAACCCAGAGGCGGATGGGGGCATCGTCCTGACGGTTTTTGAGGATCTTGGGAAAGATCTTCTTTTTCAGCAGATCGAACATCTTTGCATCGCGAAAGAAGCCGGTGACACAGATGAGGATGTCCTGAAAGAGGGCCTCCACCTCGGCTGGACTGCTGCGCAGACAGGCGGCATATTCCTTCAGGGTGTCGAGCTTCTGCAGGACCATGCGGCGGCTGATGCGGCGGCGCAGGGTGGCGGGCTTGTAATGGGTGAAGTCCACGCCGCTATGTGCGCGCAGCAGGGCGCAGATTTGCTTGAAGTCGTCGCCTTCCATCGGGAGCAGGCCGTCCTTCTCCGCCTTCTGCTCTGGGATGAGATGCGGATGATGGCCGACTCGGATCAACTCGGCGGCCATCTGGTCCGGCGGCAGGATGTAGTCCGCGCAGCCGCTGGCGCCTGCGTTTGAGGGCATGCCGACGTACTTGGCGGAGGCCTCATCCTGCACGAAGGTGATGCCGCCGGCCGCCTTGATCTCCTCCAGCCCGAGGGTGCCGTCTGAGCCGGTGCCGGAGAGGACGATGCCGATGGACTGCCCGCCCTGATCCGCCGCCAGAGCACGGAAGAAGTAATCCACGGGTGTGTGAAGTGCGCCGCCATTTCCGCGTGGGAGCAGGCGGAGGGTGCGCTGTTCGATGCCCATCTTTTTGTTCGGCGGGATCACATACACGTGGTCAGGCTGCACGAGAAGGCCGTCCTGAGCTTCGAGGACGGTCATCCGGGTGGTGCGGGAGAGCAGAGTGGTGAGAGCGCTCTCATGGGCGGGATCGAGATGCTGAACCAGGACGAAACCCATGCCGGTCTCCGCCGGGAGGCTCTTGAGCAGCGAAGTCACTGCTTCAAGCCCGCCCGCCGAAGCACCGATGCCGACGACCGGGAAGGAAGCCGCAGGGGTGCGTCTGACTTGAGGGGCGGAAGATGGGGGCCGCTTGGCCCGTGAGGCGCGTGGTTTCATGTGCCCCAGTGCTACGAGAGGCGGAAAGGCTTGTAAAAGCCAATGATCAGCGCAGGCAGAGGTGGAACCCGCAGCGCCGGAACGCATTGTTTTGGCCTAGGCTTCGGGTTCAAACTCATTGGAAGCAAACTAGGCCTGCACGATGGCACTGCAACGAGGGAGCGGAACATGACGTCTCAGCCAATGGATGAGATGATCTGCGAGTTTTCTCTGAGATGGCGGGAATGCTGAGCCGTGGCTGAGGTGGGGATGGCGTTTGGTTGAGACGGGGCATCGGGCGGTTTCGGTGGTCATTCGGCAGCGTTGGGATAAGTGCCACCGCGAGCGCGAAGCGCCTAGGACTGCGTGCGGCAAGCCTTGGCGCGCCGCCGCTTTCGCAGCGTGAACAGCTGGGCGTTTACGAAGAGCGTTCGTAACTATTCAGGTTCTGCGGAAACCAGTGTGCGCTCCCGAAATTTCTCCCCTCACCCAGCCTCTGCCCGAAAGAAATATGGTGCAACGGAGCCTTGGGCGGGGAGAGGAGATTCGCGCTGGAGCACTTGGCAACTTCATCGGAGCCGCAATGCGTCCCCCTCTCCCCGTCGAGGGTATGGCTTGAGGCATGTCTTCCTCGGGGAACCGTAGCGAAGCGAAGACAGACGAAGTCAAAGGCTGGGTGAGGAGGCAACGGAAAACGTCGGAGCGCACATCGGCCTCCCCTCTGGCGAATCCGCCCCCTTCACCTTGACGACTTAAGAGGGGACCTGAAATAGCTACGAGCGTTCTTCACCTCGCGAAAGCGGTGTCGTCGATGCAGGCCTGCGCCTTGCATCCTTGCCACCGCAGTCCATGACGCTGCCGCGTTTCTAGAGTTTCCCTGATGAATGGCACACGGTGAAGGGAACGCGGCGTGGAGGCTGAAGAGACGTGCGGAGGGGTGGGGGCTGCAGAGTGCTGCGGACTGGAAGTCCGCGCTCCTGGACGCTTTGGCTTGCGATGCTTCATTCTGGGATGCGGGTGCTTTTCCGCGTGCCACTTCTGCCAGGGATTCGATTCTGCAAGAGTGAGTCGATTTGGCTGTGGTGGTCTCTAATTTGAAACCAGCGGCGCAAGGCCGAGAGGACTCCGATGAGGCCGCGAGGTGGCAAGAGGATATAGGGCAGGTCGGGAGCGGGAGATGAAGCAAAAACATTGCTCTGCGGCCGTTGCCGCCTTGCCGAAGGCCCGTGTTATTTTTGCGCGCGTTCTTTGCGCACTTGTCTCATGTGGCGGTAGCCGACGAGCCTGCCGAGTTGCTCATCCCAAAGGCGGAGTGAGAGGGAGCGGAGGCTGGAGAAGAGAGTGATGGGCTTGACCTCTTGGAACATGGGATCGGCCTTGTGGCAGCGTTCCAGATTGTAGTTGGGGATGCGCGGGCTGAGGTGGTGGATGTGGTGGAAGCCGATGTTGCCGGAGAACCACTGGAG
>NZ_JBIPNG010000430.1:0-5736 GCF_044373815.1 Prosthecobacter sp. | reverse complement strand
CGCAGAGATTTGATTCAGAAAAAAGATCTCTGCGGCGTTCCCACCTCTGCGGTGTAAAATTCTGGCTTGCTGCATGCTTCGCCTTCTTCGCCTCGCTGCTGCATGCCGCCCCGCGCGAGCTCGATGTCCTCATCGTTCTCGGTGCACCCGGCACCGAGGAGTACGGCAAGAAATTCAAAACGCAGGTGGATGCCTGGACGAACGCCTGCACCAAGGCAGGCCTCACCCCGGCAGTCGTTCGCGGTGAAAAAACCACCGAAGAACTCGAAAAGCGCCTCACCGCCTCCGATCCCGCTCACTCCTTGTGGCTCGTCCTCATTGGCCACGGCACCTTTGACGGGCGCGAAGCCAAGTTCAGCGCGGAAGGCCCGGACTTTGATGCCAAGCAGCTCGCGGGCTGGATCAAGCCGCTCAAGCAGGAGATCGCCGTGATTCACACCGCCTCGTCCAGCGGCGGCTTCTTGAAACCGCTCTCCGGCAAAAACCGCATCATCATTACTTCCACCAAAAGCCCGGACGAAGTCTTCTATGCGCGCTTCGGCGAATTCTTTGCCGAAGCCGTCGGCGGACTGCCCGAGGCGGATCTTGATCAAGACAGACAAGTCTCCCTGCTGGAGGCCTTCCGCCACGCCAGCAAAGCTACCACCACCTTCTATGAAAACGACGAACGCCTCGCCACCGAGCACGCCCTGCTCGAAGACAACGGCGACGGCGTTGGCACCCGCAGTGAAGTCTTCGGCTCAGACGCACCCGTCCCCGCCGGCATGGCCGTCGATGGCGCACGCGCCGCGCAGATGGTGCTCGTGTTAAGCGCCGAAGAACAGCAGCTCACCGATGCCCAGCGCACCACACGGGATGCGCTGGAACGCGAATTGAAGACCTTGAAGGAGCAGCGTACAAAGCTCAAGGAACACGACTACTACACCAAGCTCGAATCACTGCTGCGCAAGCTGGGCGAGGTGTACGAAAAAAAATCGTGATACACGACGGCCGACGGAGGGGCGATCATCTTCACGGATCATCCCGCCCAGCCACAAAGTCCTGAAATGCCTTCGCCACGCGCTGAGTGACGGGCCCGTCAACACCGGGAATCACACGCTGATCAACACGCGCCAGTGGATGCACATCGCGCGTGCTTGAGGTGAGGAAGGCTTCTTCGCAGCTATGCAGGGCCTCGATGGGCAGCGTGACTTCCTCCACGGCAATGCCAGCAGCGGCACAGGCTTCCAGCACCAGACCGCGCGTCACACCTGCCAGACAGCCGGAGCTCAGCGGCGGTGTTTTCACCACACCTGCGCTGACGATGAAGATGTTCGTGCCTGTGCCTTCACAGAGTTCATCGCGGGTGTTGGCAAAGATCGCCTCCCCCGCCCCTTCCCCGTGGGCCAGCGCGAGGGCTCGCACGTTGTCACCATACGAAGTGGATTTGATGCCAGCGAGAGCGCTGCGCTCATTGCGCGTCCACGGCACCGTCATCACGGTGTCGGTGGGCGGCCAGGGTTTGAGAGGTGTCGTCGCCACGATCATCGTCGCAGGTGCCTCACCACGATCTGATCCCAGCGGACCGTCACCACTCGTCAGCGTGACGCGGATGCGCGCATCTGTGAGATCATTCGCCTGCATCGTCGCCAGCATCGCATTCACATAAGTCTCAAACTCAGGTGGCACGATGTTCATTGCCTGGCACGAAGCCACCAGCCGACGCCAGTGCCGCGTGGGTGTGAAGGGTTTGCCATGGCGTGCAACGAGTGTCTCGAACACACCATCACCTACCAGAAAGCCATGATCGAAGGGAGAGATGCGGGCTTCAGAAGTGCTGACGATGCGGCCGTTGATCCAAGTATGGGAGGGAAGATTCACATCCGCAGCATGGCTTTTAAAAAAACATTCTCAACACATGCACTTTGCACTTGCAGGATCTTTTTCATGCGCCAGAATCTCGCCCTCAAACTTTCCGGATCGAACCGAAAACGAACCGAAAAATTTGCGGGTGTAGCTCAGTGGTAGAGCACTTCCTTGCCAAGGAAGATGTCGCGCGTTCGAATCGCGTCACCCGCTCCATCAATCTCCGAAAGATTGATGGCACCAAATAACCTTCGCCTTTTAAGGCCTTGATTGGTGCCCCAGCAACCTCCCTCCTCACGATTGTACATTCATGTTTGTCTGGTCCAAACTCACTGCTTCACGTTCGGCTGATACCTGGGAGGAACGTTTCGCGCAGAGCACGGACGCCACTCTCGTCATCACCAGTTTCCCCGGTCGTAAAATGATCCGCCTGGAGGTTTATTGCGAGGCTCAGTCTCGCGCGAAGGCCATCCAGAAAGAATTCGGCGGTGAGGTGTCCAAATTAAAAACGCAGAACTGGGCCGCTCATTCATCCCAGACTCCGCCGCCCGTGAAGGTGCGTGATAAATTTGTGATCTGCACCGCCAAGACGCAGGCTGATCTGAAGCTGGCCCGCGCCAAATTTCCCAACCGCGAAATCATCGCCGTGCCTGCCGACATGGCTTTCGGCACCGGCCATCATGCCACCACCGCCACCGTGCTGCGTCTGCTCGTCGATGCTGCTGAAGAGCGCCAGGCCGCCGGCCAGAAATGGACCATGGCAGATCTCGGCTGCGGCAGCGGCATCCTCGCCATCGCCGCTGATAAACTCGGTGCCTCCCGCGTCTGGGGCTGCGACTACGATCCCGCCGCTGTGAAAATCTCGCAGGAAAATGCGGTGCGCAACAACACTCCCAAAGTGCGTTTCACCAAAGTCGATGTCCTCAAGTGGGAGCCCAAGCAGACTTGGGACATCGTGGCCGCCAATATTTTCTTTGATATTCTGGAGTCGGCTTTTCCACAGATGGTTCGCTCCGTCGCCCCAGGCGGCGTGCTGATGCTCTCCGGCATTCTGAAGTCTCAGGCCAAGCCCTGCCTCGCCGCTGGAAAGCGTGCCGGCTTTGTGGTGCAGAAGGTCGTCACCAAAGGCAAGTGGGTGACTGCTCTCGGCACGGTGAAAAGCCGCTGATCTGGCGCAGGTCTTGCGTGTAGGAGCCTCATAGGGGCGTCACCCCTGCCGCTACAACATCCTGCACTTAATTCTTGTATTTGAGGGGCTGGGCGATTTATTATCAATAGATTCAAGCAGCCAATCATGCTTTTCGATCCCGCTTCCTCATCCGGCGGGGCTGGATCCTCCTCCAGCCCTCTCAAAAAGCGCGGCCTGCTCAAGAAAGCTCAAACGCAGGGAAACCGCATCGGCCTGCTCCCCACTGTAGGCTGGCGCAAGCGCAACATCCAGTTCCTCAATGAGGTGCTCATTCCCACCCTCTTCTCCCCGCGTCAGCCGGGCGAGGATTTTGGCCTTCTTCCAGTCGCCACGAGCAACGAGATCGGCGTGACGTGGCTGGGGCATGCCGGATTCTTTTGTCAGATCGGCGGCGTAAACATCGCCATCGACCCCAACTGGGCGCTGTGGCACGGCCCCGTGAAGCGCGTCCGCCACCCCAGCGTCTGGGCGCATGACCTGCCCCACATTGATCTCGTGCTGGTCACGCACGCGCATTACGACCACCTGCACCTGCCCAGCCTGCGCAAGCTCGCCGCTGCCCAGCCCATCATCGTCCCGGAAGGCGTAGGCAGAGTGGTAAAAAACTGCGGCTTCGGACGCATCGTGGAATTGAAGACCTGGCAGAGCGCCACCTTTCGGGATCTGCGCATCACCCTCACCCCCGCACGCCACTGGGGCGCCCGGATGATTCATGACACGCACCGCCAGTTTGGCGGCTACCTCATCAAGTCCCCCGAGCGCTGCCTCTTCCACTGCGGCGACAGCGCCATGTTTGACGGCTTTCAGGAGATCGGCAAACGCGCCAGCATCGATCTCGCGCTCATGCCCATCGGTGCCTACGATGCCCCCAGCGGTCGGCAGGTGCACATGAATCCCGAAGAAGCCCTGGACGCCTTTCAAATGATGGGCGCGCAGTCCATGATCCCCATGCATCATGACACCTTCCCACTCGGCGGAGAGCCCCTCCATGAGCCTGCCGAGCGCCTCGTCAAAGCAGCCATCGAACGACAGTTGGAAAACCGCGTGCGCCTGCTGCGCGAAGGCGAGTCCGCCCTTTACTGAGTGAGTCCACGCCCGGCACTGACCCTCATCGCCGCCGTTTCAGCGGACGGCTTCATCTCCACCGGCACCGGTGTGCCCTGGCACCTGCCACGGGATAAAGAACACTTCCGCCGCACCACACGCGGCCAGTGGCTGCTCATCGGCCGCCGCACCTATGAAGAAATGATCGGCTGGTTTGAGGATCACCACCCCTTGGTGCTCACGCGCAGCCCCGTCTACATCCCTCCCGCTGGCGATGTCGTGGCCAGCGTGGCCGAGGCCCTGCAAGTCGCCGCCGCAGGGGGTGCCAGCGAGTTGTTTGTCTGCGGAGGCGGAGAGGCCTACGCCGCCGCCATACCCTGCGCTGATCGGTTAATCCTGACCCACGTGGACTCCACCCTCGGCAGCGGCGTCCCCTTCCCCACGGTGAATCCCGCCGAATGGCAGGAGACCTCCCGGCAGGATTTTCCAGCCGACACCACCCATGCCCACGCCCTCAGGTTTTCCACCTACGAGCGCCTCAGGCCACCCGCTCAGGCCTCGGACGGCACATTATAATAATTTCAAGATGAGCAAATTCACCTTTGGGTGTATCTAAGCCTTGCAGATGAACCTTCCCTCCCTGTTCAACCCCGGCTCCGCAGTCGCCCTGCTGGCAACTGCTGCGCTCTGCGTCGGCTGCACCAGCCTCAACACTGCCGACAAGTCCGCGACCGCTGACAAAGCCGGTACCAAAGACATTTCGCTGGTGAAATCTCCCACCGATCTGAGCTTCCTGCTCAGCATGAGTTTCGTGGAGGCCAAGAGCATCTCCACGCAGCAGCTGGAGTTCCCGCCTTACATCAAGATCGCCGCAGATTCGATCCAGGTCTTCAAATACTCCGCCGATGGCAAGCCGCTCAAAGCACGTGCCCGTGGCAAGGTGTTCATTGAAATGAATTTCAACGAGCCCGCCAAGGCCCTCTGCCAGGAAGCCTTCATCACCGAGGGTGAAATCATCCTGCGCGGCAGCCCCATCCTGCAGCGCGGCGGCAGCATGGTCGAAGGTCTGGACGACAGCACCATCTTCTACCTCTTTGGCACTTCCCTCCGCGTCATCGGTCTGCACAAGGTGAACAACCAGAACGAAATTGCCTCGATGATGCCCACGCTCGGCACCTGGGCCGCCGGACCCAATCCGCTGCTGCCACCACTCACCGAAAGCGCCGTGCCCTCCACCATCCGCGATTCCATGCAGCGTGCCGCCGAGGCCGAAATGATGCACCAGAAAACCCGCGAGCTCTACGGCCCCGCCGACGCACCGCCTGCCACACCTACACCCGCGCAGCCCGAAAAAGCAGCGGACAAACCCAAGTCTCCACCGCCCCCCACGGTCACCAAAAAACCCACCGTGGAAATCCGCCGCGCAGTTCCCGCCAAGCCCTCCTTCTGGAACCGCTCCAAGACCGACAAGAGCCGGGCGTGAGGCGGTCCCAGCGCCCAAGGAGCGCGGACTTCAGTCCGCAGCATGTGCCATTCATCGAACGCTCATACTCGGCGCTGCGCGTTTCAAACTCGGCGACCTCCAGCCTCGAAAAACGACATCCTAACTTTCGCACTGCGCGGACTCGCGGAGTGCTGCGGACTGAAGTCCGCGCTCC
>NZ_JBIPNG010000070.1:0-18903 GCF_044373815.1 Prosthecobacter sp. | reverse complement strand
GCTCGTTGAACTGGACTCATTTTATCTGCCTGACACGGCTGGCAGCGCCTACCAGCTGGAGCATGTCAAAACGACAGTGGCCATTGCGGAGTTAGATATGGAGCAGCAGCGCCTGGGCTACTTCCACGCGCAAGGCTACTACCACCTGCATGGGGATGACTTTGCGCATGTGTTTCACCTGCGCGGCGAAAAGAATCCCGCGATTCTGCCGCCCTATTGCGAGATCGTGAAGAGCACCGCCAAGCTGCCGCTGCAAGGCGAGGCGCTGCTGAATGCATCGCTTGGCCTGTTGAAACGACAGCTGCAGCGCCTGCCGGAGGTGAATCCGTTCGTGAAGTTTCGCGCCCGCTTTGAGGCTGACATGCAGTGGCTCATCAACGAACCGATCACCACGTTTCACCAGTACTCCTTTGCCACGCTGCGTCAGTTTGGCTCCTGCTATGAACTTGCCGGCACCTACCTGAAGTGGTTGCAGAGCCAGGGCGTGGGCGGGCTGGATGGCGCCATTGAGTCGATCCTCCGGCTTTCCACCGGCGCGAAGACGCTGCAGTTCCAGCTGGCACGTGCGATGGCGCGGAAGAAGGCGATTGATTTCACGCCTGTCGATCAAATGGCGGAGCACTGGACCCAGGCGATGCAGCAACTGAAGGACGCGTTTCCCGCGTAATTACCATGACGGACTCTGTTCACTTTGCGCCGTGGACATGCTGTGCGCAGGCTCCTGGAGCGAGTGCTGAACCCGCAGCGGTGCAGGGGGATTGGTTTGCCGCCGAGGTGCCGGGAACGGTGGCTTCGGCGTTGCGCGCACGTGGTCAGTGGAGTCATCAAAATCCACCGGATGTGGATGCGCAGGATTGGTGGTACCGCACGACTTTTACTGCGACAGCGCGAAGTGCTGAGGAATCCTGTGCCCTGTGCTTCGACGGGCTCGCATCGCTTGCGGATGTATGGCTCAACGGCGAACTCATTCTCAGCTCGGACAACATGTTCCGCAGCCATCGCGTGGACGTTGCACGCATCTTGCGGGATGAGAATGAACTGGTGATTCGCTTTCGTTCGCTCACGGCGGACTTGAAGAAGAAACGTTCGCGTCCGCGCTGGAAAACCAATCTCGTGAACAACCAGCAGCTGCGCTGGCAGCGTACGAGCCTGCTGGGACGCATTCCTGGCTGGTCGCCGGCAGTTCCTGCCGTGGGGCCATGGCGTGCGGTGAGACTGGAGCGTGCGCCGGTGCTGCTGACGGACATTCAAAAGACGGCTTTGCTGGTGGAAGACGAAGGCGTCGTCAGTTTTCGTGCGCGGGTGGAGTCGTCGATGAAAATTGTTTCGGCGCGGTTGAACATCGGCGGGTATTCTGCCGAGCTTTTGTGTGAGGATGATGCTCTGCGCGGCGAGTTGCGTATTCAACATCCCGAACTGTGGTGGCCGCATACGCATGGCGTGCCGGCGTTGTACAGCGGCAAGGTGATCATCGAGACGAGTGCAGGGCAGCATGAGTTTCCACTGGAGCAAACGGGCTTCCGCAGCATCGAAGTTTGCAACGATCCCGGGTTTGCGGTTCATGTGAATGGAGAGCGCGTGTACTGCCGGGGTGCATGCTGGACGACGAACGACATTTTTACCCTCGGTGGAACAGTGGCGTCGCTGCGGCATGATCTCACACTCGCGCGTGATGCGGGCATGAACATGCTGCGCATTGGCGGCACGATGACCTATGAGAGTGATGCATTCTACCGCCTCTGCGATGAGCTGGGCATCCTCGTCTGGCAGGACTTCATGTTTGCCAACATGGACTATCCCGTGGATGACGCGGCGTTTGCTGAAAACATTACGATTGAGGCGACACAGCAATTACGCCGCCTCGCGCAGCACGGATGTGTGGCGGTTTACTGCGGCAACAGTGAGATCGAGCAGCAGGCGGCGATGCTGGGCATGGCGCGTGAGCTTTGGCGCAACCGCTGGTTCGGAGAGCAGCTGCCAGCGCTGTGCAGCCAGCATCATCCCGGCACGGCGTATGTGCCGTCATCGCCGAGTGGTGGTGTGCTTCCTTTTCACACTCGAACCGGCGTGACTCATTATTATGGCATCGGTGCGTATCTGCGCTCTTTGCGTGAGCTGCGGCAGGCTGATGTGAAGTTTACCAGCGAGTGTCTGGGGTTTTCAAACATCCCGGAGACGGAGGCCATTGATGAAATCATGGGTGGTCTGATGCCGGTGATGCACCACCCGCGCTGGAAGCAGCGTGTTCCGCGTGACACTGGGGCCGGATGGGATTTTGAAGATGTGCGCGATCACTACCTGCGGGAGCTTTTCAGTGTCGATCCGGTGACGTTGCGCTCATTCGACATGCCGCGTTATCTGGAACTGAGCCGCGTGGCATCCGGCGAGATGATGGCGCGAACGTTTGCGGAATGGCGTAGCGGGCACAGCCGCAATGCGGGTGCGCTGGTGTGGTTCTACAAGGATCTGTGGCCCGCGGCGGGTTGGGGCATCGTGGACAGCACGGGTGCTCCGAAGGCAGCGTACTATCAACTCAAGCGCGCATGGCAGACACGGCAGTTAACGATCACGGATGAAGGGCTGGATGGCTTGCATCTGCATCTGAGCAACGAAACGGCCGAGCTGGTCGAGGGTTTTGTCGAGGTGCAGTTGCTGCGCGAGCCGAATGTGGTCGTCGCACGTCACGAGATTGTAGTGAAGGTGGAACGGCGCTCGCTGGAGACCCGCAGTGTTGATGAAATTCTCGGTTCGTTTTTTGACGTGAACTACGCGTACCGTTTCGGTCCGCAGTCGCATCATGTGGTGATCGCGACCTGGTTCAGCGCCGAGCGTGAGGCCATCAGCGAGGCGTTTCATCTCACCCGTCCACGTGATCCGGTGGGGCAGCCGTTGTCAGCGGAGATGCTGGGGGCCAAGGCGGAAGCACTGGGTGATGGGCGCTACCAGCTCACGCTCAAGAGCGACCGGTTTTTGCACAACGTGCGAGTGTCAGCCAAAGGATTCCTGCCTGGTGACAATTATTTTCATCTCGCTCCGGACAGGATCAAAACAGTCTGTTTTTCGCCATGCGCAGGGGTGAACAAGGTGCCTGAAGTTTATGTTGAGGCCCTGAACGTGGCGGGCGAAATTTCGGTGGAGCCGAGCCGTGCATCCCCCGCAACCCATCATGACACCTGAGCCACAGTCGCACGCGCCTGAAGACGCATCGTGTGTGGATCAGGCCGGGCGGACCGCGTTCTATTTTAAGAGCGGTGGAAGGTCGTTGTTTGCGTGGTTGCACCGACCTGCGGCCGCTCTGGCTGAACATGGTGTGTTGATCTGTCCGCCACTTGGGCACGAGCAGGTTCATTCACATCGTGCGCTTCGACACCTCGCGGAAAGGCTGGCGGCGCAAGGTTTTGCGGTGATGCGGTACGACTACCATGCCACTGGTGATTCCGACGGCACAGAAAGCGATCCGCAGCATCTGGCCACTTGGCAGGCCAACGTGAGTGGTGCCGTGGATTGGATGCGCAGTGAGGGTGGCTGCCGGAAGGTCAGCCTCGTGGGCCTGCGCCTAGGGGCGTCGCTCGCGGCGCTTTACGCGGAGCAGCACGAGGTGGAAAGCCTGGTGCTGTGGGCTCCCATTGTGAAAGGCCGGCGCTACGTGCGCGAACTCACCGCCTTGAGCCAGACCGCTCAGTTGGCCGCAGGCAATGAATCGGCAGGCATTGAAGCCATGGGATTTGTTTATCCGAATGAGCTGACTGGCGAACTCGCGCAGATGGATCTGCTTGCCCATTCGGTGCGCTGCCAGCAGGTTTTGATCGCGTCCAGTGCAAACGCGGCGGGTGATTTGGCGTTGTTGGAACATCTGACGAAGCAGGGCGTGTCCGTGGAGTCCATGGCATTGACGGGTTACGAGGGGATGATGGCCGAACCTCATGACACCCAGGTGCCGCATGATGCGCTGAGAAGCATCGTGGACTGGATGAAGGCCAAGGCACAGCCTGTCGTGACAGGCAGGAGCAGCATATCCGCTGCAGGTGCGACGACTATGCTGACGAGCGGTCCTGACGTGGTACGCGAGACCCTTCATCACATCAGCAGAACGCCCGATTTGTTTGGCATCATGACGGAGCCGGGGGAGCGCCCGACGTCACTGCCGTGGATCGTGATGCTCAATGCCGGGGCGGCGTACCGGATTGGTCCGGGGCGCATCCATGTGGCCATGGCGCGGCAGCTTGCAGCGCTCGGTTATCCCTGCCTGCGGCTAGACATCAACGGCATCGGCGACAGCGTGGCCGCTGATCCTGAAAAGGAAAACGACACCTACACAGCGACCGCCTTCCGTGATGTGAGTCTTGTGTGCGACTACCTGCATGCGCAGCAACCTAGCCGCCCGATTGTTTTGCTGGGCCTCTGCTCGGGCGCGTACGTGGCCTTTCAGTCGGCAGCACAACTGCCCCATTCGACCATCATCGAGAGCATCCTTATCAACCCCCTCGTCTTTTACTGGAAGGAGGGCATGACCATCAATGACACGAACACCGACCAGCTGGTGGCCTGGCGTGAGTATTGGAATGCGATCTTCAAATGGAGCCAATGGAAGATGCTGCTGACCGGCAGGACGCGCATGGGTTTTGCCGGCTCGATCAAACGTTTCGCAGGCCATGTGATGCCGCGTTTTCTAAGTTCTGGCAGACCTGCTCCGCAGCAGGAAAAGTCCACGCCACCGAGCGGCTATGCGCATCCGGCGCGCAAGGATCTGCCAGGAGATTTGAGCCGCATCGCTGCTGCTGAGCGCACGCTGGCCATGTTTGTTTCTGACAACGATCCAGGGCATTTTCTACTGATGTATCAGGCGCGTCGCAAAGCCACGCAGTTGATGAAAGAGGGCCGGCTGCAGTGCCGCTTCATCCACCAAGCGGATCACACTTTCTCCACCGCTCAGGCGCGCCAGACCTTTTATCAATCACTCACGGACTACCTGCATTACCGCTTTGGTTCTGGGAGGATCGAGAAGCGGGCAGTGGATGAGGATTGCAAACTGCTGGCAGCTTCGCTGACGGCGTGACTCGGCTGGATCTATTGCCGGGTCTTCATTTCAAAGGCGGAACGCGGAAAACCTTCCCGGTATAGGGACATTGAGACATCTGACCCGCATTGAAATCTCGAACATCGATCAGCCGTCCGCTGGGATCGAACGGGCTCTTCACGACTCCACGCTTTCCGGGAGCCCAGGTGGCATATGGAATGTCCGCCGGATTCAGATCTTGCGCAGGCGTCACGCTCACGGCGGGTTTTGATGCTGATGGTGTTGTCGAAACCGTGGGCGCGGGTGTCACCGCAGTGCCTGTGCTCGGCGTGCTCGGCTCCGGAAGTTCGGCAAGTGCAGTCTGGCTTCCCGACGCAGGTGGTTTGTAGCGTTGCATGGCGAGGTTCCAATAATCGTCACGCGCAGCCTTGGGATCAGGGGGCGGATTTCCTCCGGCAACAGGTGGAGCACCTTCGGACGAGGCCGCCTTTTGATCCACACCTGCTCCAACAGGTGTGGCACTTTTGGACAAAGCCTTCTTCGGCCCTGCACAAGAATTGAGGCCAATGATGGTCAGGCTCAGGAGAGCAACAGAATGGAAAAGGCGGATCACGAGAGGTGTGGAAAGTTAAGTAAGCTTCGCCGCCGGCTCAACCGGCCCACTCATTCATAGTACACCCCACCATTTTAGGCAAGTCACCGACCGTTTTCCCAGCACATTGAAAAGGGACACTAAAAAGCCCTGTAAATCGTTGATTTACAGGGCTTTGAAATTGGTTGCGGGAGTAGGATTTGAACCTACGACCTTCAGGTTATGAGCCTGACGAGCTACCGGGCTGCTCCATCCCGCGATTTGATGAGGGATCAGAATCGGCTGTCTCAAAGGATTGGCAACCTGTATTTACATTACTTCACATCTTGACCTGCAATATCGTCTGCGGCTTCTCGTTTGCTGCTTCCCGCATGAAATACACTGCAACAACCCTCCTGCTCGCACTGGCGAGTTTTCCGGCCCTGGCTGCCGACTCCAAACCTGCCGCTCCAGAAAAACCCTCACCCATTGGCTATTCGGACACGCCGGTCATTCCAGGCACCCAGTGGAAGGTTCACGACATCGACCGCCCACGTCCAAACGCCGTGGCTCCCGGTGACAAGCCAGGCGATGCACCTGCAGATGCGATTGTGATCAATGCCGACGCGCTTCAGGCAAAGGAAAAGGACGCGAAGGGCAAGGAAACCGGCAAGATCATTCCCTGCCCTTGGACACTCGACAGCGGGGTGATGATGATTTCCGGCGGTGACTGCTGGACGAAGCAGGAGTTTGCCAGCTGCCAGCTTCATCTGGAATGGATGAGCGAGCCCAACACGAAGGGCAATTCCCAGAAAAAGGGCAATGCCGGGGTGTTTTTCATGGACCGCTACGAGTCCCAGATGCTGGACTGCGACAACAACCCCACCTATGCCGATGGCATGACGGGCGGTGTGTATGGCCAGACGCCGCCGCTGGTGAACGCCGTGCGTCCTGCCGGCCAGTGGCAGGTCTATGACATCGTCTTCACCGCACCCAAACTGGAAGGCGGCAAGGTGGTGGAGCCGGCCTACATCACGACGTTCGTGAATGGGATCTGTGTGCAGAACCACACGAAGATCATGGGACCGACGAAGCACAAGAACATCACGGACTACACGGGTGAGTTCCCCGAAAAAGCACCGATCCGCATCCAGGACCACAAAAACGAGCCGCCAGTGCGCATTCGTAACATTTGGATCAGGCCGCTCTGAGGCTGCAGAAAGCGTCTTTTTTAAACTATCAAGGCCGGAGGTAACCCCTCCGGCCTTGTTGTTTTTAGGCGGCAAAAGTCAAAGGTAAGGAAAGCGTAAGATTAATACAGTATTTATGATAATTTCATTGAAGTTAATAAATCGCCACCTAGAATGTGTGTGATTGTTGCGATTGCCAAATTTCTATAACCGTCATGCCTGCCAGTCATCTCCGGCTGAGGGCCTAAGCTTTTCTTTAACCCTTTGATTATGCCGCTCGCCCTCTACTCGCGCTCTATCAAAGCCGCCGCCCTTGTCGGGTGCGGGCTGGCGTCGTTCTCGCGTACACGGCGTTCTTCCGAGGCCACGATTTTAACGTTTCACGGTCTCAGCGAAAATACAGGAGATCGGGGCATCCTCGACTGGTCTCTGCATCTGCAGGTCGATGCTTTCCGCAACATTTGCGCCATGCTGGCCAAAGAGTATCGAGTGATTTCGCTGGCCGATCTCGTTGAAGCACGCAGCCAGGGATCCGGCCTTCCTGACAACTCAGTCGTCATGACCTTCGATGACGGGTATGCATCCAACTACGAACTGGCGTTCCCTATTCTGCGGGAGTTCGGGCTGCACGCCACCATCTTTGTCGCCACGGGTTTCCTCGATGGGGTGGAAATGTTTTGGTTTCAGCGAGTTGATCTCGCGCTCGGTCGTACGCAGAAGGAGCTGCTCGACTGGAAGATTAATGGCAAAAAATTGCGCCTCTATCTCGGCACGTACGAGCTGCGTCAGCAGTCCCTCAGGCAGCTGCTGCCGGAACTCAAGGAACTGCCGGACACAGATTTGCTGGGCGAGGTGGACCGTTTGGAGGAGGCGCTGGGGGTCAAAGCGCCCACTTTCAGTGATCTGCCCAAAGCCATGCGCCCAATGACGTGGGAGATGGCGTGTGAAATGTCCCTCAGCGGCCATGTGGACATCGGCGGTCATACGCACACGCATCCCATTCTGGCACGTTGCGATATCATGGCAATGCGTGCGGAAATTGCCACCTGCCGTGATCGCATTCACGCCGAGCTCGGTGAACTGCCCATTGCTTTTGCCTATCCCAACGGCGGGCCGGATGATTTTACCCGCGAAACACTCATGCTCGTGCGTGAAGCGGGGTTCAAAGCGGCCTGTACAACGATCAGTGGTCGCGTCCATGACACCGTCTCGATGCACCAGCTGCCACGTTACGGCTCCCCTGAATCCGTGCTGGAGGCGAAAGCCACGGTGTCTGGAGCTTTTGAAACACTCAAAGACTGGCGGCAGAGCTGCCTGAAAGCGATGTCGATGATATGAGGACGATCACGCTTGCCACGAGTAACACGCTGCAGCTGCCCATCCAGCAGCCGATGCGTGCCTTCGTGGCTGCGCAAACCCTGCCTGCACCCGCATTCGACCGGCGCCCGGTCGTGCTGCACTTTGCTTACAGCATTGGTGGTGGTGGAGCGGAGGCGATGCTGATGAATCTGGCCGAATCGCTCGATCCGGCGCAGTTCCGCACCGTGGTCGTGGCCATCAATGCCAAGCCCTGGCCACATCAGCTGAAGCGGCTGCAGGAGGCAGGGGTGAATGTGCATGACCTGGAGAGCACCACCTACCTCAATCCGCGTACACTCGCGAGACTGCACGCCGTGCTGCGTGCGGAGCGTCCCGACATTGTGCAAACGTGGACGCATCACGCCGATCTCGTGGGCGGCTGGGCTGCGAAACTTGCCGGAGTGCGCAACATTGTATGGAGTATTCACTGCCGCGAAATCCACCGCAACCCCGGTGACAGCGACGGCAAGATGGCGCTCTTCCGACGTGCGCTGGCCTTCAGCTCGCGTTTTATTCCACGGCGCATCATTTCCTGCTCTGCCACCGCCATCGAAGACCACGCCGCCATCGGCTATCCGCGCGCCAAAATGCGCTGGATTCCCAATGGCATCAGCGCAGAGCGCTTTGTGCCAGATACGGATGCAGGACTGGACACGCGTGCCGAACTGAAGCTGCCACCTACGGCACCGGTGATTGGATTTGTCGGGCGCTTTCATGAGATGAAGGATCTGGCGACCTTCTTGCGCGCAGCGGCCCTGCTCCAGACCCGGGTGCCAGAGGCACACTTTGTCTTTTGCGGCGGAGTGGAAGTCGAACTGGGCGAAGTGGAGCGTGAGCTGCTGGCCATGCTGCCGCAGCGTCAGCAGGTGCGCTTTGATTCTTTCCGTGCCGATCCGTGGCGTTTGTATCCTGCGCTGAGTGTGTTCTCGCTTTCCTCGCGCACCGAGGCGTGTCCGATGACCATCATTGAGGCGATGTCCTGCGGTGTGCCGTGTGTCACCACGGATGTGGGTGACTGCGGACGGCTGCTTGAGGGTGTCGGACAGGTCGTGCCAATGCAGGATCATTCTGCCCTGGCGATAGCCTGGGAACAGGCGCTGCAGCTTGGAGCGGTAGCGCGTGAAGAAATCGCCCGGAAATCGCGCCAGCGGGTGCTGGAGAAATTCACCATCGCCCATGCTGCACGGCAGTATGCGGAAACCTATGCAGAGCTCGTGGAGGTGAAGTCATGAAAGCGCTTTTGCTGCTCCTGGCATTGACCACCTGCGCGGCTGCCCAGTCGGTGAAAGTGTCGTTTTGCGATGGCATGACCCGTATTTCGCGCGACGGCGCTGCGCCGACGGCAGCCACGAACACCCTGTACGCAGCGCGCGGAGAGTGGGAGCCGCTGCAGATCATCGTCACCGCCACGCCGGAGCAGCTTAAAACGATTCAGGTGATCGCCACGGGGATCGCCAAGGATGATTCTGCCGCCCTGCTGCCAGCCCCGAAGGTGCTGCGTGAGCACTATGTGCGCGTCACCAAGTCCACGCCGATGGCACCGCTGCCGCCGGGCGATTATCCGGACGCACTGGTGCCGCTCGACATGCCTGCGCAGGAGCTCAACGGTACGGAAGTGGTGAATCAACCTTACTGGGTGGATGTCTTTGTGCCCTACACCGCTGCACCGGGGGCATACACCGGCGAAGTGCGGTTTGAGTTTGCCGATGGCATGAAAGCCATCGCCAGCTACACGCTGAACGTGTGGGATTTTGACCTGCCCGTGGTGCCGAAGCTGCGCACCTCGATCATGACCACGGTGCGTCACGTCGCCCAGGTTCATGGCTTGGAGTATCATGACAATGCACCGTCGCTGGCGCACGCGGGTCTGCTCAATGCCTATTACGACCTGCTCGCCGAGCATAGGCTCAGCGTGGATCAAATCTACGGCAGTTATCCCGACGCTGGCACCGGCAAGCTGGATGAAGACAAGGTGGAACGGGCGCTGAGAAAGCACCTGCTGCACCGCCATTGCAACAGCATCGGCCTGCCGATCTGGCCGAAATGGCCGTTCAAAGATCCCTTGGGCGAAGACCGCGCTGCGGCGATGAGCTATGTCGCGCAATGGATGAAGTTGCTGGGAAAAATTCGCTGTGAGTCGCGCGGCTATGTCATCATGGGAGATCTCGATGAGCCGAACGACGAGGCCGCTTATGCTACCGTGCGCCGCTGGGGTGAGTTCTTCAACGAGGTGGAAAAAAAGCACGGCGTGCGTGTGCCACTGCACGTCACCGAGCAACCCACAGCCGAAAAAGCCGCGTGGGGTTCACTTGCCGGTGCGGTGGACATCTGGGTGCCGCATTTCAGCGAAGTGTGGAAGGACATGGAATGGGCCGGTGGCAAGCATGACATCGCTCTGCGTCGTCAGGCGGGAGAGGAAGTCTGGGCCTATGCGGCGCTGGTGCAGATGCCGGTGGCCTGGGAACAGCAACACGGCAGGCCCAAGCAGCTCACCAACAGCTTCCCGCCCGTGTGGGCGCTCGATTATCCGCCCATGGCGCATCGCATCGTCGGCTGGTTGTTTCCGAAGCACGGCATCACTGGCTTTGATTACTGGGACACGATCTTTGCCGCTGAAGGCGTCGATGTCTGGCAGGATGCGGGCACTTTCAAAACGCCCGATGGTGCGACCTACAATGGTGACGGCTCCTACATCTACCCTGCCACGGAGAAACGTCAGGGCCGTAATGCCCCGGTGGCGTCCATGCGTCTCAAATGGCTGCGTGAGACTGTGGAAGACTACGATTACCTGATGCTGGCACGTCAGCTGGGCCTCGAAGATGAGGCACGTCGTTTGACTGCCAGTTTTGCGCGTGGTTTTGGCGACTGGGATGACAATTCCGGCGTACTGCTGAAGGCGCGCCAGCAACTGGGTGCGCTGATTGAATCCGCGCAGCAACGCAAACAAACAGCCGCCGTGCCGGCAGGAGGTGCCAAGTGACTACAACAATGTTTCTTCACAAACCGCGCCGCGTTGCGGCCGATTCCATCCCAGCACCGCGTCGTGGCGCGCTCACGCTCGAGATCGTGCGCGACGACGCGGGTTTCCATGCGCTGCAGCCGTTTTGGGACACACTGGTCGAGCAAATGGCCACGCGTTCGCCGTTCGTCCGGTGGGACTGGATGAGCCTGTGGTGGGAAGAATGTCGTCAAAACGCACGGCTGGTCATTGGTGTGCTGCGTGATGCCGAAGGTATTCCGCAGGCCATTGCGCCGCTGATGCTCGCCTCTGAATCGGATTCGGTGCGCAAACATCTCGTGACCCTGACCTTTCTGGCCGGGTTTGGAGATGCGCATGGCGAGCGGCTGGACCTCATCGTGCCCGCTGGCCGGGAGGATGAACTGACGCCTCAGCTCTGCCGCGTGTTCAAGATGCTGCAGCCTGAGTGCGACAATGTCCGGCTGAATCATCTTCTCGAAGAGTCTCCCAACAGGCCCCATCTCCTCGCGGTGCTGCAGGAGGCTTTCAGCGATGCCGGAGTGCTGAACCGCCAGGTCACCCGGTTTATCAACCTGCCTGCGTCTTGGGAAGACTACGAGGCACGCCACAGCTCCAAATGGCGCAATTTGCTGCGCCGCGGTCGCAGGGCTTTTACGGCAGAGCATGCAGGCATAGCCACGCAGGTTGGTGAGCGCATGAGCATTGACGAGGCGATGAAGGAGTTCCGAGTGCTGCATGCCATGCAGTGGGCGGAGGGAGTCAGCACCTTCACCACGGAAGCCTCCTGGCGTTTTCACCAGCGCCTGGCGGCGCGCTGGCTGCCGCAGCAGCGTGCATGGATGCCCTTGCTCGAAGCCGACGGCAAGCTGGTGGCTGCACTGTACGGTTTCGTCGAGCGTGAGCAGTTTTTTCAGTATCAGTCGGGCTGGGAGCGGTCTCTGGCGAAGATTTCCCCTGGAAAGCTGGTGATCCGCTGGGCTGTTGACTGCTGTATCCAGCGCGGCCTGCAGGTGTATGACATGCTGCCCGGCGACTACGAATACAAACGCCAGTGGTGTGACGGTACACGCTGGCTGCTTGATCTCGAAGGTTTCAATCCGACAAGCTGGCGCGCCACCGCCTTTCGTGCTCTGCGCGCCGTGCGCCGCTGGTTGCCACGGTCCAATTCTCCAGTGGTGACTAGTCCCAACGATTCTCAGGAGGGGAATGAACCTGTTCTCCCTCCAGCTGCTTAATTCATTCATATGGCCATTTCCTACAGCATCCAGCCCTCGAACGCCGCCCCACCGGACGGCTTTGGAGCGATGCTTGCCCTCCCACCAGCGCGCGGCCTGGTGCCAATGGCTCCATCCATGACCATGCCGGCGCATCCGGGCATGTCGCCGGTGTTTGATCCTCGCGCCTTCCTGCCGCCGATCAATCCGCAGGATTTTGAGGTGCAGTCGCTCATCAGTCTCGTGGATGTCATCGGCTACATCCGCAAGCGCTGGCTGCGGGGGGGCGTGCTGGGGCTCATTCTCGCGGCATTTGCGTTTTACTACCTCGGCATGGGAGTGAAGATCTACGAGGCGGAGTCGCAGCTGCTGCTGCGCATTCAGGATGCCAGTCCGGTTGACATTGTTGGCTCGGTCTCCCGTGGTCCTGGGGAGTTGAGCGCAGTGCAGTTGATCAACAACCACCGTGCGGAACTGCTCTCCCGGCGCTACCTGAGTTATTTATACGACCACTTCCCAGCGAAGGAGCGTGATGCGCTTCTGGATCGTGAGGTGAACTCTCTTAGCCGCAAGGATGAGCTGATGAAACTGCTGGGACTGTACAAGCCGGGCAAGCCTGGCGATCCACGTGAGCGGTTCATCAACCTGATGATCAGCAATGCACGGGTGGAGCCGCTCAAGGAATCGCACGTGCTGCGTGTGCAGATTCGCGACCGTGATCCGCAGACCGCCGCCGATCTCGCCAACCAGTACACGGAAGACTACACCCGCTATGTGGCCGAGGAGGAAGGCCAGCTCAGTGCGAACACCTCCGCCTTCCTCGAAACACAGTCGGGGGAGCTGCTGAAGAAACTGCGAGAATCGGAGCGGAAGCTCGCGGAGTACCGCAAAAGTCAGGGGATCATGGAAGACGTCGATTCCAAAGATGTCTCCAACGACAAGGTGCGCCAGCTTAACGTCGCGATCACGGAAGCAGACCTGAAGCTCACCAAGGCGAAAAGTGATCTCAATGATCTTGTGGCTGCGCAGAAGGTCGGGCGTGACCTCACCGAACTTCGGCTGTTTGCAGACAACCCGGATGTGAATTTCATCCGCAAGCAGCTTGATGCAAAGATCGCCGAACGTGCGCCTCTGGAGGCCACCTGCGGCCGCAAACACCCACGCATGATCGGGCTGACGAATGAAATCGAAGCGCTGCGCGGGTCGCTGGCTCGTGCGATCAGTTCCGTTGGTGGGATGATCCAGGCCGAGGTGGAGTCGCAGGAGCGCCAGCTTGCGGACTACCGCCGCCAGCTTGAAGAAGCACGCGGCGTGGCGCTGGACGTCAATGGCAAGAACGTGCAGCAGAGCCTGCTGCGCGACCAGGTGCGAATGGACCGCGATCTCTATGAGAAAATCGAGATGCGCCGCAGTCAGGCAGCACTCACGGGCCAGTTCCGTGACAGCGGCCTGCTGCGTGTCGCGGATGTGGCAACGGTGCCGGAAAAACCTGTCAAACCGAGCAAGCCCATCGCCGCTTTGGCTGCTGTCATGCTGTTTGGTCTGACCTTGATCGGCCTGCCAGTGGGTTGGGGAATTTTTGACGATCATGTGAAGAAGCTTTTCAGCCCCAAAGTGGAAAAGCCTGTGATGCAGGATCAAACGCAACACACTGCGTATGGCTATGGCTATCCAGCTCAGCAGGCACAGCCGCGTGCTTCTCCGTTCGCCATTGCCAGCCCTGCAGCGCCGGCCTTGCCTGCCGCGGAACGTCCACCGCCTGCGGTGAATCGTCCTGCACCACCGCCGATGCCGCCGCAATCGCGCCATATGCCGGTGATCAAGCCTGCCAATGGCGAGACCACCATTCTGGCCCGTCTTCCCTATGTGCAGGGATCCAGCCCGGAAGCCATGCTTTCGGAACTGCTGAAACCGGAACCCATCGGTGCTTCCAGTGCGCTGCATCAGCTCACCAGCACGCTCGAACAACAAGCCATGAACCGCAGCGGCACCGCCGGGGTGATTCTCATCACGAGTGCGGGCACTGGAGATGGCAAAACCCTGGTGTCTGCAGCGCTGGCCGCCGCCTTCTGCCACCAAGGCCGGCGTGTGTTCATGATGGAGTGCAATCCGTCCTCCCCCACGCTGCATCAATGGTTCCCGCGTGCCGTGCAGGGCTACGGCGCCTATGCCAGCAACCTGGAGGCCCTCCGCTACGGCCACAGCAATCTTTTCCTGCTGCCCGGCTGCGATCTGCCCGCGCACGCCACCAACGAACTGCTCGACGGCTACCGCAGCTGGATCGAGCGTGCGAAGACGGAAGTGGACTGGATCATTCTCGATGCCTCTCCGCTGCTGAAGAGCTTTGCCAACGTCGCTCCGCTGGCCCCGCTCGCGACCGACGTGCTCATCGTCAACAACCCTGTCAAAACCACCCCCGCCCAGCTGCGTGCCGGTCTGGCGCTGCTGCAGCCGATGATGTCATCGAGCGCGCTGCGTGGCATGGTGGTGAACGGCGGGTGATCGGTTCTTCAGGGCGCGCTCTGCTGCTTCAAAGCGTCAATGAGCGCCGCAGGATTGCTGACACTGAGCATGAGACTGTAGCCTTCCGTGGTCGGAATGCGTGCCACGCGCGTTTTGTCCGTCACAAAGAGCAGCGCTTTCTCCCCATTGCGGAGTTTGAACCATCCGGCGGCGTAGCCTGGCAGCGCTGTTCCCATCGTGCGCCATTTCGGCTGATGCTCTTTGTCGGTGTTCAGGTTGGTGACGACCGCCTCGTCGAGTTTGAGCGACTTCAGCGGGACCATTCGACCATAGAGATCGCCTTGAAGTCGCAGGCCATCATTTGAAACCGTGAAACGCACATGCTGCATGGACCACGCCAGCCAGACCATCAGAAACAGGACTCCGACGAGGATGAGGCTGATGATGGCAAAGAACCACAGCGATTTACTCGCGGCTGGAATCATGGGGAAGACGGTGGCGGCGTTCATGCTTCTGAGTGTGATCCTTCCGGTGAAACATGCCAGAAAACAAAAATCCGGCAGCCTTGCGGTCTGCCGGATGATTGTTGAGTCGTGGCTGGAGGGTACGAACTTGGACGTTCGTTCTACGGCTTACGCGTTCGCACGCAGGATCTGGGCGAGCACATACGGAAGGATGCCGCCTGCGCGGTAGTAGTCGATCTCCACGGGGGTGTCGATGCGGACGACGACGGGGACGTCGAAGCTGCTGCCGTCGGCCTGGTGGACGCGGAGGGTGGCTTCGCTCATCGGCTTGAAGTCATTGCTCAGGCCCAGGAGGTCGAAGGTGGCATCACTGAGGTCCTTGACCTTGTCGTAGTCGGCCTTGTCCTTGAAGTTGCAGGGCAGGACGCCCATGCCGACGAGGTTGCTGCGGTGAATGCGCTCGAAGGACTTCGTGATGACGGCTTTGACGCCGAGCAAACGCGTTCCTTTGGCGGCCCAGTCGCGGCTGGAGCCCATGCCGTAGTCTTCACCACCGAGGATGATGCTTGGCGTGCCAGCGGCCTTGTAGGCCTCGGCTGCGTCATAGATGCTCATCTCGGTGCCCGCAGGTTGCAGGAGGGTGTCGCCACCTTCCTTGCCACCCAGCATGAGGTTCTTGATGCGAACGTTGGCGAAGGTGCCACGGGTCATGACGAGGTCATTGCCACGGCGGCTGCCGAAGCTGTTGAAATCAGCCTGGGTGACACCGTGTTCGAGGAGGAAACGGCCGGCAGGGCTTGCCTTCTTGATCGCACCAGCAGGGCTGATGTGGTCGGTGGTGACGGAGTCGCCGAAGATGCCGAGCGGGCGGGCGCCTTTGATCTCGGTGATGTCGCCGGGGGTCATGCTGAAATCAGCGAAGAACGGCGGATGCTGGATGTAGGTGGACTTGCCATCCCACTCGAAGACTTCGCCGATGCCGCCCTGGATCTCGTTCCACTTCGGATTCTGCGAAGCGAAATCGGTGTAGAGCTTGCGGAAGACATCCGGGGAAAGCGCGGACGCCATGGCATCGCGCACTTCTTTGAGCGTGGGCCAGATGTCCTTCAGATAGACGCCGCTGCCGGCGACGAGTTCGTCTTTGCTCAGATCAATATCGACCGTGCCTGCGATGGCATAGGCGACCACAAGAGGGGGGCTCATGAGGAAGTTGGCCTTGATGCTCTGATGCACGCGGGCTTCGAAATTGCGGTTGCCGGAAAGCACGCTGGCAGCCACGACATCCTGTCCTTTGACGACGTCTTCGATGCCAGCGTCAAGCGGGCCGGAATTGCCGATACAAGTGGTGCAGCCGTAGCCGACGGTCTGGAAGCCGAGCTTGTCGAGTTCGACCTGAAGGCCGGTTTTCGTGAGGTAATCGGTCACCACACGGGATCCTGGCCCGAGGCTGGTTTTGACGGAAGGCTTCACGGTGAGGCCCTTGGCGTTCGCTTTCTTGGCGAGGAGACCAGCAGCGAGCATGACGCTCGGATTGCTGGTGTTCGTGCAGCTCGTGATGGCGGCGATGAGCACGCTGCCGTCGGTGATGGTGTCTTTGATGCCGCCTTTGGAATCAACGGTGACTTCGAAGCCGGTCTGGTCGGACACCACATCCACACCTGCTGCTGCGCCGGTGACGTCGATGCCATCAGCTTTGGAGGCACCGAGGTGTTCGACAACCTGCGAGACGGGTGTTTTGCCAAAGCCGCCGGCTTTCACATCGGCAACGAGGAGCTCGTTGAACTTGGCTTTCAAAGCAGGCACTTCGATGCGGTCCTGCGGGCGTTTTGGGCCGGAAACGCAAGGAACGACGGTGCTGAGGTCCATCTCCATCTCGGTGGTGAACTCGATGCTGCCCTTCTCGGTGGGGATTCCCCACATGCCCTGGGCCTTGTAGTAATTGGTGACGGTGGTGCAGAGCTCTTCGCTGCGGCCAGTGCCGCGCAGGTAGGCGATGGTTTCTTCATCCACGCCGAAGAAGCCCATCGTGGCGCCATATTCAGGGGCCATGTTGGCGATGGTCGCACGGTCGGTGACAGGCAGGCTGACAGCACCTGGGCCGTAGAATTCGACGAATTTGCCGACGACACCGAGCTTGCGCAGCTTCTGAGTGACTTCGAGAACGAGGTCCGTGGCGGTGACGCCTTCTTTCAGTGCGCCTTTGAGGTAAACACCGACGACTTCCGGGACAAGGAAGGTCACCGGCTGGCCGAGCATGCCTGCTTCGGCTTCAATGCCACCCACTCCCCAGCCGACGACGCCGAGGCCGTTGATCATGGTGGTGTGTGAATCGGTGCCGACGAGAGAATCGGGATAATACACGCCGTCTTTTTCGAGCACGCCCTTGGCGAGGTATTCCAGATTCACCTGATGCACGATGCCGATGCCTGGAGGCACGACCTTGAAGGTGTCGAAAGCCTGCTCACCCCATTTGAGGAACTGATAGCGCTCCTTGTTGCGCTCAAATTCCAGCGCGAGGTTTTGATTCAGAGCATTCTGCGTACCGGCGAAGTCCACCTGCACGCTGTGATCGACCACGAGATCAACGGGCACGAGGGGCTCGACCATCTTCGGGTTCTTGCCGAGTTCTTTCACCTTCGAGCGCATGGCGGCCAGATCGACGAGAAGGGGCACGCCGGTGAAGTCCTGCAGCACGATGCGGGCGACGGTGAAGGGGATCTCATACTCGCCCGGGCTCTTTGCGTTCCAGTTCGCGAGGTTTTTGACGTCTGCCTCAGTGACCTTCTTCCCATCCAGATTACGCAGCAGGGACTCCAGCACGATGCGGATGGACACTGGCAGACGAGAGACATTGCCTACACCGGCACTTTCAAGAGCGGGAAGAGAGTAAAATTTGCCGGGAGCGCCGGAGCCAGTGGTGAAGGTGAGTGGTGTGTTCATTGGAATGGGGTAGCGACCAACGAAATAGCAAGAGTAGCACGAATGACACCACTTTTTTGTCCCTGCTCATATACGGGACAAGCCACGTCAGGCCCCAAAGCGCCTTAAAGCGGGAGTTCTGTCATCGTCCTTATAGAGGAATGAGGGAGGCAGAGGCCGCAGTGCATAGCCGCGTCTCACTTATGAGGAGAGTGCCCAGAGCAGGCGGTACCAACGGTGTTTTAGAGTCAAACGAGAGGCACGATATAGAGGCATGTTTTTGATGGCTCATTAGCAGCTCCGAATGCCAGTCGACATCGAGCTCAATCGTGGATGAAATCGAGCGGAGAGAAGAAAATGCGTGATGCACGCATAACAGGATGAAGTTTTTGGAGCGATGCCTTCATGAGATGATCTGCAGGCTTCAAAAGCGAGGCTTCTCCAGTGCTCAAAATGACGTGTTTACGTAGACAAAACGTCGTTTTTCGAGAGTTGGTTTTACAGGCAGCATGAATACGGGGTCGAAGGCGATGCATGGGGCGCGAATCGGCAGGAAAAGGCTGATTGGATGCTTCGAACGAAACTTTTTTGCAAAAAACAGCACAATGTAGTTGCACCAACTCTGAGCTGCGTTACTCTCCTAACCCGCAGCGAAAAACGCGGGCTGAGAAAAAGAAGATTGAGAAGCGAAAAGCGGCTCATGAAACTTGGAATCAGAAACGATCT
>NZ_JBIPNG010000429.1:0-5760 GCF_044373815.1 Prosthecobacter sp. | reverse complement strand
AGGTCTGCTGCGCGGGGCTGCGGGCCTTCATCTGGATGCCCCAGTCGAGATACAGCTCAAACGTGTTCGTGGTGATGGCGATGTCGCCGAGGCGCAGCACATGAAGCTCCATGTCGTAAGTCGGCAGCTTGTCCGCCTCTTCGAACCGCTTCACGATGCCCTTCTCAAGCTTCAGCATCGTGATGACGCGGTTGTCCGGCTTCTCGACGACGCTGTATTGCGCGATGTTCTTTTTCGCGTCCACATACTCGCGTTCGAGGATCTTGCGCGGCGGCAGTGGCAGGTCTTCAACGATGTGGCCGAAGGACGTATCCGTGCGGATGTCAGCCTTTGCAGCATCGACCGTGTCGTAAACGGCATTGCTGATGCGGCGGCCGAGTTCCTGCTGCCGCGTGAGACCACGCAGGGCGATCATGCGTGCCTCGGCGTCCTTGCGATACTGCGGATGCGGCGATTGATCACCCGCCGCGCTGCACCAGCCGAGCACCGTGAGATCAGGCAGGTTCAATTTGGCCTTCAACTGCTCCCGTGCATCATGCCAGAAGTCGGCGTTGAGCGCGCTGCGGCTCTCCACTTCCTGTGATGGGCACGCGATGTTGATCGCGACGGCTTGAAGCTGCTTTTCCGCATTCCAGAAGAACAGCGTCTCGACACCCGAATCGGAGCCGGCTTCCAGATGCCGGAACCGCGCGTCATTCGTCTTCGCATACATTTGTGCGTGACCATCGGCGAAGACCGAGCGGCGGTTTTCGCCGATCTGGGCAAACCCGAGCGTCCAGCTCACCCCACCCGGCTTGCGCCCCTTCCAAGCCTGCACGGCGGCTTGCGAGAGCCGCTCGACGAGAAATGCAGTGTATTCCACCGGCTGCATGACGCCTTCCTTGGGGATCGAATAGGTGATCAGCGTCTCCTCTGGAATCTCGGACGTCACCGGCGCGGTGTGCGTGTGCGTGGCGGACACGATGACTTTCCTCACATCAAAGTCGGGCAGCAGCGGCTTCAAATGCTGCCGAAACTGCATGAGCACGGAATGATGGATCGCCACAAGATCACAGGAGATGAGAATGCTCTGATCGACCACCTTGCCGCCTTCCACCGACTCAATCGCCACGGCGGCGGCGATAACCGGAGCTTCCACACTTTGCGAAATGCGCGTGCCAAACTGTCCAGCCAGTGCCACCGGCTTGTCCGGCGTGATGCTGACTGTGGCTGAGCCGATGCGGAGTTCGGCGGCGCACAGCGAATTCGTGACAAGAAGTACCAGAAGAAGTCTCATGAGCGACAAACGGACCGCAACAGCCTTTTCTTCGAGCCTCAAGACAAACCCCGTGGACCGGTCGGGTTCGGGAGGACGTTGATTTCCTCTGCGTTCGCTTCGCCCCCCACTAAACCATTGGCACTAGGTGTCTTAAAAGAATCGAATGGAGCCAGCAGTCGGGGTCGAACCGACGACCTGCGGTTTACAAAACCGCTGGATACCTATGTAATACAAAGCGCGAATGAAATCGTAATGGTTTTGTAATGGTTTTTGTTGCGGGTTCATGCAGCCCGGCGCAATCTCCCTCAAGATGAAAGTCACCATCAAGCCGGTCAAAGGACACCCGAATTATAAGTTCCGCGTCACCTTCTCACAAGGCGGCAGCTACCAGCAGAAATATTTCAAGACCAAGGTGAATGCGAAGAGCTTCGCGGACGCCAAGACCGTCGAACTGGAGAACGTTGGCATTGCCGAGCGCGGCGTTTACTCCCGATGAATTCCGCGCCCTGCTCTCCGCCCGCAATCTCAGCAAGGCACTAAATGCCGAGCACGTCACCGACGAGTTCTCATTCAAGGCAGCCGTTGAATTCTACGCCGCCTTTCTCCGCCAGACAAAATCCAGCGTCACGGTCAATCATGCCGTGGCAAAGTTCCTCGACTGGAAGGAGCAGAAGAAGCAAAGCGCCGTTCACCTGCGGAACCTCACCAGCCGCGCCCAGGCCTTCGAGGCAGTTCATGGCAAACGCATCCTGGCGACTCTCACAAAAGACGACGTGGAGAGCTACCTTGCCAGCATCGACGGCACGGCACGCACACAGATCAACCACCGTCTCGTGCTCTCCAATCTGTTCAACTTCGCCGTCGGCAAGAACTGGATGGCAGCAAATCCCACCGCAGCGGTTGAGATCGAAGCCGACGAGAAACCACCCGGCATCTTGTCACCAGATCAAGTTTCCCAATTCCTTCAAAACGCCGATGCTCGCATTGTTCCCGCCTATGCCGTCGCCTTTTTCGGTGGCTTGCGTGAGGCAGAGATTGCCCGCCTCGACTGGCAAGACATCAAGCTGGAGCGTGGTCATATTGACCTATCAGCCACCAAGACCAAGACCGGGCAGCGTCGCCTTGTCGCCATCACCCAAAACCTGAAAGCATGGCTGGAGCCTTACCGCCAAAAGTCCGGCCTCGTTCGTCCTTCGGATCAAGTGTTCCGCAAATGCCGCGAAGCCGCATGCCTTACCGCTGGAATCGAGGCATGGCCTCACAACGCCGCTCGTCACTGCTTTGGCTCGTACCACTACGCTGCACACCAGAACGCCGCAAAGACGGCATCCGAGCTAGGCCACAGTGACACCACGCTCTTGTTCAAGAATTACCGCGAGATTGCCACCAAGGAGGAAGGCGAGGCCTATTTCCAGATCATGCCGCCGAAGACAGCAACAAACATCATACGCATGGAGGTGGCAGCATGAAGAAAGAAAAGCCGCAGGGCAGGACGACGGCAAACCTTTCCACCCTGGAGCGGCCTGAGAATGTGCCAGTGAAACCGTCGGTTGATGATGTGGCTACGATTGCTTCTTTAATAATGGCTGGAGTGAACAGCGCCGGGTTCACAGGAAAAAAGCTGTCGGCGGAAGAACTAGCTATGCTTCGTTCCACAATGGAGGGAGTGGACAGTGATGGGAGCAGGGTCCGCATTGGAGAACTTTCGGAGAGTCAACTGGATAGGATTAAGGAGCTCTGCCAGGCAGGCGCCGTTGAGGCGGTGCGTACAGCGGTGATCGCGGAAACACGTCGCGATCTGGAGCAGTGTGGCATAGCTATGGCTGACGAATTCTATGATGCCCTGAGAAAGCGTGCAAACGCAAGTCGTGCTGCTGAACTTCGGCCGGGTTCTCGTAGAGGCTCCATTAAATATTGGGAAGGCTTGATCGAAATCGTTCAAAATGACAACGGCACGCATAGCGCAGTCCTGCTGGGCGAAGTTCAGAAGGCATACACAAAGATCGTAGAGCCGAAGCATTCAGAACTGTCTGTCGCGCATTCTTTACTGCTCGCTAGCACGAAGGTTATGGGCAAGGAAGGACCACTGGCACAGCTATTCAACGCAGTCCGTTTCGCCCCGGACGACAAGCGGGAGGAAGTGGCATTGAAGGCAAAGGCCGCACTGTGTTTAGTGGTCGATTCCCTCGCTCGTAAACTCCCACACACCCTGCACAAATCCCGCAAACGCATGACATTGCCCGGTCGCGGACAGGTGCCGCTAGCGTTTGTGGCCATTGAAGAGTTTCAGACATGGGTTCTGCGGCATCGTGACCTTCCGACCAAGGGCGAACTGCAACTGCTCATTATCGAGAAGCACCCCAGTTTACCGAAGCTGTCCGCCGCAGCATGGACTCATATATGGGACGACGCCGGACTCGCTATACTGCGCAAGAGTGGGGGGTGGGAGCTGGCAGACGCAAAGGCAAAAGCGAGGGCCAAGCTGGGGAAGATAGGGCAGCCGCGATCAACTACACGAAAACCAAAATAATCGTGTATCACATTCGACGAGCGAGAGAAAACGAAGAATGACTGGATGCAAGGTGGTGCATATCTATGCGGGTGAAAACTTCCCCCTGCACACCGCCGCAACCAACCGCATCACCTTGGACAGACCGCCAGGGACTAGCAAAACACCACGCAGTGAGTGTCCGCACCGTCGACTCGTGGACTGCTCAGAACCTCATCCCATTCCGCCGACTAGGCCGAAGGATCGTCTTTAACCTTGATCAGGTCGAGGCCGCGCTGGCCCGCTTCGATGTGAAAGCAAAGAAGGAAGCCTAATCATCAAACTTAACCCCTCAAAGGCAAGTGTCTGCCCTCGATTATATGAGCGAAAACGACTGTCCCGAGCCCCCAACCAAGCCTGCCTCATGGGGAAAGGGGTGCTTCCTTCACTCGTACATAAACAAAGCGGGGCTCTCGCCGCATGCGTTCCGAGTGTATCTCCTCCTTCGCTGCCGTGCGAACACCGATGGCATATCTTGGGCCGGAATTAAATCAATGGCTGCTGATTGCTTATTTAATCGTAATTTGGTCATGAAGGCGACTACCGAGCTTGAGGAGCGTCGGATGATACGTGTCACGAGGCCAAAAAACGGGGCTCACACCAATACCTATCAGTTGACGGACCCGGAAGAGTGGACTGCAAATCCAGCCCCGGCAAAAGCGGCCCAGTCATCCACAGGGACTGCCCAGTCATCCACAACGGCTATCACCAAAGTGACTACCCGGTCACCCACTATGACTACCCAGTCACGCTCAATGACCGCCCCTTCACCCTCAGTGACTACCCAGTCAGCCACGGTGAGTGGAAGTATATCCAATGGAAGTAAATCCAATGAACTCGCTTCATCTAAATTGAATTCAAATAATTCTATCTCTTCTGAGGGGGGAGCCGAGAGAAATTTTTTGGATCCGGAATGGGAACCCTCCATGTCACCTGAGGAAATTGCTTGGAGGATAGAGGAAGGGGGTTATGCTGACGCCTCAAAGACCGAAGAGGACAGAGCCATATCGCTGATCCAGGATTGCGTGAATGAATGTTTTCGTCGCGGAACGACAAATTGGAAGCAACGAGAGATGGCTTTGATCAAGGATATCGCCTTGGACTACACTGGGGACGAATGCCAGATGGATATTTTTTACCTTGAAGATCACGTCAAGAAACTAAAATCCAGATACAATTCAGTGGAACAAAGAAGGTACACACACAAATGCGCTTTCGATCTTCTCAATAATTGGGAGAAGGAGATCAATCTCGCTGACACTTTTAAAGATTAGAACTTACTGTGCCACATCCTTCTGCTGCGGCATAGTCGAGTGATCGCCGACTCCGGTTATTGTTCTTGGTGCCCTCAGCCCACGATTTGGTCTCAGTGGCGGTTGCGACAGTGCCTGCCGCCGATTTCGAACCAAGGCCCCCATCATCAAGTTCGCGCAACCCATCATCCTTACACCTTTGGCCAAACCGCTGATGGCAGCGTTGCAGACATTTAGGAGATGGTATCGAGTTTCTGGGGTGAGTATGGCCGTCTGGCAGCCGAGGCTTGCAGCCGTCATCGCCGACTCCCTGAGGATCGCGGCCCACCGTTAACGGCACACCTTCATTAGTTTGCCCCAGCATTTTAGTGACGGCACTGACTGAAAACTCAGTGGTTCTGACCTCATCTTAAACTCACCGCTCTGCTCTCCATGAACGCCCACCGCTAACTAGTCTGAACATTACGTGCTTAGACTGCAAAAGTTTTTGGCAGAAAAGGTGGCAATGCGAAGCGAGACGCGGTCCCCATGCCGAAACTTGGTTTCTAAATGCCTATCTAGCGAACTTTCCGACCATAATCTATTGGGAGGAGCCTTAGCTCCTGGCTCGATTGAGCCTTTCCCATCGTGGCATTCTGCCACAATTGTCCGTCACCTGGGCAAATTCAAAGCTTCCTTGTGAAGCAGTGGTGAGCACTGCC
>NZ_JBIPNG010000428.1:0-5767 GCF_044373815.1 Prosthecobacter sp. | reverse complement strand
ATCAGGAACTCCGAGCGCGAGGCGCATGAGAAAGCGGTCCATCTGCGATTCCGGCAGCATGAAGGTGCCGATTTGCGAAGAGGGATTCTGCGTGGCGATGACAAAGAACGGTTCCGGCAAAGGATGTGTGGAACCGTCCGCCGTGATCTTGCCTTCCTCCATGGCTTCCAGCAAAGCTGACTGGGTCTTGGGCGTGGCGCGGTTGATTTCATCCGCCAGCAGCACCTGGGTGAAGACCGGGCCGCGATGGAAATGAAACGCCGCCGTGTCCCGGTCATACACTGAAGCGCCGAGGATGTCCGCAGGCAGGAGATCGCTGGTGAACTGCACGCGGCGGAACCCCAGACCCAGCGCCTGCGCGAGAGCCTGAGAGAGCATTGTTTTACCGACGCCGGGCTGGTCTTCAAACAGCAGGTGCCCGCGTGCCAGCAGGCAGGTCACCGCGAGGCGCACGACATTCTCTTTGCCAAGAATGATCTGCGACACGCTAGCGATGATGGTTTCGATTTGTTGGGACGCTTGCAGAGCAGTGGCGGCGGGCAGCATGGCGTCGGTGGGGGAATGGGATGCGCGTGAGGACACAAGAGGGAGATTTATACCTTCAAGTGTCGTCGATCTGCCGGCTGGAAAGCAAGCCTGCATTCGCCAGCGCAGACAAATTGATGCTTAGACCAACTCTCAAAATAGGACGGTCTTTTCGAGAACTGGTCTAGATCTGCTGCAGCTTGTTCCGCTCGTTCGGCGTATGGCAGACGGGGCAGATGGTGACGTCGATCTTGCGCTTGGCCTCGCATGCATAGGCGGTGCCGCAAATGCGACACTGGATGGCAATGCGCCGCCGATAGACTTCGCGTTTACGATCGCGCCAAAAGCTGTGAAACCACAGCAGGCAGACCGTCGTGACCCCGACCGCCATGAACAGAATGATCAAACCACCAAGCGGAATGGGAATCATGGCGTGGCAGCCACCTCCCAGCGGAAGGAGATTTCGCCCCACTCGACACGCTTGACCTCAGAAGGGGTGAACCGAAGCGCGCGAATGGCTGCATTCAGCTGCTGCATGATTTCAGCGTCATCGACACTGCTCAGCGGCAGTGCAGTGACAATCTGTCCGGCACTGCCAATGGCGACACGGAACTGCACCCGCGTGGGCTGGGTGAGCTTGATGCCGCTGAGTTCTACATTGGCCGGGCCTCGCTTTGCCAAAGATGGACTCATGATGGCCAGCAACTTAGCGGCGGAAGGCACGGCTACAGAATCAACGGCACGGCGTGGCACCGGCGGCAGCACATCCGCAGCAGCGGTGAACAGACGCGGCTGGTGAATGGCGGCAGTCGCGGGCTCGAGTTCGCGCAGCTTGATCTCATGACCGGCAAAGGAGGGGTGAAAGGCCAGCAGCGGGCTTTCGACCGGCGCCACGGAGTCGGAGTCGCTCAACAGCGCAAAGCTGCGATCCTGCGCGCGGTGGATGAGGGCCAGCTCCGCGGGATTTCTGGGATCCAGCGAGATCACATGCTGCGGCGTGACCGGCAACCGCTGCGACACTGGATGCACAATGCGGAAGATGAAGAAGAAACCGGACATCGCAGCCATCAGCACCACCATCGCCCCGACCAGACGCCACATCGAGTGATCGCGCACGTCCCACGCGAAGATCAGCCCAGGCGTGGTTGAATGCGGTTTCGTGGGCATCGGATTCTGCGGCGGTTTACGCCTTCGGTGGAACGGTGGAATACGCGACTTCGTAACCGAGCTCGAGGGCGATGTTGCCAATCTCGTTCACGCGTCCATGCTGTGCCAGCTTGTCAGCGTGAATAATGACGCGGCGTTCGCCTTCGCGGTTCGCCTTGAGCTTTTCCCTCAGCTCTCCAATGGTGATGCGCACCCCATCAAAATACAGCGCATTCTCCATTCCGGCGGGAACGGTGATGATGTGGGCGCGATCAAAACCCGTCAGCCGCGAGTTTGACTGCGGCTGCTCCACCTTGATGCCAGACTGCACCACAAAGTTGCTGGTAAGGAGAAAATAGACCAGCAGCAGCAGGATCGTGTTCAGCAATGGCACCGTGTACAGCCAGGGGCTTTGCTTGGGCAGATGACTCTCGAGCTTCATGGTTGATACGGCGGTAGGCGCAGTATCGGAGGCGCGAAGTGGTTGGGCCAGCCGAAAATGCGCTGAGGGCGCTTATCCTTTCATCCCGCGGCCACGCGATTTCGTCATCGGAGGCGCGGCTTCCGCCGGGCGGAATTCCACGATGTTGTCAGTGCTGTTGGCGTCTTCGATCAGATTCACGATTTCGATACCGGCGCGCTCCAGATCATGCATCAGGGAGCGGGCGCGGGCGCTGAGAAAGGCAAAGGAGAGATAGGCCGGGATCGCCACCACCAGACCGAGCGCCGAGGTGATCAGGCTCTGATACACACCGCGAGCCACGTCCGCCTGTGTCGCGACGCCATTGGCGGAGGAGAGACTGGTAAAGCTGTCTAGAAGGCCGATCACGGTGCCTAAGAGGCCGATCAGCGGTGCCGCATGCGCGATGGCGTTCAGGATGCCGAGGAAGCGCTCCAGCCGAGGCACTTCAAGCTGACCCGCCTCCTGAACGATTTCTTTGAGCTGCTCGCGTGGCGCATGATGCCGCAGCAGCGCCGCGTGGATCACCCGCCCGGCAGGAACCCGTGTGGCCACGCACTCTTGCAGCGCTTCGGCGAAGTTTTTGCGGCGGATCAGACTGGCAAGTCCGGCCAGAAACTCACCAACGTTCATGCTCGCCCGATGAAAGTAGGCCAGACGCTCGATAAAAATAGCTCCGGCGAAGCACAGGCACCCTATGAGGAGCCATACGAGCGGTCCGCCTTTGGAGATAAGATCTATCATGAGCCGAAAATCAGAGAGAGAAAATTGGTGAAGACTGGCACCACACGCCAGTTCGGGAGAGACGTGAAATACCTAGCATGTTTTATGCCGAGACTGATAGCTTGTAAACACTGGAAATAAACTGGATGGATGGACGGAGGTCAAGCGGGGAAGATTCCAGGGCGGTCAAAGGAGGGGAAAGCCTCGTATAAATGACCAAAAAGCCCCTCATCTATGGCATCAAATGCCGTCCCCTTCCCGATCTCCTGATGGCCTTCCCAAGTGACATTCATACCAAAACCCATCACCTCCCAGCCTTGATTCCCCTCCCCTAACCCGCTCCAATGCCTGCATGAATCCTTTCGATCTTCAGGTCAATGGCTACGCCGGCACCGACTTCAACGGCGACAATCTCACCGCCGAATCCCTCCACCACGCTTGTGAGGCCCTGGCGGAGGACGGGTGCGCTGCCATCCTGGCCACTTTCATCACGGATGAAATCCCCACCTTGGAGCGCCGCATCGGCAAACTGGTCGAATTGCGCGAAAAAGACGAACTGGCCCGCCGCATCATCACCGGCATCCATATTGAGGGGCCATTCATCAATCCCATCAAAGGCTATGTGGGCGCCCACCCTCCGCAGGCGGTGAAGCCTGCGAATGTGGACGATGCCAAGCGCCTCTTGGACGCTGCCGGAGGACTGGCCAGGCTCGTAACCCTCGCCCCCGAGCACGACGAAGGCAGCAAGACCACCGCCTTCCTGGCCTCCAAAGGGGTTACTATTTCTGCCGGTCATTGCGATCCCTCGCTCGATCAACTCAGTGCCGCCTGCGATGCCGGTCTGACGATGTTCACCCACCTCGGCAACGGCTGCCCCATCCAGATGCACCGCCATGACAACATCATCCAGCGCGCCCTCAGCCTGCACGACCGCCTCTGGCTCTGCTTCATCCCGGACGGTGTGCACGTGCCCTTCTTCGTTCTGAAAAACTGGCTCGCCGGCATCGGCCTGGAGCGCACCATTTTCGTCACCGATGCCATCTCCGCCGCCCGCCTAGGCCCCGGCCGCTACACCCTCGCCGGGTGGGACATTCTCATCGGCGAAGACCTCGTCGCCCGCTCGCCAGATGGCACGCATTTTGTCGGCAGCACCGTCACCGTGCCGAGGATCAAGGCCAATGCGTTCGCAGAATTGGGGATGAGTGATGCAGATTTGAAGCAGGTGCTGGATGTGAATCCGCGGATGGCGATTGCTGGAATATAGGCCAGTCTCTGCAAATCTGGAGAGACACCAAACTTTGAACTGCCGTGAAAGTAAAAAAATACTCTTACAGAATTCAACACGCATGCTTTGAATGCCGTAAGTCTTTCAAGCTCGAGTACCTATTCATGGAACACCAGCGAAGGACGTGGTTGAGTCAGAAGATTTCAGGCCGCCGACCTGCTACTGAATTTTTAGAAAATAACCACACCTGCCCCCAATGCTCCAAATCGGTTCACATGATGGGAAGAGCGTTCAGAGCTCCAAAATTAGAAGATATCGAAGGATGGAAGGCTGCTGAGCTACTATTTTTGGCCGGTTATCGTTTTTGGTCATCTGTCGGCAAGCTGCCCACTACTCGCCGTGAAGCACTGAAGTTCATTGCCGATAATCCAAAAAAAACTGAAGGCGAACGCCTCAGCCAGCGCATCAAATCCAAATATTCTTTGGTTAACATGTGAATCCACTTCTCTGGCTCGACTCCCATCGCGGACGCTACACCACCGCCCGCTGGCTCTTCCCACGCCTTCTGGCAGCCATCTACCTCATCGCCTTCCTTTCCTGGGGCGTACAGTATGACGGCCTTGTGGGTGAAAACGGCATCCTGCCAGCAAAGACACTGCTCGAAAACGTCCATGCCTTCGAAGCCCGCGAGCACCAAACGCTGTTCTGGCAGTTGCCCAGCGTGTTTCACTGGCATTACAGCGATGCCTTTGCGCATGGCTGCCTGATCACCTGCTGCGTGCTGGCCGTGCTCGTGATGGTGGGAGTGGCGCAGGGGCCGCTGCTAGCGCTGCTGTGGTTTGGGTATCTCTCCTTCGCCACCACGGGAGGCATCTTCATGGGCTACCAGTGGGATGCGCTGCTGCTGGAGGCTGGCTTTCTCGCGCTGTTCCTCGCGCCATGGCGTTTGTGGTCGTGGCGCGGACCGACGGAACCACCACGCGGCTCGATCTTTCTCCTGCACTGGCTGCTCTTCCGCCTGATGTTCCTTTCCGGTTATGTGAAGATCGGCGGTGGTGACCTGCCGTGGCAGGATATGACGGCACTGCTCTACCATTATGAGACACAGCCGCTGCCGAATGGATTGTCGTGGTTCGCGCACCATGCCCCACGCTGGTTTCACGTGGCGAGCTGCTGGATCATGTATGGCATTGAGCTGGGGCTGCCCTTTGCGATTTTCCTTGGCCGCTGGGGACGTCTGACCGCCGCGCTGGGTTTTCTCATGCTAATGGCCATGATCTCCGCCACGGGGAACTACAATTTTTTCGACCTGCTGACTGCGGCACTCGCCATCACGCTGCTGGATGACCGCTGGTTTCCCAAGCGCCTGCGCCACTGGCTGCGCATCGATCCCGAAACCCCGCGCCCGTCCTTTGCCTGCTGGTCGCAATGGCCTGCGCTGGCAGTGGTCCTTCCGGTGATGCTCATTACCCTGCTGGCCACCGATTCCTTCCTGGCCGGTCGTATCCCCCACTTCAAGGCGGTGCTCCCCGCCGTGCTGCATGAGAAGCTCGACGCCCCCATCGCCCACACGCGCTCATTCAATGCCTATGGCCTCTTTCAGGACATGACCGAAGAGCGGCCCGAGATCATTCTCGAAGTCAGCGACGACGGCGCGCTCTTCCTGCCGCTGGAGTTTAAATACAAGC
>NZ_JBIPNG010000427.1:0-5770 GCF_044373815.1 Prosthecobacter sp. | reverse complement strand
CGTGGTGGCACGGCCGCCGCCACCCGAATTCGCGCTGCCAAAGAAGAGCTTGCCCGTCAGGTAAAACAGCGTGCTGAAGACCAGCATCACTGCGACCAAGGCGTAGGGGAAGGGGTTCCCGCTGAGGTCATTGATGCTGCGGAAAATCTGCACGGCTGTGACGCGATCGTAGTCAAACAGCAGAGGCACGCCCATCTCGGTGAAGGACCACACGAACACGATGGTGCCACCCGCGAAGACACCGGGCATGATGAGCGGCAGCGTCACGCGCCAGAATCGGCTCCAGGCGTTGCAGCCCATGTTTGCCGCGGCTTCTTCGAGAGCGGGATCGAGGTTTGAAAGCGCCGCCGCCGCATTGAGATAGATGATGGGATACAGGTGCAGCACCTCCATGACGATGATGCCCAGCATGCGGTGCTGCCCGAGCCAGTCCGTCGGATGCAGGGCGTCCATGAGACCGAGATTGATGAGCAGGCTGTTCAGCGCGCCCGCCTGACCAAGCATCGTCTTGATACCGATGGCCCCCACAAACGGCGGCAGGATCATGGGCATGAGCACCAGAGAGTTCATCAGCGCACGTCCCGGAAAGGCAAAGCGCACGTAGCACACCGCCAGCGGCAGGGCCAGGCACAGGGAGCCCAGCGTCGTCCACACCGCGATGGTGAACGAATTCCACAACCCATCACGGTAAAGCTCATTGAGAAACACCTCGGAGACATACTCCAGCGTGAACTGATGATCCGGCCCCCGAAACGCCGCCTCAAGCGCCGCCCAGATCGGGTAGGCAAAGAAGCACGCGAAGAACGCGGTCATGCCCAGGAAGATCAGCAGTGAGAGGGTTTTCGACATGGGGTGAAAGGGTTACTCGCCGTTCTGCGCCATCCTACCGGCCTTGATGTATTGATTGCGAAAGGCGTCTCCGAGTTCACGCGCGAGGCGTGTTTCCTGAACCTTGTCACGGGCAGCGAGAATCTTGGCGATGTTGCCGGTGGCGGCTTCGTATTTCACACGGGTGAGGTCTTCCAGCACCTTGATGGCGCGCTCCGGCATGCCATGATCAATGATGGTCTTCCATGCGGCATGGAGTTCATTATGGGAATCCACGCAGATGATGCGGACGATGAAGCGGATGGCATTGAAGGCTGCGGCGGTGCGCGCCGGGTGGTAGGTGAAGGCCTGGGCTTTTTCAAAGGGTGCCTCTCGCCCATCGCTCATGCGGGCGATGTTGTCCGGTGTGTAGAAATCATGCCTCACGGGCAGGCGGCGCAGAGCGTGATGCAGCGGGCCGTTGGGTTCGCCGACACGGTAGCTCCACAGCTTCTGCCCCTGATCTCCAAGCACGAACTCGATGAACGCGGTGGCCAGTTCCGGCTCAGGAGCGCCGCGTAGCAGGCCGATGGGATCCACACTGACCGAGGTGCCGCCCAGCGGTGCGATGAAGCCCACGCGTGAGGTGCCATCGGCCTTGCGCACGTCCTCTTCTGCAGAGCGTCCATAGAAGTCGATGCACATGCCCGCAGCGGCATCGCCCTTGGCGACTTCGAGCGGGATCTTGGTGGAGAAGTCGGTGAAGTAACGCGCGTTGGCGCTGATGCGCAGGATCAAGCGCAGGCCTTCATTCCAGCCTTCCGCGACGGCTTGGGCTTCGAGTTGATCCGGGGCGAGCTTTGATTTCGGCACTGCTTTGAGTCGATCATATGCGATCTGCATCTGCTGCTGGATGAGCATCTCCAGCGCCTTGGTCACCGAGCCGCTTTTGCCGGGATCACTCAGGGCGATCTGGCCGTAGTAGCGCGGATCGGCCAGGTTGTCCCAGGCCACGGGATCGGTGGCGATGCCGATGCGACGCAGCACATCGCGATTGAAGACCATGCCGCTGCTGGAAAGGCAGGTGCCGCACCAGCGGAATTGCGGATCGCGGAAGGGCTCGCCGCTGAGTTTCTCAGGAATGCCGGCATCGCTGAACCACTCGGGGTGCTTTTTCGCGAGACCGCTGAGGCCAGTTTTTTCACCATCACCCGCGACCAGCGTGCCCGCCTTGGCTTGCTGCTCGAAATCATAAGCGCCGCCGCCAAAGAACACATCAATGCCGGTGCCGATATTTGAGGCGAGGTAGGCTTTGCGTGCGGCATCCTCGGGTGCGGCCTTGGGGTTCAGGCAGGACTGCGCCACGGCGGGAGACCAAGTCTGATGCAACTTCGACTGCCAGTAGTATTGAAACGCCGCTGTGGCTTCGGACTTGATCAGCAGGGCAATCTCCGAAGTGCCGCCGGGCACGCGCCAGTCGATGAAGATCGTTTCTCCTTTCGTTTCTTTCCAGTGCCTGGCAAACGCATGCCCAAACTCCTCGCGAATGCGGTCATGGTGCGGGGATATAATGACCAGCCGCCGGTCATAATGCGCGGGGGCGGTGCTCTGCGTGGGCTTCAGCAAAAACGGACCTGCCAGCGTGGCCAGCATGAGGAAGAAGACGGTGAGTTCCTTCCGCCAGTGCCGGACCCATGCGAGCACGGCCTGGGTACGTGGGTGTGCCAGCAGAGTTGTGAGGCGCTCGTTCATTTGCGCAGAATCACGACATCACCCATCGCGGCCATAACACGCACTTCGTCCTCGCCGGGCAGGCGAAGGTCCTGCGGGTTGGTTTCGCAAACCTTGATCAGCGGACCGCCTGTCACTTGGATAAGGTACTGCACGGTCGCGCCCAGATAGGTGGTGTCGATGATGCGGCCGGGGAAGCGATTCGGGGAATCGAGCACGCTGCCAAACGTCAGCGCCTCGGGGCGCACGCTCATCATCACGGGCTGGCCGCTGGCGGGCTGCCAGATGGCGTCGGTGCGGCCGCGCAGGACACCGAAGGGAGTTTCCACATCGTAGAATCCTGCCCGGCTGCTTTCGCGCAGGGTGCGGCCTTCGACGAAGTTCGTTTCGCCGATGAACTCGGCCACCATGCGGGTCGCGGGATTGAGGTAGATCTCAGGAGCCGCACCCACCTGGATCAGCTTGCCGGCGTCCATGATGGCCATGCGGTCGGCCATGCTCAGGGCTTCATCGCGGTCATGCGTCACGTAAATGGCGGTGAGGCCGTGCTGCTTGACGATGTGGCGGATCTCCGTGCGCATCTCCAGGCGCAGTTTGGCATCCAGGTTGGACAGAGGTTCGTCAAGCAGGAGGCACTTGGGCCGGATGACCAGCGCACGTGCCAATGCCACGCGCTGCTGCTGACCGCCAGAGAGCTGCTGGATCTTGCGGGAGCCGAGGCCGTCCAGCTTCACCTGTTCCAGTGCTTCCGAGACGCGGTGTTCGATCTCCCGGCGCGGGCGCTTCCGCTCCTCCAGCCCGAAGGCCACGTTTTGAGCCACATTCAGGTGCGGCCACAGGGCGTAGCTTTGAAACATCATGCCCGTGCCGCGTTTGTGCGCGGGCAGGCGGGTCACGTCTTCATCATCAAACCAGATCTTGCCCGCATCCGGCGTGTAGAATCCGGCAATGTGGCGGAGCAGGGTGGTCTTGCCGCAGCCGCTGGGGCCCAGAAGGAAGAACAATTCCCCGGATTCGATCTGCAGGTTCACGCTGCTCAGCACGACACTGCCGCTGAATCGTTTGGTGAGTTCCTGAATTGTGATCGTGACCATGCGGGATTAGTTCAGGTTCTACTTGAGCGGCAGGACAATGGCAAGCTTCGCAGACATTCTCACGAGAACTCAACATCGCAGTTGCAAAGCCTGCAGCTCTGTCCAAAATGCACGTCCTCTCGCCAACCGGCAGCCACCCCAAAACGGCACCATTGGTGAGAACGTCAAACCTAGGTCGGGCTGTAGTTCAGCCTGGTAGAACGCTTGCATGGGGTGCAAGAGGTCGTGAGTTCGAATCTCGCCAGCCCGACCACGGTTTACGTTTCAGAGCCATGAATGGCGCTTTGTAGCGCGGAGATTTACCGCACGTTTTACGATGGCTACGGCAAGCCTCGTGGAGGCAGCCAGCTTCATTCCTTTTCCGCTATTTCCGTGACCCAGCCAGTGGAGACAATGGAGTGGATGTTTGCCCAGCCGACCTTCGTGTCCGTGGCGCTCATGGTGGCGAGCAGGGTGAACATGCCGCCCCTACCATCACGAAGCATGCGGGCGGCGGGTGAGATGCTAAGTGAGTCAGGGGTCGCGTAGGCGGCCAGAGTGGAGCGCTCATCTGGGTGGGTGAGTGTGAAGGAGAAAGCGCCCGCCACAGGCGCTACGGCGGTGGAGGGCTTGACGGTGACGCGCAGCAGGGCCGGCTTTTCCGCGCTGACCTGCGGTAGATCGGCAAAGCGTGACTCTCCCCACGCGCTGAAGCTCTCCCAGTCGAGGCGGTAGCCAGCTTCCGTCTTTTCCAGAGCCGCAAGGCGGCTGCTGCCATCGGCCATTTTCACCGGCGTGACCAGCAAGCTGCCCGCGGTGCCAAATTGCGGGCCGATGCGCAGCGGCACGGCGGGCATGATGCGGCTTTTCTGTGACCAAGTGCGATGACGCGGCATGGACTGGTCAGGATGACGCAGCAGAGTGGCCAGAGCATCGTCAGAGGGAGACTTGAAATACTGGCGCAACACCGTGGCGGCTTTTTCAAACTCTTCGCGTACTTTGTCGGCGGCCATGGCCTGCGGTATCAGTGGCAGTGCGACCGCTGGCTTTTTCACTACTTGAGTGGCCTCTGCGCCGGGCGTGCCGGCGGCTTGGGTCTGAGGGGCCGCCGCGACCACTTTCTCTGTTGGGTTGTCCTGTTTCACTGTGACAGTTGCTTTTTTGAGACTGGCGAGGAACTCATCATTAGCAGCTTGAGGGGTGGGCTGCATACGGCTGTTCACCATGCGAACGACGAGGCACAACGCGGCCAGGGCCACGAAGATGGTGGCAATGATGGGGCGGCGTGAGCGCCGGCGCTGAAGGGGAAGATTGGAGTAAGGACTGCGACGGGCCATAGGATCACTCATTCCTGTGCCTAGAAACAGGTGCTTCAAACGCGTGATTGTGTCGTAATTGCCACAAGGCGAAAATGTGACTCTTCGCGTTTCGACAGAGCATGTCGTTTGGTTGAAATCGGCTGGTTCCTTCATCTTTAACTCCTGATATGAAACGCGCCACACACACACTCGCAGTCACACTTGCATCGCTCCTCATGGCGATGAACGCAGAGGCTTTCACACTTCTAAACACCTACCAGCAAGGCAATGTCGCCCGCGCCGGTGGATCTGAAATCCTGTCCTACACCACGCATGATAACACCGTGCTGAGCACAGTAGGCCTGAATCACACGACGAATTCGAACGATGTCTTCGGTGTGCAGATCATGACCCTCTCTAGCGCCGGGGCGCTCAGCGAGCGTGACTTCATCGATTTGAAGACCACCTTTGGCGGAGATTCGGCCAACATGCTCGGCCTGAGCAGTGTGGCGGCGGATACTCAAAACCGCGGCTTCGGAGCTGCGGCGTTGATCCCCACCGCGAACACCACCACCACAGGCAAGGTGGTGCTGTATGACTACACTGCTGGCTTTTCCGGTGGCAGCCGGGTGCTGGCCACGCTCGATGTCGGCTTTCATCCTGACAGCGTCAGTTTCTCTGCGGACGGAACGAAACTGTTTGTGGTTAATGAGGGCGAATTCAACGGTGCCACCAACGCCCCAGGCTCCATCAGCGTGATCGACCTCACAGGTGTGACGAACACTGCTGGCGCGGCCGCTCTGACGGGCGCGGCTGTCACCACCCGAGATTTCAGCGCGGCGAATCTGACCGCAGGCATTG
>NZ_JBIPNG010000426.1:0-5771 GCF_044373815.1 Prosthecobacter sp. | reverse complement strand
TTTGATTTCGACACCGCCGCGCCTGTGCCGGCGGAGAGTGCTCCGCTGCCGCTCGTCCAGACGAAGGCGGGCTACACGGTCACGTTCAGCTCACCGGCGGCAGATGCCTTCAAGATCACCACGGAGGGCGCAAGCGGGCGTGTGCTGTCATTGTTTAGCGGAAACTATCTGGAACCGCTTACGGACAATGCAACGCTCGTGCTTCAGTTTGACGTTCCCGTCACAGGGGTGAGCATTGATTTTGCCACGGTGGAAGCGTTGAACGTGGCGGTGCCTTCGAATGTGCAGATCACGGCTTACGACACCAGCAGTGGCGCACCGGTGAGCGTGGGCACGGGCATCGCGCACGGCGCTGTGGCCGAAGGTGACACGCTACCGGTCGGCACGATCAACTTCAACTCAACCGGCGGTGCCTTTGACCAAATTGTGCTGCAACTGCCGGACGCGCCGGTCGGAGCGGTTCGGTTCCTGGTGGACAACATCCAGGTGAGTCCCGCCTCGAGTACTGGAGGCACATTGGCACTGACCAATCCTAACTGGAACATCACGCTTACAGATTTCGGCTACTCGGATTTCCTGCTCGACAACACGCCCGGTTTTGTCGGACGTGAGTATCTCTCTGGCGAGTGGGGCAGCGCCGTGGCTTACCAACGCAACGGGCAGACGCAGACACCCACGTGGCTGGATCCCAATTTTCTCTATCCCGACTGGCAGACGAACTCGAACTTCCATGTCGTCACGGGCATTCATCTGGCGGGCAGCAATCTGGATGGTCTGCCCATTGCGGAATCAGTCATCGCCAACAACGATCTCGAAATCACACTGCGTTTTGAGATGGTGGACACCGTCGTGGGCACGCCCATGGGAGTCACGCCAGCCAGCGCGGCCAATGCGGGCGCAGCGATCAACAGCAATCGATATGTGATGAATCAGACATTCATCGTGAAGAACATCAGTGGTGTCAGCATCACCAATCTGCAGTTGTTCCAACTCCTGCATGGTTTCATCTCGCAGCATGGTCAGTATGACAACCGCAGCTATGCCGGGAAGCTTTCGGAGTATCAATACGACGCCACCATGTCGGGGGTGGACACCAGCGCGGCTGGAACTGACAGCTCCAGCATCGGGCTTGAGGATCTCATCGGGTTCCATGCCAAAGTGGCACCCACGGCATTCGAGATCGGCAGCTATGGAACCGAGGGCAATGGGATTGACGATCATGTCACCGGCAAGCCTTCGGACGGTGTTCATCTGTCGATTGAGAACAACTGGCAGAGCGCCCCGCATGCCGCGCGAATGGGACGTGACTCTTTCGCTCCAGCCAACCGCTGGATTGCTGGCGGCCAGCGCTGGGACCTGGGCACATTGGCTCCGGGGCAAAGTGCGAGCCTGGACATCGTGTTAAGCCTGCTTACCGGCACGAAGGTGGTCATTACCGGCGGCGGTTCCGGCGGCAAAGGCGGTGGAGGCAGCTGCAACGGCGGATCCTCGCATGTTGGAGGGGTCGATTTCGAATTCGACGACATCAGTCAGGAGGGCACCTTCTTCGGTGAACATTCCGAGGCTGATGACACTGAAATGGCGGAACGAGAAGCGGAGGGTGAGTTTGTGCTGCCAACGGTTCAGACTCCGAACGCCACACGCAGACAGTTGTGGAAGCTGAATTACAACGGCGTGCACACGGGCAACATCAAACTTAAATTTGCCTACGATCCGAGCCTGCTGCCGGCAGGCTACGATGAAAACCAACTCGTCATCTACCACTTCCGCAACGGCAGCTGGGAAAAGCTGAAATGCAAAATGGACGCTACGAAGAATGTCATCGAGGCCATCACTCCCAGTCTCTCTCCTTTTGTGCTCGGAGTGAATGACGTGGTCGTGAAGCCACAGGTGGAGATTTCCCTTTCCACTCCAGGTTCACTTAACGTGACCTGGCCCGATTCGTTCACCGGCTGGACCCTGCAAGAGGCGGTGGATCTAAATCCATCGAGTTGGATCAATTCAACTCGTCCAATTACATCGTCGGGCGGCTACAACAGCGCGTTGGTTCCCATCAACTCTGGCTCAAAGTTCTTCAGACTGGTGCGGCCTTAGAGCTTGTTGCCTGCTGATGAGCGCCTGACGGGCAAGGCTGTCAGGGGCCGCTCTGGCGATAATGGCTTGCAGCGGCACCCGGATATTGGGAGAATGCATTTGGAATGAATTCACGAAATACCGCCCGAATTTTGATCCTGTGGCTGAGCTGCATGCTGGCCACGGCAGGACGGGCGGATTTCCCACCGCTGGCGCTCAAAGCAGTGAGCCTGCAGCAGATCGTGTCACCCACGGACATCGCGAATGCGGGGGATGGCTCTGGTCGATTGTTTGTCTCTGATCAAGCAGGGATCGTTTACATCATTCGCGATGGCATGGTACTGCCGCAGCCCTTTCTGGATGTGCGGGCCAAACTGGTGCCCAAGGCCCCTACCACCTACCCTTTCCCGCTGAGCTCGAGCTACGAGGAGCGCGGGTTGCTGGGCATCGCATTTCATCCGAACTTCAGCCAGCGTGACGGGCTGGGGCAGCCGCTCCCGGGCTTTGGCAAGTTCTACCTCTTTTACAGCGCTCCATCCCCGAACGCGACGGGCGGCAGCAGCCCGGTGAACTGCCGGAGCACGATCTCCGAATTTTCCATTTCCGCGACGGATCCAAACGCAGCTGACGTCAGTTCAGAGCGCGTGGTGCTGGCCTATGACAAGCCGCAGTCAAATCACAATGGCGGCCAGTTGCGCTTTGGGCCAGATGGACTGCTCTACATCAGCGTGGGTGATGGCGGCGGCCAGCATGACAATCAAAACGGACACACGGGCGGCAGCGGCACGAGTTCACCGGGTCCATCCGGGGTGCTGGGCAATGCGCAGGACAAGACGGTGCTGCTGGGAAAAATTCTGCGCATCGATCCGCTGGGAAACAACGGGCCCGGCGGCCAGTATGGCATTCCTCCGGCCAACCCCTTTGTGGGAACTGGCGGCGGCGTGCGCGAGGAAATCTTTGCCTTTGGTGTGCGTAATCCCTGGCGCTTTTCATTTGATGATGGCCCGGGAGGAAGTGGCAGAATTTTTGAGGCTGACGTGGGGCAGGACAAAGTGGAGGAGGTGAACATCATCACCGCTGGCGGAAACTACGGCTGGCGGGTTATGGAAGGCACGCTCACTCACGATGGCACCGCGCCAAACAGCGGGCTGCCGCTGATCTCGCCCATCGCCCAGTATGCACATGTCGGTGTGACTGTTGGCGCACCGGCGCTGCCACAGATCGGTGCCTCAATCATTGGCGGTTTCGTCTATCGCGGCACGGCGATTCCTGCGTTGCAGGGAAAGTATGTGTTTGGCGACTACAGCCAGTCGATCGCCACGGCCAATGGTACGCTGCTAGGTATTGAGGAGACGTCCCCGGGCTCTGGCGTCTGGAACTTCAGCAGCCTCGTGATCGCCGGTGGCAACCCGCTCACGACACGTGTTTATGCCTTCGGACGTGATGAGGCGGGAGAGCTTTATGTGGCGACCAAAATCACACGCGGCCCCTTTGAACTCGACTCCAACGGCAAACCGACCGGAGGCATATACAAGCTCGTTCAGGCGCAGGTTTCCACCGCCACACTGACACCGGCGCATGACAACTCGATCTACTCGGACTTTTCGAACAACAGCAACGCGCTGGGTGACCTCTACTCCGGGAACAATGCCAATGGGGCGCCACGCCGTGCGTTGCTGTCCTTTGATGTCAGCACAGGTCTCCCTGGCGGAGCGCAGGTGACTTCGGCATTTATGATGCTGAATTTGAAAAATGCCGCAAGCAACCCGGGCCACCCGAACGCGACAATGTCGCTCTACCGATTGAACACAAGTTGGGGTGAGGGCACATCTCTCGCTGGGGGTGGAGGCGGGTCTGGCACGGCGGCGACCACGGGTGACGCGACCTGGAGCGCACGCTTTTATGACGCCACCACTCCCACGAACTGGACCGCCGCCGGGGGCGTTTTCAATGGAGCGGCATCTGCCACCACGACGGTGGGCACCACCTTGGGTTCTTATTCCTGGAGTTCGCAGCAGATGGCGGCGGACGTGCAGGGCTGGTTCGCCACACCCGCGAACAACTTCGGCTGGATTCTGGTGGGAGACGAAAGCACCAGCTCGACGGCCCGGGTCTTCAACAGTCGCGAAGGAAGTGCGTCCGTGCAGCCGAAGCTGGTCATCAGCTACAATCCGGTGGCACCCGCTCTGAACCGGCGTGAGACGTGGCTGCGACAGTATTATCCAACCCCCGGAACCTACGTGGATGACAGCGCGGACCTGGATGGCGATGGCATCACGAACCTATTTGAGTACGCCTTCGCGTTTTCCCCGCTCAGCGCCAACAGCTCCGGGGCAGGCATGCAGGCGGCCGTGGCTGCCGCTGGCAATACCACGACGTTCACGATCAATTTCCGTCGCGATCCACGTGCGACCGACCTCACCTACCAGATGCAGACCAGCGATGATCTGGTGCTATGGAGCACGATCACGCAGAGTGCCGCAGGCGCCCCCCCCTCGGGCACCGGGTTTGTGTCTGAATCTGACGCGCCGGGCGAGGCCCCGGTGAAGAACGTGGCCGTCTCGGAAACCTTGAGCGGAAACACGCGGCGCTTCGCCCGGCTCCGGCTCATCCACGTCACTCAATGACGTGGATTCCACATTGAACGGGACTTCGACTGCATTACTTTGTCCGCGTGCCAAACGTCGCGCTGTTCATGAATTCCATCCTGCCACCGCTCGTTCGGCTGTGCCTGGTCATGGGGCTGCTTGGCATGCCGGCCATGGGTGCCACCTTCGTGGCCACTGCAGTGGAGGACACCTCCATTTACCAAAACCATCCGGAATACAATCTGGGCGGTACAACACTCGTCTCCGGCACCAACCAGCAGTTTTCCAACTCGCGCGCCTTGTTCAGTTTCGACCTCAGCGCCATTCCGGCGGACGCCATCGTGACGTCCGTGCAGGTGTCGCTTTTCGTCACTCGTCGGCCTGATCCAGACCAGCACGGCGGGCCGGTGAACTCTGACTTCAGCCTCTATCGTGCTCTGCAAAACTGGACCGAAGGCACGGGGGGTGGGGTGACTGGCTCTCCATCCGCCACCGGGGACACCACTTGGAACGATCTCCACTTCAACACGACGGGCGATAGCTGGACGATACCAGGGGGGCAGATCGGCACGGACTTTGCCAGCACTCCCAGTGCCACGACCTCCGTGGGCGACGTGGGACTTTATCTGTGGGGATCATCATCCGAACTGGTCGACGATGTGCAGTCGTGGCTGAGTTCTCCGTCCACCAATTATGGTTTCGCTCTGATCAGCGAGAGCGAAAACGTGGCAGGCACGGCGCGTCGCTTTGCGTCCCGCGAACAGCCGGGCGGGGATAAACCTGCGCCCACGCTCACGGTGACGTATCAATCGGCCCCCGAACCCGGCAGAATGCTCCTGCTGCTCATCGGTGTGGGTGCTGCAACCTTGCGCCGCCGCACTTCAAGACGTCTCAACGAGTGAAGACATCGTCACTCGTCCACATTCTCTTGTCGGCACCGGCGGAGCGGATCTCCATGCTGTTGCGGGAGAGTTGATGGAAGAAGTAGGCCGTGCCCCAGCGGTCCACCAGTTCGCCGCTGCTGTTGCGGGGCAGATCATCGGGCAGGATTTTTGCCTGCCTGGGGTTGTCGCCCGAGAGAGCCTCAACGATCTCGGCATTGGAGCCGAT
>NZ_JBIPNG010000425.1:0-5789 GCF_044373815.1 Prosthecobacter sp. | reverse complement strand
ATGCGAACTACTCGCTGCATTATGTGGGTGGCGTGGGCCCCGGCCATATCTCGGCGGATTACTTCGGTGCGTTTGCAAACCGCATCGGTGAACTGCTCGGTGCAGACCGGCAGGACCCGCCTTTCGTTGGAATCATGTCGAACGGCACCAGCGGCGATATCAACAACATCGACTTCCGTGGTGGTCAGGCCAAAGAGGGACCGTATGGACGCATCAAGATCGTGGCGAATGATGTGGCGCAGGCGGTCGCGGGTGCGTGCAAGACGCTGACATATCAAAACTGGGTACCGCTGGGTGTCGCACAGAAGGAAGTCATGTTGGGCCTGCGCATTCCCACGAAGGAGGAGGTGGACAAGGCAAGCCCGCTGACGAAGCAGTCAAAGCTCTTCCCGCGCATGGAGACGATGGAGCAGGTGTATGCGCGTGAAACGGTTCTGCTGGCGGACTTTCCGAAGAGAGTCTCCGCGCCGCTGCAAGTCCTCAAGATCGGCGAACTGCGTGTTTCAGCCATCCCTGCGGAAGTCTTCGTGGAAATCGGCCTCGGATTGAAAAAGCGCCATCCCCAGACATTCACAGTGTCGCTTGCCAATGCCTACCACGGCTATCTGCCCACGCCGGAGCAGCACAAGCTCGGCGGCTATGAGACCTGGCGTGCGAGATCAGCCTGCCTTGAAGTCGATGCCTCGACGAAGATTGTCGCCGGGCTTGAAGAGCTGTTTTCGTCACTTCAATGAAACCTATCATGAAATCCATCCTGCTTTGCTTCGCTCTGCTTACTTGCGCGGCGTCCGCTGCGAACATCGTCATCATGACGGTCGAAGATCCCAACAACTATGAAGCGCCAAGGACGATGCGCGAGTTTGCGGAGAAGGAACTCCGGCCGCTGGGGCATCACGTCACCATCATTGATGGTGACAAGCCGCAGATGCATCACTTTACCGGTCTCGTCGAAGCACTGAAGGACGCGGATCTGCTGGTGCTTTTCTCCCGCCGTCGCTTCCCCCCAAAGGAGCAGATGGCCGCCATCCGTGCGCACCTCGCAGCTGGGAAACCGCTGCTCGGTATTCGCACTGCAAATCATGCTTTCCTCCCCAAGCCGAATGAAGTCGTGGATGCCAGTCTGGCTCCATGGCCGGAGTTTACGCATGAGGTTCTTGGCGGAGAAAATACAGGCTATGAAACCAAGGGGCTGCCTTACAGCGTCAGCGTGCCGGATGGAGTCAAGACGCCGCTTCTTGAAGGAGTAAATGTGGCGAACATACGTGGTTATCAATCGATGTACAAAGTGCTGCCGCTGGCCGCAGATGCCACGCCGATTCTCATCGGCACCGCGCAGGCCGGTGCCAACACGTCACCGCAGCCAGTCGCATGGACACGCACCTACGGCAGCGGCAAGGCCCGCATCTTTTACACCAGCCTCGGAGCGCCGGAAGACATGCGCAGTGCGGATGTGCGTCGACTGCTGTTGAATGCCGTGGCTTGGACCCTGCAGAAATAACGAATCATGAAATTAATCTGTCTTCTCCTGCTCGTCTGCGTGGCCACTGCCAGAGCTGAAATGCTCGCCGGTGTTGCCAAAGTTGACATCACTGACCGCACCGTTCCGCTGGTGAATGATCCGTGCTTCGCCAAGGCGCTCGTCCTAAAAAGCGGTGGCACCACGGCGGTGCTGATCACGTTGGATGCGGTGGCTGTCGGCGGCATCGGGCGCGTCGGCAATGGCTTCATGCCAACGGTGCGTACCGGCTTGCAGGAGTTGGGCATTCCGGCGTCGAACGTCGTGGTCAATGCGAGTCACTGCCATGGCATCGTGCGTGGAGATCTTGAGCCGCTTGTGATTCAGGCGGTGAAAGAGGCGGTGAAGAATCTTGTTCCTGTGAAGGCAGGCAGCGGCGTGGGCTCGGAGACCCGCATCAGTGAAAACCGACGGCTCAAGATGAAGGATGGCAGCACGGTGGATATGCGCCGTGCGTACTCAATGCCGCTTGATGAGGATGTCGCCAGCGTGGGGCCAATCGATCCACAGGTGGGCCTGCTGCGTCTGGATCGTGCTGATGGCACAACGCTGGCCGTGCTCTATCAGTTCGCCTGTCATCCCATCATGAATCCGCCCAGCAAAGGCTGTTCGGCAGACTATCCGGGCTTCGCCTCCAAGGCCATCGAAGAGGCGCTAGGCAGCGGCGCGATGGCCTTCTTCGTGCAGGGCTGCGGTGGCGACATCAATCCGGTGCGATACAAAGAAGTCACGCGTACCGCCGATGCCGAACCGCTTGGAACGATGCTGGGCGCGACCGTTCTGGCCGCTGCACGGAAGATCGAAACAAAAGGTGATGGCGTTCTTAAAGTGTCCAATGCCACCATCGCGGTGCCTCGTGCGGCGGATTACACAGCACGCATCAGCAACATTGAGGCGGAGCAGAAGAAACTCGTCGCAGCGCTCAAACCCACGAACATCAACTTCAAAAGCTTCCTGCCGCTGCTGCTTCAGCACAAGCTGTGGCCGGACACGCCGTCGCATTACTCGCAGAGCTATCTGCACGATCAGGCTCTCGACCGGAAGGCCATCTCACAGCTCGATGCGGACAACCGCCTGCTGGTGGAGAACTACCTCTCGAACATCGAGATCATGGAGCGTCTCACAAGGTTGAACTCGAACATGGCGCTGCTGAAAATGCACCTCAAACAAACTCAGGCAGCAGGTGAAAAGACGCTGGATGCCGAGGTCTGCGGCCTGCGTGTTGGCGACTTCAAACTGGTCACGTTTCCCGGCGAAGTCACCGTGCAAGTGGGCCTGAACATCAAGAAAGCCGCGAAGGATGCGAACGCCCATGTCTCCGGCTACACCAATGGCTACATCTGGTACACCCCCACCGTGGAGCAGCGACTCAACCCCGGCTACGCGCAGGAAGACTGCGACACGCTGGTCGCGCCCGAGTGGCAGAAGATCTTTGAAACCAAGGCGTTGGAAGTGTTGACCAACCTCAGCCGATAACCATCCCCATGAAAGCCGCTCTCACTCTCTTGTTATGCGCCTGGACTTGTGCCGCTTTGGCCGCTGATGAACTGCCAAAAACGCTCATGACCCAGCGCGGCAAACTGCTGGTCAGCGAAGACTTCACGCCGCCGCTGGCGCCGGTCACGGGCAAGCCTGTTGGTTTTGCCAGCGGGTTTACTGGCTGGCGCTACAATGCGGGACCAGTGGGTGGAAAGTCCGGGCTGTGGAAGCTGGCCGATGGTTGCTTTACCGGCGTTGAGAGTCCTTCCGCCAACCATCTGGCAACAGCGTCGTTTGGTTTTCAATTCACCGACGCCATCATCCAATGCGAAGTGCGGTTGAACGATGTTCCTGATGAGGGGCGCAAATATCGGTCCCTGTTTGTGAAAGCGACGGATGTGAAAGACTATGTGATCTCGCTCAGCATCGGCCCGGGCGGTCTGTTTTTAACACCCTATGATGCCGACCGCATCAATCCCGCCACCAAGCAGCGGGAGAAGGGAACGACGAGCCGCGTCCTTACTCCGGTCAAACTTAACGAATGGCATACGGTGGTGCTGGAGATCAAGGGCGACGAGGTGGTGGGCACGCTCGACGGCAAGAGCACCACCCTGAGCAATCCGCTCATCAGCGTGGCCAAGCACAGCATCATGCTCGGGGCAGGCACTGAGGCCAGCTTCCGCCATCTGCGCGTGTGGGAGGCACTGCCGAATCCTGACTGGGCGGCGGCCCAGGCGGCACTTCAAGCAGCATCGAAACCCTGAGCAGACTTCCAATCTTATGAACTTGTCTTTTGTTTTTCGCACGTTGCTTTTCTTTACAGCCATCCTCGGATCGCAGCTGCAAGCGGCGGAACCACCTCACATCGTCATCATGATTGGCGAGGATGAGTACCACACCTGGGAGACCCTGCCGGAGTTTGCGGCCAAAGACTTGAAGGCCGCACCTTATCGCGTCACCATCATTCAGGCGGACGCGGCGGACAAAAACCAGTTCCCTGGGTTCGTGGAGGCCATGCGTGATGCAGATCTTCTTCTCATCAGTGTGCGTCGCCGCACGCCGACGACGGAGGTGATCAATGCCGTGCGCGCCCATCTTGCAGCCGGCAAGCCGCTGGTGGGAATCCGCACGGCCAGCCATTGCTTTGCCCTGCGTCCCAAGGAGCCCGAGCCCAAAGCGGGGCTGGCGAAATGGCAGGACTTTGACCCGCAGGTGCTGGGCGGCAACTACACCGGTCACTATGGCAAAGACGCCGCCACCATCAGCTTGGTTCCGGGTGCGGACTCGCATCCGATCTTGCGAGGAGTCACCGTGACTGAACTGATTGGACACGGCGGTCTGTACAAAAACACACCGCTGCAGGCCGGAACCACGCCCCTTTTGATGGGGACGCTGGCCGGTCAGGCGACGGAACCGGTCGCTTGGACTCATAGCTACGGCGAGAAGAAGTCCCGCATCTTTTACACCTCGTTGGGGCATTGGGATGACTTCAAGCTGCCCGCCTTCCGACGCTTTTTGCTGAACGGCATCGCCTGGGCATTGGAGAAGTGAGGCATCAACATCCGCGGGTAACGCACTTTGCATCAACCTGCCTCATGCAACCGGTCTGGCCCATGCCGAATCCTAAATTGGTAGCGTTGCAGCCTTGAGCATCGCCAGCGGCTCGCCATAGAAAGCGGTTCACCAAAACAACCCCGACGAATATGCGACTTCAAGATCAGGTCATCCTCATCACCGGCAGCACCACCGGCATCGGCGAATTCATGGCGCGGCGCTTTGTCGCCGAAGGCGCCAAAGTCATCCTGCACGGCCGCGATGCGGCACGCGGCGAGGCCTTGTGCCAGGAACTCGGCAAGGACAAGGCGGCCTTCTGCCAGGGGGACCTCGCGGATGCCGCGTATCCTGCCAAGCTGGCTGCGGACGCGATCGCCGCTTTCGGCAAAGTCGATGCTTTGGTGAACAACGCGGCGCTGACCAATCGTGCGAAAATCGGCGAGACTGATGCAGCTATGTTTGACCGCATCATCGCCGTGAATGCGCGTGCGCCGATGCTCTTGATCCGCGCTTTGTTGCCTGAATTGAAAAAGAACCGGGGCGTCGTGCTGAACATCGGCTCCGTGCTCGCCCACTGTGGTCAGGCGAACTTGCTGGCTTACTCGATGTCCAAAGGCGCGCTGATGACGATGACCCGCAATCTGGCCGACGCACTCGGCACGGACCGCGTGCGTGTGAACCAGCTCAATGTCGGCTGGACGCTCACCGAAAACGAATACCAGGTGAAACTTGGCGACGGCCTCGGCGAAGGCTGGCCGGATCGCCTGCCTGCTTATGCGGTTCCAATGGGCCGTTTGCTGATGCCGGAAGACATCGCTGCGGCATCCGTTTACTGGGTCGGCCGCGAAAGCTTCCCCGTCACCGGCACCGTGGCCGAGCTGGAGCAGTATCCTCTCATCGGCCGCTACACAAATCACGAAGGCGACCCGCTCAAACAACAAGATCACACCAACTAAACCACCATGAAACTGATCCGCTTTGGAAATCCTGGAGAAGAGAAACCCGGCCTGCAACTTGACGATGGTCGCCGCATTGATGCGAGTGCCTTTGGCAGCGACTATGATGAAAAATTCTTCGGGGGAGATGGTCTTGAACGTCTCGCCGCCTGGGCCAAGGCCAACGCGGCCACTGCACCGACGGTGGCTGCCGACACGCGTCTGGGCCCGTGCATCGCACGTCCGAGCAAGATCATCTGCATCGGTCTGAACTACAGCGACCACGCCAAGGAAAGCGGCATGCC
>NZ_JBIPNG010000424.1:0-5801 GCF_044373815.1 Prosthecobacter sp. | reverse complement strand
CAGCGATGCGGGCTACACGCGCAAAATCAGCGAGCCCTCGGTGAACCGCCCCGGCTTGGCGCTGTCCGGCTTCTTCACCTACTTCGCCTACAAGCGCGTGCAGGTCATCGGCAACTCGGAGTGCTCCTTTCTCGAAGGCCTGGACCCCAAGCTGCGCGCGGCACGCTTCAGCCAGCTCTGCTCCTGGGACATCCCCTGCGTCGTCATCGCACGCGGGCACCGCATTGACGACGAATTGGTCCAGATCGCCAATGAGGCGGGCATCTCCGTCTTCCAGACCAGCATGATGACCATGAAGTTCCTCAATGCCGCCACCATCAAGCTGGAATGGGCCTTTGCTCCCACCCTGCTGGTGCATGGCTGCCTGGTGGACGTGCAGGGCCTTGGCGTGCTGATTCAGGGAGACAGCGGCTGCGGCAAAAGCGAAAGCGTCATCGGTCTGCTCCAGCGTGGCGCCAGCCTCGTGGCGGATGACGCCGTGCGGCTGCGCCTGATCGAAGACCGCGAAGTCATCGGCTCCGCCCCGGACATCACCCGTGGGATGATTGAAATCCGCGGCCTGGGCATTCTGAACGTGGCGGCGCTCTTTGGCGTCAGCGCCGTTCGTCTCAGCAAACGGCTGGATTTGATCGTGGAACTTGTGCGCGGCGCCAAAACCGAAGATTTGGAGCGCGTCGGGGCGAACTCCGACACCCGCGAGATCATGGGCCTCAAGATCGGCCGTGTGGCGCTGCCGGTGGAACCGGGCCGCGACGTGGCCGGACTCATCGAACTGGCCGCCATCAATTTTAAATTGCGTACCTTTGGCTACAACAGCGCCGTAGAGTTTGACCAAAGGTTGTTGAAAAAGATGACGGATGATCAATTAGGTTAACAGCAGCACCTTCCCTCACCACCATGAGCATTCAAAAAGAACTGACGATCCGCAATAAAATGGGCATGCACGCACGCCCGGCGGCGCAGTTCGTCAAGCGTGCCAGCAAGTATCAGTGTGACGTCTGGGTGGAAAAAGACGACGAGCCCGTGAACGGCAAAAGCATCATGGGCCTCATGATGCTGGCCGCAGGCCGTGGCGAGACCATCAAAATCATCGCCGACGGCAACGACGCCGAGGCTGCCGTGGCCGATCTCGAAGAACTCGTCACCTCCGGCTTTGGCGACGCTGAGTGACCCAATGCCCGTGGAGCGGTTGGGCGAGATGAGGAAATTTATGATTTATGATTTCGCAGACGGCCCAGCCGCCTGTCGAACTCCGGTCTCCCAAATCATAAATCATCAATCGTAAATCACAAATAGGCCGCCCCGTTACTTCTTCTTGTCATCCGCTGGCGGACGCGAATGCACCCGGATCTCGGTGTCCTCATCCACCACCGGGGGGGGCGGCTCCTTGAACATCTGCAGCATCATAAACCCGATGAGGTAGATCAAGCTGCCGCCGATGCCGGCACCGATGGCGATGAAACGCCGCTGCCAGGTATGCTCCTGATCAATGGCATACCAGAAGCGCATGCAGAACAAGATCCAGATGACGCTGGCGCCGAGAACGAGAAGATGACCTGAGGACATAAGAATGATTCTGGCGCGAAATGCCGCCGCCAGCGACAGAAAAAACAAAACCCCGCACAGGGCGGGGTTTTGCACACATCGAGCTGAAAAAAGGGTCGATTAACGCTTGGAGAACTGGAAGCGTTTGCGGGCGCCTGGGCGACCTGGCTTCTTACGTTCCTTGGCGCGGGAGTCACGGGTCAGCAGACCGTTCTGCTTGAGGACGCCGCGAAGCTCAGGATTCACGCCGATCAAAGCGCGAGCAATGCCAAGACGAACGGCACCCACCTGGCCGGTGCTGCCACCGCCGCTGGCGTTCACCTTGAAGTCATACGTCTGGCGGGAATTCGTGAGGGCCAGCGGGAACAGAATCTGGTTCTGCAGGGCGACCGTCGGGAAGTACTCTTCGAAGTCACGTCCGTTGACGGTGATGCTTCCGGCTCCTTCAGTGATGAAGACGCGGGCGATGGCGGTCTTGCGGCGGCCGGTGGTGGTTTTGAGAGGCTTGCTCATGCGATAGGTAACAGGGAAAGAATTAGGCGATGACGACAGGCTTTGGATTCTGCGCCTCATGCGGATGCGCTGCACCCTCATAGATCTTCAGCTTGCCCATGACAGCGCGGCCAAGACGATTGTGGGGGACCATGCCCTTCACAGCGCGCTCGACGAGAAGCTGGGGACGGCGGGCGCGGACGCGCTCGACGTTTTCGATCTTCTGATTGCCGACGTAGCCAGCTTTCGAGGTGTAGATCTTTTGGATCTCCTTTTTGCCGGTCAGGCGGACTTCGGCGGCGTTCAGGACGACCACGAAATCACCCGTATCAACGTGTGGGGTGAAAATAGGCTTGTTTTTACCGCGCAGGAGGTTGGCTGCGGTAACTGCGACGTCTCCAAGAATTTGGTTCTTGGCGTCGATGACCCACCATGTGGGGTTCTGCTCCTGGGCTTTTGCTGAAAACGTCTTCATTAGTGCTGTGTACGAAATATCTTCCGACTGGGAAAGAAGGGGCCGCGATGGTAAGAGGATTGGAGAATGTGTCAAGGTGGAAACCGAGTTATTCACAATGAAAATTCGCCTTGGCACCCATTTTTGGCCGATTGCCCGGTCCAAGCAGGCTGCGAGCCCATGATTTTCACTTCCGCCACAGCCATTTCATCGCCTCCGGGAAGAGGCTCGCGCCCTGTTTGCTGTTATGCGCGCCGTCCCCAAAGGTGAAGGTGTAATCGTACTGCTGGTAGGCCAGCGCCTTGGCCATCTGCTGGTTTGCCAGCGGCCAGTTGCCATAGGGATTGTCGAGATCGCTGCTGCCATCCTGCAAGTACACGCGCAGCGGTTTGCGCTCGGTGAGGCGGATGACGGAAGGGTACACATGCCCGCCCGCGAGATCGACGTAGCTGCCGATGGTGGAGAAGACCTTGCGAAACTTGTCCGGCCGCTCCCATGCCACCGTGAAGGCGCAGATGGCCCCGCTGCTGGCTCCGGCGATGGCCCAGCCTTCAGGATTCTCCGTGAGCTTATAATCCTTCTGCACCTGCGGGATGATTTCTTCCAGCAGGAAGCGCGCATAGACATCCCCCAGCGTGTTGTACTCCTTGCCCCGGTTGTTGTTCTTCCAAGCACTCTGAGGCTTCACCTCGCCGCTGTGGCCGGGATTGATGAAGATGGCGATGGTTGGCCGCATGTCCCCGCTGGCGATCAAATTATCAAACACCACCGGCACCCGCCACGCGCCCTTCAGGCCCACGTAGTCATGCCCGTCCTGAAACACCATCAGGTTTGCCGGTTGCTCCGCCTTGTACTGTGCCGGCACATAGATCCACCAGTCACGCTTCGTCCCCGCATAGATCTTCGACTCATGCACCGGCATCGGGATCACCTTCCCTTTTGGGGCGTCTGGTTTCTCCTGCGAGAGCGGTCCGAGTTTGTAGTCATCCACCGCGAGGGCGGAAAGGGAGAGTGAAAAAAGGAGAGGGAGGAGGAGGCGCATGGAAGGAGTTGAGCCAAGAAAAAGCGAAGGAGCAAGCCGAATCCCTGTCCAGCAAAGCCTCCCCTCACCCACCCTCCGGCAACCTCTTTGGCACGAGCCTGCCGCCCTCATTCTCCGGGGCAGCTCCTTCATGGTACTCCGCATCCTGGTTCACCTGCCAGAGGTCGTAAAGATTGGAGCCTTGGATGATGTTCCGGGCACAGAGCATGGCGGTCATCATGGAGTGATCCTGGTTGTTGTACTTGTGCATGCCATTGCGACCGATGAGATGCAGGCTTGGCAGGTGCTCTGTGACGGCCTGCCGGATTTCGCTGACGTGCGTGGCGTAGTCGGCATCGTATACCGGATAAGCCTTCGCCTGCCGGACGATGCAGCCGTCCACCCACTCGGAGGACTTGGCCAGACCGAGCTGCTCCATCTCCTTTTTGGCGAGTGATAGGAGGTCCTCATCCGAGCTCGTCCACAGGCCATCCCCTTCGAAACAGAAGTACTCCAGACCGTAGCTGGCGATGCTCTTGTCCGGCACCATCTCAGGCGACCACGACTTGAAGTTTTGAATGCGCCCGACTTTCACATTGGGGTCATGAATGTAGAGCCAGTTGTCAGGAAAGACATCCGCATGGCGATACATCAGGACCACGGTGATGAAGTCACGATAACGCAGCGCCTTGGCCGCAGCCTGAGCCGTGGCAGGCAGCGCGGGACTCAGGCTCGGAATAAGGTCGGCGATCGGCGCGGAGGAAATGAGGTGCTGCGATTTGAGCTCATGCACTTTGCCAGATGCATCACGATGCGTGACCGCCCACCGCTGCGTGGTGGCGTCGTAGGCACCGCTGACAAATCGAGTGCCCATGTGTATGCGCCCCCCCTGGGCAACGACCTTGGCCGCACAGGCCTCCCACATCATTCCCGGCCCGCGCCTTGGGTAACGGAAAGTATTGATGAGCGTCTTGATAACGCCGGAGCCCGCTTTTTCGCGCGGGCGCCAAAGCGCATTCTTGATGGCGGAAAAGAGCGAGAGTCCATTGATGCGCTGCGCAGCCCAGTCGGCGGAGATGTCCCGGCAGCTCATGCCCCACACCTTCTCGGTGTAGGTCTTGAAAAAGATCTCAAAGAGTCGCGAGCCGAACTGATTGCTCACCCAGTCCTGAAAGCTGGCTGGTTTCGCCACCGGCGAGATGCGCGCCTTCAAGTAGGACATGACGCAGCAAAACGACTCCCAGATGCCCAGCTTCATCAGTGCATCAAACGCCACGATGGGATAGGCAAAGAACTTCCCACGGTAGTAGATGCGTGACGAGCGCGGGCGCTCCAGCATGCCGTCAGGCAGCAGTTCGTCCCACAGGCTCTCCACCTCGGCGGACTTGGAAAAAAACCGATGCCCGCCGATATCAAAGAGGCAGTCCTTGTAGTTCACCGTGCGCGAGATGCCGCCGACCAGCTTCGGGTCCGCTTCAAGAATCTCCACCTGGATGCCCGCCTTGCCCAGCATGTAGGCAGCCGTCAAACCGGCAGGCCCCGCTCCAATGATGACGACCGCGGGTTCTTTTTCGCTCATTGGGATGGGGTGGGAGGTGGAGCCCCGGGTGCCTCGTAAAGTCGGTAAAAGCCCTTGGCAGTGACGACAGCGCCCCTGCGGATCAGTTCGGCTGTCATGCGTGCATCTCCAGCTGTTGCCTCTGCCGCTTCGATCTGCACCGCCAGCACATCCGGCTGGTAGCTTTCATTCGCAGGCAGCGCCAGCAGCCCAATCGATGTGGGCTGCACATCACACCTGAGATCCAGTGCCAGGCAAGGCGGAGCAGCAATGATCCGCCCGGCGACGGCGTCCTTGAGTTTCTCATGCACGGCCCAGCCCCCCGCATTGGCAGGAGAGCCGACAAACATGCGCCACCAGAGGACATTCGCGCCCATCGCCATGATCAGCAGCAAAGCAACGCCGCGACGGTGACATTCCCGGAAGAGTCCCGCATCCATGGCGGCCAGCAGGCTCAGGAAAGCCACGGGAAAAAAGTAGCGCTCCGGCCGGCACGACTGCGTGGCAAGTGCCGCCAGCCCCGCGATCACCGCCCAGGGAGCAGCCCCCAGCGCGCTGCCACTGCGGAAAGCACGCCACACGCACCAGCCTCCGCCCAGGAGCGCCGTGGCCACGTAAAAAGCCGCACGGAAATCCGGCAGCCCCCGGAACACGCCCAGCACATTGGCCACAGGATCAGTCCGCGCGACCATGTGCTGACGCCAGATTTCATTAAACCGATCATGATCGAC
>NZ_JBIPNG010000423.1:0-5829 GCF_044373815.1 Prosthecobacter sp. | reverse complement strand
AATTGCCTCTACCATCGACCTGACACCTACGTTTGCCTCACTGGCTGGAGTCAAGACACCTTCAGACCGTATCATCGATGGCCGTGATCTAACGCCCCTCCTCCACGACCCCACTCACACACCATCACCGCACGAAGCCTTTTACTATTACTGTTTTACGCATCTCCAAGCGGTCCGCAGCGGAAAGTGGAAATTTGTGAGGAAGCGTCCCGCGAATCCGCCCTGGGTGGGCTGGAGTGGCCGTTTTGCAGGCAATGCCGTGGACGAACTCTCCCTCTACGATCTTGATAATGACATCGGCGAAACAAAGAACGTCGCCGCAGAGCATCCTGATGTCCTTGCGCACCTGCGCCAACTCACCCACGAGGCACGGATGGACCTCGGCGACTACGATCACACAGGCAGCGGCGCACGCTTTTTCGATGGCCCTGTGCCTGAACGCAAACATCCTCAAGTGACTAAGGGGAAATGAGCAAACACTGCGCCACTTGTCGACTACCTATACTGACATTCAGTCACGCTCAGGTGCATTTCAGGCATGACACCGTGCATGCCATACTGCTAGCCTGCGTTTAACCAACCCGTTATTCCAGCCAACCCATGAAGTACGCCCTCTCTTTGCTCCTCCTCACCACCGCCCTGCATGCGGAACCCGTCTCGCTCTTCGACGGCAAGTCGCTCGACGGCTGGGACTATGATCCCAAGATCTGGCGGGTCGAAGACGGCATGATCATCGGAGGCTCCACGACGGAGAAGATCAAGGAGAACCACTTCATTTGCTCGAAGAAGAATTATCAGAACTTTGAGTTGAAGCTCAAAATCAAGGTCAGCGGCGATCCGAAGACCGGCATGCTCAACAGCGGCATTCAGATTCGCAGCCTGCGAGTCCCCGGCGGTGCGCACATGACCGGCTATCAGGTCGATTGCGGTGCAGGCTGGTTTGGCAAAATTTATGATGAGTTCCGCCGCAACAAGGTCATCTGGGCCCCCACCCCGGAGCAGCAGGCTGCGCTGGACAAGGCCATCGATGTCTTTGGCTGGAACGAATACCGCATCCGCGCTGAAGGCGCGCGCATTCAGACGTGGATCAATGGCGTTCTTTGCATCGACTACACCGAGACGGACAAGAACATCGCGCTGGATGGCCTCATCGGCCCGCAGGTTCACAGTGGTGGCGTCTGCCTCGTGCAAGTAAAAGACGTGACGATTGAAGAACTGCCGCCCACACCTGGTGCGCCGACTTGGGAATCACTCGGTGGCGTGGATGCCGCACGCAAGCTCGTCGCCCCGCCGCCGAAGCCACAGGCTGATGCTGCCGCAGCACCGAAGCGTGACATCAGCTACAACAACGTCCAGGGCACCGCCTTAACCGCCGAGGAGCAGCTGAAGAAGTTCCATGTGCCGGAAGGCTATGAGATTGAGCTCGTCGTCAAAGAAAGCGAAGGGCTGGGCAAATTCGTCAGCGTTTACTTTGATCAGCGAGGTCGAATGTGGACGCAGACGGCGCTGGAATACCCGGTGGATGCGAATGAAAACCCCGCTGCTGCGGAGGCCGTGTATGCAGCCCACGGCAAGGACAAGGTGGTTGTCTATCCGCGGGAGTCGGTCAATGGGCCGATTCCCGCGGGTGGACTTACCAAGCCCACCGTCTTCGCCGACGGCCTCGCCATCCCGACCGGCATGCTGCCCTGGGGCAATGGCGACACATGCTACGTGCAGCATGGTCACGATCTGAAGCTCTACAAGGACACCAACGGCGACGGCAAAGCTGACAAGTTCGATGTCATCCTCACCGGCTTCGGCGTGCAGGACTCGCACCTGTTTCCACATCAGTTTACCCGTGCCCCCGGCGGCTGGATCTGGATGGCGCAGGGCCTCTTCAACAACAGCAAGGTGCACAAGCCCGGCAGTGATGTCGTCGTTGAATATCCGAAGTGCGGCATGGCCCGCTTCCGGCCTGATGGCAGCGATTTTGAAATGACCAGCGTCGGTCCCAACAACATCTGGGGCCTCGTCATCTCAGGCGAAGGCGAGACCTTCATTCAGGAAGCGAACGACTACGGCTACCCCATCATGCCCTTCCACGAGTATGCCTACTACCCCGGCGGCATGGAAGCCCTCAAGAAAAGCTACCAGCCCGACTTCCCTCCGCAGGCCGAGTTCCGCATGGGCGGCACCGGTTTGAGCGGCCTGGCACTGATCGAAAGCGGCACTCTCCGCGACCCCAAAGCGGCGCACACCATGGCCGTCGCCAATCCCATCACCTCCAAGATTCAAACAATCGGCATGCACCGCGACGGGGCGTATTGGAAACTCGAACAACTCGCCGACCTCATCACCTGCGACGATCCCTTCTTCCGTCCTGTGGGCCTTACCAACGGGCCCGACGGATTCATCTACATCATCGATTGGTACAACAAGATCATCTCCCACAATGAAGTGCCGAGAGCGCATCCAGACCGTGACAAGACGCGCGGACGCATCTGGCGAGTGAAGCCAAAGGGCGCGAAAACGGAAGTGGCTGACTTCACGAAGCTAAGCAGTGAAGAACTCAACGCAGCGCTCAAAGATGGCCCCGTTGGCAAAACTCAAATTGCCTGGCAAACTCTTAATGATAGAAAAGAGCTTGGCGCGAACCACTGGGCTGCGTCTGAGTATGCTTATCCCCGTGAGAGCGTTCAAATCCGCGCTCTCGGTCGCAATCTCTCCAATCAGAACATTGGGGAACTGCTCGCATTTGCCAAACCCAGCCTCCCCGGTCCAACCATTCAATCTTCCCGTGGGCCAAAACAGATTCCTGTGCGCGAGGCTTATGACCGCGAGTTCGAACGCTTCCTGGTGCGCATGTTCTTGGAGCGGCATCCGGATGTCGTCGCGAAGTTCCTCGACTCTGAAGCTGCTGCAAAACTGCCGGTGGAAGCCCGCGTGCTTGCCTCGCTTGCATTGGAACCGAAGACGAGCGCATCGCGTGTGGCAAAGCTGCTGCCGCAGCTGGATCGTGCTCCGAATGATGAAGAGCTGCTGCGGCTAGCTCAGTTCCCTGCGGAAGCCGGCGTGGGCGATGCTCTCAAGGCGCTTCTCACGAATGAAAAGTCACGCACGGTTGTTGCCGAGAAGCTGCTCACCCAGCGCACGAAGCTCGACGCGAAACAGATCGCACCGTTGCTGACTGAAACGGCGAAAGGCATGATCGGGCGTACTGACGGCTCTGTCCGCAATCTCGCTCTCCAGCTCATCGGCGGTTTCCAGCTCGTCGATTTGGAGGACAGTCTTGTTCAACCCTTGAAAATGGCGATCGCCATCAGCGGAGGTGATCTTCGCATGGTGGTTGATTCAAAAGGCACGAATTCCAGTGATCCCAAGGACTTCGTCGCCTCGCTTCAGGTCTTGAAGGATTTACGCAGTGGGGCTGCAGATGTTTTCGTTTCGCTCGCCACGATTGGAAAACCCCAGGTGCGTGATGCGGCAGTCGAAGCTCTCGCCGCCTCACGCGCGCCAGATGCTGCAGCCAAGCTCCTCACGCTTTATCCTTCGCTCCAGCCAGCGCAGCGCCGTGCGGCGCTGAACACTCTTGCCAGTACCAAGGCGGGCGCGCAGACCATCGTTGCAGCATTGCTCGATAAAACTTTACCACAAGCGGATCTCGATGGTCCCACAGTCGAGCGGCTCGCCACCGTTCTGGGCAATGATCCTGCACTCGAAAAACTTCAGCAGCAGCTCGGCGGCATTTTCCGCGAAGTGTTGCTGCTCGATGGCGAAGACACCGCCGTGGTTGATTCCAAGATCACGCTCGATGGGCCCTTCACCGTCGAGGCCTGGGTGCGACTTGCCGAGGGCATCAGCAATGGCGACGGCCTTCTCGGCACCCCCGGTGGCGTCGACATGAACTTCTTCGGTTCCAAGTTCCGCGTGTATGCTGGAGGAGAACTGAAGGATGTCTGTGTGGCGACGAAGCCCATGACACCCGATCTCTGGACGCACCTCGCCGTTACCCGTGATGACAAAGGCATCTTCCGCATCTACCAAAACGGCGAACTGGATGCCACCGGCAGCAAACCCGCGCCTGCAAGGTGGGAGAACTGCAAGATCGGATGGAGTGGGCCCAAGCAAGGTACGGAGGGTGTGATTACGGAGTTCCGTGTGTGGAAAACAGCGCGCAGTGCTCAAGAGATCCGCGCCACGTTTGACCGAGTTGTTAAAGATGAGTGGGATAAAGAATCAAATCCGCATGGTTGTAGGAAGCCTCTTGCCACCTCGGTGTATGAAACCATGAGGCCCGTCAAAGCACATGAAAAAATAAATCTCACCTCCAAACCTGGGGATGAAATCATCTTTGGCAAAGGTGCTCGCATCGCCAAAACCATCGACTCGCCACCACTGCTCACGGAGGAGCAGGCCAAGGCGCTGGACACCAAGTTCGCCCGCTTCACCGCGCTCGCTCCCAAGGGCAACGCGGCGAATGGCAAAGTGCTCAGTGCACTGTGCATGGCCTGCCATCAGATCGGCAGTGCGGGCGGCCAGATCGGCCCGAATCTCAGCGGAGCGGGTGCGATGGGCTTGGAGGCGGTGCTGCGTAATATTTTGACCCCGAATGCTGCCATGGAGCCGGGCTACCGCATCTACCGCGTGGAGATGAAAAACGGCGATCTCATTGATGCGTTCTTTGTCAGTGAAGACAAGAACGCCACGATCATCCGTATGCCCGGGCTGCCCGACCGCCGACTGGACAAGAAGGACATTCGCAGCACGAAGTTTATCCGGCGTTCGCTGATGCCCGAAGGATTGCTTGATGCGCTGCAAGAGCAGCAGGTGGCGGATTTGCTGGCGTATTTGATGACGCTCAAGGGGTAGGCCCAAGGAGCGTCTTCGACCAAGGAGCGGGACTTGCCAAGTCCCGCCTGGAGGTTTGAGAGAGCTTTTCTAAATCATCAAACCGGGACTTGGCAAGTCCCGCTCCTTGGCTACCCGTCCCTCCCATGAGGTTCTTCGATCCGTTCACAGAGATTCGGGTGACGCGGAACAATCTTCCTCACAGGCAGCAGCCGGGGGCGGCTTACTTCATCACTTTTCGCATGGCGGATTCATTGCCTGAGGAGATGCTTCGCGGGCTGGATCTCGAACGGCGGCGCTGGCTGGAGACTCATCCGTCACCGTTGTCGTTGTAGGATGAGGCGGAGTTTCATCGCCTCTTTTCTGCGCGGGTGGATCAATGGCTGGATGAGGGTCATGGCTCCTGTGTTCTCCGACAGCCGTCACTGCGGGGTATGGTGGAGGAGTCTCTGAAGTTCTTCCATGAGCAGCGTTACGAACTCCTGTCTTACGTTGTGATGCCCAATCATGTGCACATTCTGCTGGTGCTGCATCCAGACTGGCCGCTGGAGAAAGTGCTTCATACCTTGAAGCGCCGGACGGCGGGTATGATTAACGAGGCATTGGACACGGAAGGCCAGTTTTGGCAGCATGACTACTTCGACCGTCTTATTCGCGATGGTGATCACTTGAGAAATGTGATTCGCTATATTCGGCGAAATCCAGCCAAAGCGTGTCTGAGAGAGGGGGAATACACGCTGTGGGAAAGTGAGCTGGCCAAGACTGTGTGACAAGGAGCGGGACTTGCCAAGTCCCGGTTGGGTGATTTGGAGGGGGGGCTCAAACCCAAGCCAGGACTTGGCAAGTCCTGCTCCTTGTACTTGGCAAGCGCCTATCCTTGGGATAAGCCCACCAATGCCGACTGCCACCAACGAACCTGTCACCAAACCTGCCGCGCCGGCTGATTTGGAAATCAAAGATGCCCAGCTCATCTTCAATCATGTCTGGAAGCAGCTGGAA
>NZ_JBIPNG010000069.1:0-19190 GCF_044373815.1 Prosthecobacter sp. | reverse complement strand
AATTCCTTTTTTCGTGTCCTGCAAGCCCTGCTTTAGAAGCAGAGTTGACGCCCCGCCACCGAGCGCGTAGCCATCGTCCCCTATGAGCACCACACGCACACAGGGCATTTCGCTGATCACAGCCACGGCGGTGGTGGTGGCCAACATGATCGGCACCGGGGTCTTCACCTCCCTCGGCTTTCAGGTGGGTTCACTGCCCTCGGGTTTTGTGCTCCTGATGCTGTGGGTCGTCGGTGGTGTGTGCGCCTTTTGCGGCGCCGTGTGCTATGGCGAGCTGGCAGCTGCACTGCCACGCTCTGGTGGTGAATACCACTTTCTCTCGAAGATTTTTCATCCTGCTGTCGGGTTTCTTTCCGGCTGGCTTTCTGTGACGGTGGGTTTTGCCGCCCCCATCGCGCTGGCGGCCATGGCCTTTGGCAAATACTTCTCCGGCATTTTCCCCCATGCACCCGCGACGACATGGTCCCTCGTCATGGTCTGGATCGTAACCTTGATTCACGTGGGCGGCATCCATATGGCCGCCAAGTTTCAAAACACCGCCACGTGGCTGAAGGTCACGCTGATCCTCGTCTTCATCGGCGCGGGCTTCTGGTTCGGCAAAGCCCAGCCAGTGCACTTTCTGCCTGTGTCGGGTGATTTGGATTTGATGGGCAGCACGCCCTTCGCGGTGAGCCTCGTCTATGTGATGTATGCCTACGCCGGCTGGAATGCCGCCACTTACATCGTTGGTGACATCCGCGACCCGCAGAAGAACGTGCCGCTGGCGATCGCGCTGGGCACGCTGCTTGTCGCGGGATTGTATCTCGCGCTCAATGCGGTGTTTCTTCAGGTGGCTCCGATGAGCGAACTCGATGGCAAATTGGATGTCGGCCACATCGCAGCGGTCCACATCTTTGGGGAGACCGGAGGCAAGATCATGTCAGGGCTGATCTGCCTGGGCCTTGTCTCCAGCATCAGCGCGATGACATGGGTGGGACCGCGGGTGATGAAAACCATGGGCCAGGATCTGCGCATCCTCGCCCCGCTGGCGGTGAGCGATGATCGTGGCGTACCGGTAGTCGGTTTGTTTGTGCAGCTTTCCATCGTCGTGACGCTGCTGCTTACAGCCAGTTTTGAAACCGTGCTCACTTGCGTGCAGTTCAGCATTCAGCTTGGTTCATTTGCCACGGTGGTGGGCTTGATCGTGCTGCGCATCCGACAGCCGGACCTTCCGCGCCCCTACCGCTGCTGGGGCTACCCGGTGACGCCCATCCTGTTTCTCGGCATCAGCCTCTGGATGATGGTGTTCGTTGCGAAGAAACATCCAGATGAAACACTGGCCGGCATGGCGTTAATTTTGCTGGGTTGGATCATTTATTTCATCTCACCGCGTACTCCACGCACCCCATGAAGAACACACTCATTCTGCTGCTTGTCCTGGCTCAAACCGCCATCGCGGAACCGCCCACGCCGAATGAGCAGGCGCGTTTCCTCGCCGGCTTGCCGCAGGAAGGCTCATCGCTGGCCGGACTGGCGCAGCGTGGCGAATTCAATTCCCATGCGAAAGATCTCGACGCCACCTGGGCGGACGCGGAGGAGCGGCAGCTCGGCCCGATCCGCGCGTGGGCACCCCTGGGCCTGCCGGAGGCTGTCGGCGACACCTCGCCTCTGCTCTATGTCTTCAGCGGTCCCGATTTCCTGCATGCGCACACGTTTTTCCCGAATGCCTCTGCCTACGTACTGGCGGCAGTGGAACCTGTGGGCCTGCCACCCGATGTGACGAAACTCAGCGAGGGCGAGCTCGGCTCCTCGCTGCGCAATCTGCGCAACACGCTCAATGCCTCACTGAGCTTCAGCTTCTTCATCACGGCGGACATGAAGAAGGATCTGCAGGCCACCAAGCTCACCGGCACCCTGCCTGTACTCTATGTCTTCCTGGCCCGCTGCGGCTGCCACATTCAAAACGTGGAAAACATCTGGCTGGATGCCGAAGGAAAGATCCTGACCGACAAGGAAACCAAAACGCCCGGTGCACGCATCACCTTCCTCGGTGCGCAGGGCAAACAGCAGACGCTGTACTACTTCTCCACGAACATCGCGAGCTGGGCGCTCAAGCAGGATGCTTCCTTCCTGCGCTTCTGCGACGGGCTCGGGGTGATGAACGGCTTCACCAAGTCCGCCTCCTACCTCATGCACATGAGTGAGTTTCACACCATCCGTGACTACCTCCTCACCCATTGTCATACCATGACGCAGGATGACTCCGGCATCATGTGGAAGGACTTCCCGCGTGAATCCTGGGACGTGAAAGCCTACGGCTGGTATCCGGGACCGATCCCCTTGTTCAAACAGCATTACCAACCCGATCTCGCCGAATACTATCGCACCACCGAAGTCCCCATGATTCCCTTCGGGATCGGCTACCAATGGCGGCCCAAGCAGAGCACGCTCATTTACGGCGTGTCCAAGATGATGGTGCGCAAGGCGATCCCAGTGGTGGAGGAGAAGCCCGCAGCGGCCCCTGGAGCACTCACTGCACCGCCTCCAGCCCCGGCACCGAAAGCTTTGCCCGTGGCGCAATGAAGCGTTCAACTTTTCGGAGCAAATAGCAGCCTCAGCATCTCCGCATCGTTCGGTTTCGAATCCTTCGCCAAGCGCACAATGACTAGTTTCATTGATGGAACGATGTACAGCCGCTGGCCGTAGGAGCCGATGCAAGCGATGAGATCGGCGGGAGCCGAGCGGCTGAGGCAGGCGTTGCGCCAGGACTGCTGCTGCCATTTTTTGTCGAGCATGGCCTCCGCATCGACCTCGCGGGCGGATTTGGATGCAGCAGCGTGATTGTTCCAGAAACCGAAGGCAAAGGCGGCGTTGGCGCTGCTGCCCTGCAGTTTCATCAGCACGTCCTCGTGCTTGAGCATCCAGGTGCCCAGCTCCGACCACTGGCGTGCAGTCTGCATGAAGCCGGCGGCGAGCAGCGGTGCTCCATGCTGATCCGGCAGGTAGCGCTGCGAGCCAAGGCCGAGCGGGCCGAGCACCTTGCGCTCCAGATAGCGCGTGGGTGTCTGTTTCCGCTGCAACTTGCGCGCAAGCAGCTCGTGAAACACCTGCAAAGCGGCGGGGCCGTAGATGAACGATTTGCCCGGTGCCGCCACCGCTCCGGCCTTCAGCGCGGCGGTGGTGCGGTCTTTGAACGAGTTTTCGTGCAGTCCAAACATCGGCTCCAGTCCGTGGCTGAAATCGAGCAACTGGCGCACGGTGATGTTTTTCTTGCGCGGGTCCTTCTGCCATTCGGTGATGGTGTCGGCCACGCGCTCATCCATGGAAAACAGCCCGTCCTTCTCCGCTGCAAAGGCGGTGAGGCCCCAGAAGGCCTTCGTGCCGCTGTAGATGCGGTGCGGTTCGTACTTTGTGTGGCCGTTTGTGTAGGACTCGTAGAGAGTTTTGCCGTTCTGCTTGATCAGCAGGGCATGGCCGCCGTGCGCAGCAGAATGGGCCGCCGCCGCCTGAATGCTCTGCACTGGCAGCGTCTCCGCCGCTGGCGAGAACGTGAAAAAATGCAGAAATGCCAGCAGAGGCCTCATAGGAGATGAGTAACAGAAAAATGACGAATGACTAAACCCGAATGACAAAATAAACCCACATGCCAGGCCGGCGTCCAGCTTGATCTTGGCCATTCTGACTTCGTCATTCCTTCAACATTCGGACTTACTCATTCTTCATTTCAACAGGTGCTGGTGGACAAGCATCCATCTCGCCGCATCGTCCGCCGCATGCGCATTCTCCTCGTCGAAGACCAGGCCAAACTGCTTTCCTTTGCCAAAAAGGGGCTGGAGGAGCAGGGCATTCAGGTGGACGCCATCAGCGATGGCGATGAAGCGTGGGAAATGGCCACGACGGTGCCCTACGACGCCTTGGTGCTCGACATCATGGTGCCGGGTCGAGACGGCCTGAGCATCCTGCGCGGCCTGCGAGAGAAGCGTAACAACGTGCCGGTCATCCTGCTCACCGCGCGCTCCACGCTCCCTGAAAAAATCGAAGGGCTGAACCTCGGCGCGGATGATTACATGACCAAGCCCTTCTTCGTGGAGGAACTGGCCGCGCGCCTGCACACCGTGGTGCGCCGCAAGGCGGGAGATTCCAGCCATCTGCTGCGTGTGGATGATCTCTGCATCAACCTCCTTGAGCGCAAAGTCAGCCGCGCCGGCGCGGACATCGAGCTGAGCACTCGCGAGTTTGAGCTGCTGGAGCACCTCATGCGCAGCCCCGGACGCGTGTTTGGCCGCATGCAGATCTATGAGCATGTCTGGGGCTACAACATGGACCCCGAGACCAACCTCGTGGAGGTGTACATCCAGCGCCTGCGTGCGAAGATCGACAAGGACCACGATAAAAAGCTCATCCGCACCGTGCGTGGCGTGGGTTATGCGCTCGGTGGTGGTTGACGCGCTTCATCCCATGATTGCCAATCACCGCTGGCTGGCTCTACATTGCCCCACATGAGCGTTGCGAGCACTTCCGGCACGGCACCCCAATGTGGCACCTTACGCCACGGCCTCATGCTCGTCGTTGCGATCGCTTTTCTCTCCGTGATCGGGCTCGTGCTGCCGCATGGCGACAGCGGGGAGGCATTTCGTGACTGGTTCATGGCGCACTCGGTCTTTCGCCCGCTCATCATTGCCTTGTGGGCAATCGTGATCATCGAAGGCATCGCGGGATTGTTTGTCACGAATGATGCCTGGCCTGCCCGTCTGAGGCGCCTGCTGCTGATCACTTTGCTGCCTCCGCTACGCATGATCACCGCCAGCAGCAAGCCGCACGGCTGGCTCTGGCTGCCCGGCATCGGCTGGAAGCCGGTGGGCGAGGAAACTTCCGAACAGCTCGAGCAAAAACTGGCCCTGCCGATGGTCATTCTCACCTTGCTGGTGCTGCCAGTTCTGGGTGCCGAACTCACCGGTGGTGAAACGTTGGACAATCATCCGCGCATGGCGCTGGCGACGCACCTGACCACCTGCGTCATCTGGATCGGCTTCACCATGGAGTTCCTGTGGATGGTCGCGGCGGCTCCCAACAAGCTGACCTACTGCCTCAAAAACTGGATCAATCTCGTCATCATCCTGCTGCCGCTCGTCGCCTTCCTGCGCGTGCTGAATCTCTTCCGATTCACCCGCATGCTGCGCGCTGGCAAGCTGCTCCGGGCCTACCGCCTCAGGGGGCTCTGGACACGGCTCTGGCGGCTGGCGCTGCTCTTCAATCTTCTCGACCGCCTCCAGCAGCGGGACCCTGCCAAGTACTGCGCATCCTTGGAAAGGAAGATCGCTGATCTCGAAGAAGAACTGGCCAAACTGCACGCCAAGCTCGCGGAACAACGCGCGAAAGCAGAGGCTGTCTCCCTCCCAGCAGATGGGATCCAAGGAACCAGCCAAGGCTAGGCTCCCTCTAGATTCACGCTCATTGCCCCAGACTCAAATATTCGCGCACGGTGTGGTTCATCGCCCGGCGCGCAGGCGGGAAGCACTGCGCGACCTTCTCGAACGTCTCCTCCATGGCAAACTCGTCCGCCAGCACGTGCTTGCGGGCGGCATCGAGGTGACTCACCACCACCTGCTCGTAGTAGTCCACATCCGGTGCGCCGCGCCTTGCGGCACGACGGTGCAAGAAGTCAGGATACAGGCAGGTCAGCACCAGAAACTGGTTCGCGCACTGCACATGCAGGAAGAACTTGTGATGCCGGCTGGCGTTCTCGATCGCCTCCAGGTAATCAACACTGTAAAGGCTGTCGATGCTGTGATTGATGTCCTCCGGCCCCTTCGTCGGCGAGCAGCCGAAGTCCGCACACACCACGGCCATGTAGTCTGCCACCGCCATCTCCTTGATGCCAAACTCCTTCAGCGAATGCCTGACCACGAGGAAGAAAAACAGCTCCGGCGAGAGCATCGCCGCCTTGCGTGAAATGACCGCCGCATCGAAGAGCTTGTCGTTGTCGAGGATGATCGGCACCGCGTCCGGGTCGTCCATCATCGCCTTGAAGCCCTCCTTGCCGCGCTCGGTCAGCGCCAGGGTGTCTCGAATGAAATTCCAATCCGTTGGGGTGAAACGGAACCAGCAGCCCGGGCGAGGAAAGCGCGTCATGGAGATTAATTGTGAACTGTCAGCTATCTTTAGCATAACGAATGCCAGTTAAGTTAAAGCTTTGGACGGCGCGTTTTGCAGCTTTGTTCAAATGCATCATGACAACCTTATAAAAGGCTTTGGCGCACCCTCGCTTCGTGCTAAGCACGGTCATGCCCAGAACCGACGGCCGCACTCCCGACCAACTCCGCAAAATCGAATACGTCCTCGACGTCGCCCCGCACGCCGCGGGCTCCGTCCTCATCGCCTTTGGCAACACCCGTGTCATCTGCACCGCCTGCATCAATGAAGAGGTGCCACGCTGGATGAAGATGCAAAACGTCAAAGGTGGCTGGCTCACCGCCGAGTACTCCATGCTCCCCTACTCCACGCTGGAGCGCAAAGACCGCGAAAGCTCACGTGGCAGGCCGGATGGCCGCAGCACGGAAATCCAGCGCCTCATCGGCCGCAGCCTGCGCGCCGTCGTTGACCTCGAAAAACTCGGCCAGCGTACTCTCTGCGTGGACTGTGACGTGCTGCAAGCCGATGGCGGCACCCGCACCGCCGCCATCACCGGCGCGTGCATCGCTGTCGCCATCGCCTTCAACCGCCTGCTCGAAAAAGGCAAGATCACCCGCCAGCCGCTCAAGAAGAAGATCGCCGCCGTCAGCGTGGGCATCGTCAACGGAGAAACTCTCCTCGACCTCTGCTACAAGGAAGACGCCGCCGCTGATGTGGACAGCAATATTGTCCTTACTGAAGACGGCGAGTTCGTCGAAATCCAGGGAAGCGGTGAAGAAGCCACCTTCACCGAAGCGCAGCTGCATTCCATGCTCGAATACGGCCGCAAAGGCATCAAGGAACTCATCACCATTCAGGACGCTGCAATCGCCAGCGCCATGAAACCCGCTGAAGGCAAGGACCTGCAAAAGCTAGCGGAATTCTTCGGCAAACGCTGAGGGAGAGTTGACGGTAGTTTGCAGTTGTTGACCGTAGTTGACGATGGTTTGGCCAAAACCACCGTCAACAATCGTATAGTACAGTCGACCACCGTAAACTCTGCATGACTGCCCTGCTCCTCGATCCCATCTACCAGCAGCATGACCCAGGTCCGGGGCATCCTGAGAGCGTCAAGCGACTTGTGGCCATCACGCAGGCGCTGACAGATTCCGGCATCGTTGGCAAAACACAGTCCATCGCGCCCCGAGTGGCGACGCTGGATGAACTCGCGCTCTGCCATGATCGCGGTTATATCGCTACGGCCAAAAAGGATGTCGAATCCGGGCTCGATAACCTCAGCACCGGCGACACCGCCATCTGCGCCAGATCTTATGATGTGGCGGTTCAGGCTGTCGGCGGCGTCTTAAACGCCGTGGATGCTGTGTTCGCTGGAAAGGCGAAAAACGCCTTCTGCGCCGTGCGACCGCCCGGACACCATGCACGACCTGCCCAGGGCATGGGCTTCTGCCTGTTCAACAACATCGCCATCGCCGCACGTCATGCGCAGCAGAAACATGGCGCACAAAAAGTCGCCATCGTCGATTGGGACGTGCATCACGGCAACGGCACACAGGACATCTTTTATGAGGACGACAGCGTGCTGTTTTGCAGCACGCATCAGAGCCCGCTCTACCCTTTTACCGGACACGCCCATGAAACCGGCAGCGGCAAAGGCAAGGGAACCACGCTGAATCTCCCCTTCCCCGCCCGCACCGGAATGAGCGCTATCGGCGGTGCTTTCACCGACCGTCTGCTACCCGCCATTGATGCGTTCAAACCGGACCTGATTCTCATCTCCGCTGGCTTCGACTCCCGCATCGACGATCCCCTTGGACAGTTACGCCTCACGGATGATGATTTCGTCGCTCTGACCAAACTCCTGCTCGAATCCGCGAACTCCCACTGTCAAAGCCGCCTCGTCTCCATTCTCGAAGGCGGCTACAACATTCAGGGACTCGCCAGCGCCGTCACGCATCATGTGCAGACGCTGCTTGGGTAAACAAACCCAAGTTTCTGCGGCGTTGACAGTTTATTTACACAAGCCGTCCTTGTCAGGAGGCCCGTTTTCTGGTGGCATGTATCAGCATTCCTAAAATCACCTATGTCCAACTCTCCGCTTCCGCAAGACGACGTCGCCGCCATTGATGAGCTTCGAAAAGTTTACGTCCAGCTCTGCGACGAGCTGAAGAAAATCATCGTCGGCCAGGAGAAGGTCGTCGAGCAGCTTGCCATCTGCCTCTTTGCGCGCGGTCATGCATTGCTCATGGGCGTGCCTGGCCTCGCCAAGACGCTGCTCATCTCGCGACTCGCCGAAACGATGTCGCTCAGTTTCAGCCGCATTCAGTTCACCCCCGACTTGATGCCCATGGACATCACCGGCACGGACATCCTGCAGGAACTTCCGGGTGGGAAACGCGCCTTCGAATTCGCCAAAGGCCCGGTGTTTGCCAACATCGTCCTCGCCGATGAAATCAACCGTGCACCCGCCAAGACGCAGGCGGCCATGCTGGAGGCCATGCAGGAGCACAAAGTCACCGTCGCCGGTCGCACCTACACGCTTGATTCCCCCTTCTTCGTCCTCGCCACGCAGAACCCCATCGAGCAGGAAGGCACCTACCCGCTGCCGGAAGCCCAGCTCGACCGCTTTATGTTCATGATCGGTGTCGATTACCCGACTCGCGCGGAAGAGATCGCCATCGCCCGAACCACCACCGGTGCCAGCCTGCCCAAGCTCGAACACATTCTCCACGGCCCGAAGGTCATTGCCTTCCAGGAGCTCGTCCGCCGCGTGCCGGTGCCGGATCATATCTATGAGTTTGCTGTCGATCTCGTCCGCAAGACCCGCCCTGCCAGCAATGAAGCTCCCGCATGGCTGAAGCCCCTCGTCAGCTGGGGCGCCGGTCCGCGTGCTGTGCAGTATTTGATCCTCGGTGCCAAAGCGCGCGCCGCACTCTATGGCAGCTACATGGTGAGGATGGAGGACATCATGGAAGTGGCTGAGCCGGTGCTGAGGCATCGCGTGATGACGACGTTTACGGCGGAGAGTGATGGTATCAGCAGCCGGGATGTGGCGAAGAGATTGGTGGAGGAGCTGGCGAAGGCTGGGTGATGTTCTTTTCAGAGTCGTCCTCGATCTAATCGCCCCGCATGCCCGCCAGCATCCAATTCGACCATGAGAAACTTGAAGTTTATCAACTCGATCGTGCCAGCATTAGAAGAACGATGAACTCGGCGCCAATAGCAATAAGGACAAACGGAGGGCAATACGAACATGGCTGAGTCTTCCCGATCATTCTTGGAGCCTGCGGTGCTGAGTCGCTTGATGGCCCTGCCGCTCAACGCGCGCCACGCCATGCTCGGCGGCGTGTCCGGCAAGCACCGCAGCCCTGTGCGCGGCTCTTCCCTCGAATTCGCTCAATACCGCAAGTACGTTCCCGGCGATGACACCCGCCGCCTCGACTGGCGTACTTGGGGCCGCAGTGACCGCTTCTACATCAAGGAGTTCGAGGCCGACACCAACCTGCGTCTCTGCCTGCTCATGGATACCAGCGGCAGCATGAACTACGGCCCCGCAGGCAGCACACGCTTCGACTACGCACGCAAGCTCGCCGGCACCCTCGGCTACGTAGCCGCGCAGCAGGGCGATGCCGTGGGCCTGTGGAGTCTCGCAGAGAAGCCCGTGGAGATCCCAGCCAAACGCGGTGCTTCGCATCTCGGACTCGTGCTCGATCAAATGTCCGGCATTCAGCCCGTCGGTGGCACCACACTGCTTACCGCTCTACATGACGCTGCTGAAAAGATCCGCCAGCGCGCCCTCGTCATCATTTTTTCTGATCTCTTCGTGCCGCCCGCCGAACTGAAGTCCGCCATCCAGCACCTGCGCTTTCGCAAGCACGACGTCGCCGTCTTCCATCTGCTCGACCAGCAGGAACTCGACTTTGACTTCGACCGTCCAGCGCGTTTCATCGACATGGAAGGCGGCGAAGCCATCCTCGCCGACCCCAGCCTCATCGCCCGGAACTATCGCGAAGCCGTGCGCCAGTACATGCACGAGATTGACGAACTCGTCCGCACCACCGCCATCGACTACCACCGCGTGAAACTTCACGAGAAATATGATGACGTGCTCGCGAAGTTCCTGCTGGCACGCATTCAGAAGAAAGGGGGGCGATGATGTCTAAGCAATTCCTGCCACCAGTGACCAAACGCCAGCCGCACTACAGCTTCATGCGGCCCGGAGAATTTGTGACGTCCATTATTCTGATCGTCATGACAGCGTTAAGATTTCAGACAGCCTATTCCATGGAATTGAGCCATCTGAAGCAGGTTTCCTGGCTCGGCGGAGCTGTTTTGTCGCTGCTTGGCCTCATCTGGTACGTCTGGATTCGCCACAGGCGCAGGCATTTGTGTGATGATTCGGGCGAGGTGTTGATTGCCTTGTTCATCCCGATGACGTTCACGATCATTTGTGATCAACTGGCCGACAACATGATTCATCGTGGCTGGCTGTATGATAGCGGCCTTCTGCTGCTGATCGCATTCCTGGCTTACCGCGTCTGGAAAGCACCTCAAACGGCTCGTGAACTCGCGGCCAAGTACGATGCTTGCGAGGCCAAGGACTTTACCGACCAAGGCGGACTATGACCTTCCTCGCTCCAGCGCTGCTCTTCGCCCTGCCGCTCGCGCTGCTGCCGGTGGTCATTCATTTGATCCACCTGTACCGGCGGCGGCAGGTGAAGTGGGCTGCGATGATGTTTCTACAGATGGCGCAGAGGATGAACAAGGGGCTGTCGCGGCTGCGGCAGATTTTGATCCTGGCGTTTCGCGTGCTGGCCGTTGCTGCGATCTTGTTTGTCATCACGCGGCCGATGGCGGGAGGTCTGCTCGGGCTCACCGGGGGCGTGCCGGACACGGTGATCGTGCTGCTGGACCGCTCGGCCAGCGTGGAGCAGCAGAACCTTGCCACTGGCACGAGCAAGCGTGCGGCGGGCATTTCCAAACTCGCACAGGCTTTGCGTGATACGGTGGGCGTGCGCTCGAAGCTGGTGCTGATCGAAAATGCGCACCTGCAGCCGCAGTTGCTGGAGAAGCCGGAGTCGCTGATCGATCTGCCGCTTACCGGACCCACGGACACCACGGCGGATGTGCCCGCGTTGCTGCAAGGCGCGCTGGATTACATCACCACCAATCAAACCGGGCGCACCGATGTCTGGGTGCTGAGTGATCTGCGCCAAAGCGACTGGGATGCAGGCAGCGGACGCTGGCAGGCGCTGCGCAGTGCCTTCGCCACCTTGAAGGGCCTGCGCCTGCATCTGCTGAGCTATGCGCAGCCTGCGGCGCAAAACCTCGCGGTCTCAGTGCAGCGTGTCGTGCGCAACGAAACTGCGGGTAAAGCCGAGCTGCTGCTTGATCTGCGCGTGACGCGAGATGCGTCCTCACGCGAGCCGCTGGAGCTGCCGCTGAGGTTTGTGATCAATGATGTGAGCACCACGATCAAGGTGGAGATGAAGGACTCGCAACTTGTGCTGCAAGGCCACGCGATTCCCATCGACAAAGCGACCAAACGTGGCGCGGGTCGGGTCGAACTGCCGGCTGATGCTTCGCCGTCCGACAACGTGTGCCATTTCGTGTTTGATGAACCAGCGGTGCTGCAGTCGGTGATCGTCAGTGATGACGAAGCTGAGGCTGGACCGCTGCAGGCGGCACTGGAGGCCGCTGCTGATCCCACGCGCAAGTATGCTGCTACGGTGCTGTCTCCGGCGCGTGCTGCGGAGATTGCGTGGGATGATGTCGCGCTGATTGTCTGGCATGCGGCGCTGCCGAAGGCGGATGACTTGATTGGCAAACAGCTCATGAATCATTTGAGTTCGGGTCGCAGTGTTCTTTTCCTGCCCACTGAGTCAGCCAATGCGGAAGCCTTTGGTGGGCTGCACTGGGGTGCATGGAGCAGCGAGAGCAAACCGGCCAGTGTCGAGTGGTGGCGGAATGACGCGGGCCTGCTGGCCAACACGCGCAGCGGCACCGCGCTGCCTGTGGGTGACCTCGAAGTGAGCCGCCGCTGCGAGATCCTCGGTGAAGGCACTCCGCTGGCACGTCTCACAGGTAATCTGCCGCTGCTCATGCGCGCCGATATTCCGGGCGATGGCAATGCGTGGTTCCTCGGCACGCTGCCCGGTTCCGGCTCCTCCAGCCTGGCCCGTGATGGCGTGGTGATGTTTGCCATGCTGCACCGCGCGCTGAATGAAGGCGCACGCAGCCTCGGCAAAGCGCAGCAGCGCGAGGCAGGTGCCACGGCTCTGGGCAGCGGCGATCTGAGTGCGTGGAAACGCAACGGCCAGACCGTGCTGAGCTCCGAGCAGCCACTGCGGGCTGGCATCGTCGAAAACGGCGACAGGCTCGTCGCCCTCAATCGACCGCTGCGGGAAGATCACCCCGAAACTCTGGGCAAAGCGGCCCTCGCAGAGCTGTTCGCTGGTCTCGACTACCACGTCATCGAAGACCAGGTCGAAAATGACGCCAGCCTCGCCAGCGAAATTTGGCGCACCTTCCTCTTCGTGATGGCTCTCGCGCTCTTGGGCGAAGCCTTGCTTTGCATGCCGGCCAAGCGCGCCCCCCAAGTTTCTCCTGCCCGATGACACCCACCACCTCACAGCTCGTCTTCAATCCCACGCCGGTCGCCTTCGGTGTCGGTGTGGCGTTTGTCGTGGCGATGGGTGGCCTCGCGTTCATGGCATGGCGGCGCAGTGGCTATCGGGTGATCGTGGGCTGGTTGGAGTTCCTGCGCTTCATCATCGCCATCGGCATCGCGATCACCCTTTTGCAGCCGGAGTGGCTGGAGACCTTCAAGCCGCAGACGAAGCCCACGCTGGCCGTGCTGCACGATGTCTCGGGCAGCATGACGACCAAGGATGTGATCGACAAGGCGAAGCCGAACGCGGAGCCGAAGTCGCGTGAAGAGATGGCCAAACCTTTGATCGATGTGAAGCTGTGGGAACCGCTGAAGCAGCGCATGGATGTGGTAATTGAGCCCTTTTCCTCGGCGCAGACACCTCCTACGGAAGGTACGGACATCCACGCGGCGCTGGCCGATGTGCTGGAGAAGCAGCCGAACCTCAAGGCGGTGGTACTGATCAGCGACGGCGACTGGAACACGGGGGCCGCTCCATCTCAGGCCACCACGCGTTTGCGAATGCGCGAGGTGCCAGTGTTTGCCGTGCCCACGGGTGCGGAGACGCGGCTGCCAGATGTCGAGCTCAGCAGCTTCGACGTGCCGACCTTCGCGGTGGCGGGCAAGCCGCTGCGCATTCCGTTCACCATCGAAAGCTCGCTGCCGCGTGATGAAGTTGTGGTGCTGAAGATGAAATCCTCCAGCGGTGAGATCATCACCAAAGAAGTCACGCTGCCCGCCATGAGCCGCTACCAGGACGTCATCGGCTGGAAGCCCGACAAACCCGGCGAAGTGAAGCTCACGCTCACGATCCCGAAGACACCGAGCGAGCGCTACCCCGAAAACAACTCGCAGGAGGCACCGCTTTCCATACGCAAGGAACAGCTCCGCGTGCTGGTGATCGAATCGTTCCCGCGCTGGGAATACCGCTACTTGCGCAATGCCTTGGAACGTGATCCGGGCGTGGACGTCAGCTGCCTGCTGCTGCATCCCGGCTTGGGCAAAGTGGGGGATGGCCGCGGTTATTTGAAGGCCTTTCCAAAAGATGAAGAGCTGACGAAATACGATGTCGTCTTTCTGGGCGATGTCGGTCTGGCGAAAGGCCAGCTCACCGCAGAGCAATGCATTTCACTGCAAAAGCTCGTGCGCGATCAGGCGGGCGGCCTCGTCTTCATGCCGGGCTTTCATGGCTTCCAATCAACCCTGCAGGAAACACCGCTGGCGGATCTCCTGCCGGTGATCTGGGACGCCGCACAGCCACGCGGCTGGGGTTCGTCCTCGCCGGGCAAGTTTGCACTCACCGAAGCAGGTACGCACAGTCTTTTGACCAAGCTCGAAGACAGCGACGAGGCCAGCACCCGTGTGTGGGGCAATCTGCCGGGCTTTCAGTGGTATGCCCCCGCCCTGCGTGCCAAAGCCGGCAGCGAGGTGCTGGCCACGCACGGCACCGAGTCCAATCAGTTTGGCCGCGTGCCGCTGATCGTGACGAAGACCTATGGCGCAGGCAAAATCCTCTTCATGGGCACCGACGGTGCCTGGCGCTGGCGCAAAGGCGTGGAGGACAAATACCACTACCGCTTCTGGGGTCAGGTGGTGCGCTGGATGGCCTACCAGCGCAACATGAGCAGCGGCGACAAGATGCGCCTCTTTTACTCCCCCGACCGCCCGCGCACCGGCGATGTGCTGACACTGAACGCGAACGTCGTGAGCCTCACCGGCGAGCCGCTGCGCGACGGCGTCGTGATCGCCCAAATCGCCGCGCCCAGCGGCAAGGTCAGCAGCGTGCGCCTCATGCCTGCCGGTGAAGAAGCCTGGGGGTTGTTCAACGGCGTCTTCAGTCCCGTGGAGCCGGGAGAGCACGTGGTGCAGCTTAGTTGCGCGGAGGCAGGATCTTCGCTGGAAACGAAGATTTCGATCCAAGGCACCAGCCGTGAAAAACGCGGCCAGCCGGCGCGGCTCGACGTGATGCGTGAGATCTCCCGGTTCACCAAAGGCGAAGTGCTCGATGCCAACAACCCTGCCGCGATCCTCGCCGCGATCTCCGCCATGCCGGAGCCGGCGGTGCAGGAGCGTCGGCTGCAAATCTGGTCGCATCCCGCCTGGGCGGGGCTGATGGTGCTGCTGATGAGCCTTTTCTGGGTCGGAAGAAAGGCCGCCGGGACGTTCTAAACACCCAATCAAAAGCTCGTCAGAGACGTTTCATCAGGATAACATTCGCCTATTATGAAAACAGCACTGCCTGTCATCCTCGAATCAAAGCTCGCGGATTTTCGCAAGCGCGTCTGGATCGTCAAGCTCACCGAGGGCCTGCTGGCAGCGGCTTTCGGGATCGTGTTCTCCTACATTCTGGTCTTCGCGCTGGATCGTGTCATGGAGACGCCGGTGTGGCTGCGAGCGACGCTGTTGATCGCCGGGGCTGCCATGCTGGGGCTAGGCCTGCCGCTGAAGTGGCACCGCTGGGTATGGCGTCAGCGCAGCCTAGAGGATGCGGCACGGCTGCTGAAGCGCACCTTTCCACGGCTGGGAGATCAATTGCTCGGCATCGTGGAGCTGGCGCATGTGGAGGCGGGTTCCGCTGGTCGCAGCGAGCGTCTGGTGCAAGCCGCGATGGATCAGGCCGCAGAGGCCGTGAAGGACAAGGACTTCTCCCATGCCGTGCCGGAGGCGAAACATTTTCAATGGGGCTGGGCGGCAGGGGTGACGGCGCTGCTAGCGGTGGCGGCACTGACTCTTCTGCCAGATGCCGCATGGAATGCGCTGGCACGCTGGGCGACGCCATGGCGTGATGTTGAGCGCTTCACCTTTGCGAAGATCGAGACGCTCCCCAACCGCCTCGTGGTGCCCTATGCGGAACCGTTTGATCTGAAGGTGCTTCTCAACAAGGACACGCTCTGGTCGCCCACTTCGGCCAAGGCCCAGATCAGCGATCAGCCCGCCGTGGTGAGCGGCCTGCAAAAGGGGGCCTATCCGCTGGCGTTTCCGCCACAAAAGGAAGATGCGGCCCTGTCCCTCTCGCTCGGTGATGTGCGCAAGACGGTGAACGTGCTGCCGCGCACCCGGCCGGAATTGACCGCGCTTTCTGTGCGCACACGGCTCCCGGACTATTTGAAGTACAAGACGGAGCCGATGACCGAAGTGCGCGGTGGCTCCGTTAGCGTGCTGAAAGGAGCACAGGCATCGCTGGAGGCCACGGCATCACGTGAGCTGGCCTCGGCGGAAGTGGATGGTGAAGCGGAGAAAGTTTCGGGCGCCAAAGTGACGACGCCCTTCCATCCAATCACAGCCAACTCTGAAAAGCATGTGATGTGGCAGGACCGCGACGGTCTGACACCGCGCGAGCCGCTGGTTTTGAAAATCAACGCGATCGACGATGAAGCACCACGGCTGGCGGCACGGCGCGAGACCCAGGAGCAGGTGGTGCTCGATTCCGAAGTCGTGGTCTTCGACGTGGACGTGCAGGATGACTTTGGCATCCAGCGCACGGGCCTTGAGTGGCGCAGCGTGAATGATGACAAGACGAAAGGCGACAAGATCGCGGCTGCAGGCGAGCCCGAGAAAAAGACACTGGCAGCCAAGGCAACCTTTTGTGCAGACCGCGACGGCGTGGCACCGCAGACGCTGGAGATCCGCGCATGGGCCGAGGATTACCTGCCTCAGCGCAAGCGTGCCTACTCCACGGCATTCCTGCTGCACGTGCTGAACAAGTCAGACCACGCGCTGTGGCTGACGGAGCAGTTCGGCAAATGGCTCGAAGCAGCCCGCGAGAGCTATGAGCGCGAGCAGCAGTTGCATGCGACGAACAAGGAACTGCGCGCACTGACTCCGGCCGAACTGGACCGCCCGGAAAACCGGCGCAAAATCGCGCAGCAGGCCAGTTCCGAGAATGCGAATGCAGCACGGCTGGGCATGCTGAATCAGAGCGGGCGCAGTCTGGTGGAGCAGGCGACGCGGAATGATGAGTTTGATGCCAAGCGTCTTGAATCCTGGGCGACGATGCTGAAGTCACTGCAGGACATTTCGGCCAAGCGGATGCCGAGTGTGGCGGATTTGTTGAAGCAGAGCTCGAATGCGCAGAGCGGCAAGGCCGGTCAGTCCACTGCCGCCACTCCGCCCTCGAACTCATCCCAGCAGCCACCGAAGGAAGGCAAGCAGGGTGAAGGCAAAGCCGGCCAGAGCAAACCCAGTGCACCCCAGATTGCCAACGGGCCGGACATTCCCGGAACGAAGCAGGGTGGCAAGGCGTCCACAGAGGAGCAGAAGAAAGACAACATGCCGAGCATCACCGACAAGGAAGGCTCGATGAGCAAGGCCGAGCCGCAGCCTGCGGACCCCAATGCCAAACCATCGCCAACCAAGCCCAGCACGATGAAACTGCCGACGACCCAGATGGCGGCGGCACCGGGCAAAAAGAAAGACGAGAAACCTGAAGAGAAGCCGCAGGAGCCGCCAGCATCGCAGGCACAAAAGAAAATGCAGGATGCTCTTGATGAGCAGAAGCTGCTGCTGGCCGAGTTTGCGCGTGTCTCGGATGAACTGGGCACGATCCTGGCCAGCCTGGAGGCCAGCACGTTTGTGAAGCGGCTCAAGGCGGCGTCCCGCCAGCAGCTGGTGGTGGCGAAGGATTTGAACACGAAGACTCTCAGCGCCTTCGGTCTGGAGCGCAAGCCGGTGAAGGATGCTGCGGCGATCGCTGAACACGAGAAGACGCAGAGCGAAACTGTACGGGTGATCCAAAGCGACCTGGAGGCCTACTTCGCCCGCAAGCCGGACATGCATTTCAAGAACATCATCGGTCAGATGAAAGACACGCAGGTGGTGAAAATGCTGACCTATCTGGGAGATCAGGCAGCGGTGAATCTCAGTGGCAACAGCATGGCAGGCGCGGAGTTTTGGGCCGACACGCTGGACCGCTGGGCGGAGGAGATGGTGGCTGCGAGTGAATGCAAATCATGCAGCAGCTGCAGCGCAGACAGCCTGCCGCCGGAGATCGTTCTCAAGGTCATGAAATCCCTGCGCGATGAGATGAAGCTGCGCGACGAAACACGTGAGCTGGAAAATTCGAAGGCCGCACTCAAAGAGGGAGAGCATGGCAAAAAATCTGCCATGCTTGCCTCGAAGCAGTTTGGCATCCAGGCCAACACGCGCGGCGCCTTTGATGACATCCTGCATCTGCCGCAGGGGAATGAAAAATTTGGCAAGGAACTGAAGCTGCTCAGCGCGGTGATGACGGTGATGGATGAAGCGGCGGGCATTCTCGACAAACCAGACACGGGAGCACCGGCGATAGCAGCGGAGACGGAAGCCATCGAACTGCTGCTGCAGGCGAAACGTCAGGGCAAAGGTGGCGGCGGAGGTGGTTCAAATCCCGGGGGTGGTGGCAGCGCAGGCGCGGAAAGCGCGGAAGCTGCGCTGTCGGATCTGGGACCGGGCTCGGATGCAGAGACTAATGTGAATGCACGTCCGGTGGGCCAGGCGACCGGCAAGACGGGGCGTGAGCTGCCGGAAGAATTCAAGACCGGACTGGATGCGTATTTCAACAAACTGGAAGCAGGAGGCGGGGCGAAATGATCAAGCTGATGCTGCTGGCAATTGTTCTGACCAGTTCCGGTGGAACGCAGGCACAGACGCCGTCGCGGGCCGACTTGAAGAAGCCGCTTTCAGAAGCGGTCGAGAAGGTGCTGACTGACTTTGTTCAAGCGTGCGTGCCGGAAAAGCAGAAGCAGCTCACCGCCCACATGGAGGAGGTGGTCAAAACCATCGACGCAGAGGTCAAACTTTCGCCTGTGGAAAAAACAAAGCTGCAGGAGGCGTCCAAAAAAGCTGTGGAGGCGACTGTGAAATCCTGGCAACCACTGGCCCTCATGGCGATGCGCACCTATCTGTCACGCACCTCCGACTCAGCGGCGATCCGGCACATCAGCATGTGGAAGCCGGACGTGGCAGGCCCCAACGAGCCCATCGAAGACTGGACGCCACCCGATGAAGACGCCGCCTGGCTGGCCACTTTGAAAGCAACACTCGGCGATGCGCGCTACGCCACCTGGCATGAAGCGGATGTGAAGGCCAGGCAGCGCGTGGACAAGGAGATCTCCGCATATCTTGAACGCTGGGTGCGTGAATCACGCGGACCGATGAATGAAGACCTGCGGGCCAAGATTGAGCTGATGAAGAAGAAGCTCGAACTCTCGGACGCGCAGACCACGGCCTTGAACAAGGCGGCGGAAAGCCTGCTGGACCAGCTCAGCAACAAGGAGAGAAAACGGGCCACCGGCATGCTGCGCACACTGCCGCCCGCTGCCCGAGAGCCCATGATGGGCCGCAACTATTTCTACATCCGCTTTGATCGTCCGCGTGGCGAAGCCTGGGACAAGGCCTGGGAAGCAGCAGTGGCCGGCGTGCTGCCTGCAGAGCAGATCGCCCAATGGAAAAAGAC
>NZ_JBIPNG010000422.1:0-5869 GCF_044373815.1 Prosthecobacter sp. | reverse complement strand
AAGCGATCACGATCAGCGACAATCAGTTCACGGAAACACGGGGCGGGAAAGCGCGTGAGGCGGTGAAGCAGGGGCCGGAGACGAAGCGCATTGTCATTGAGGGGAGCAAGAGCCAGGGGTTTTAGTACGGAGGGGAGTCGGTGCGTGAGTTTGGGTGAGGTTTGAGATGCCTGGCAATTGGTATCTGCACAATGGCCAGGCATGAATGGCATGGCATCTTATTGGCAGTCACGATGGTTACTTCCGCCACACACGCACGCGATGCGTCTCGCTGTCCCCTATGAAGACAGAGCCGTCTTTGTCCACAAAGACTCCGTGCGGGCGGGCGAGCTGGCAGTTGAGCGGGTCGCCGCCATCGGGGCCGTCGCCTTTCTTGCCGTTGCCGATAAGGACTTCGAGGGTGCCTTTCTTCACGTCGAGGTAACGGATGGAGTGTGATTCGGTGTCGGCGAGATAGACGTTACCAGTGGCGTCGAGGCTCACGGCTTTCGGGCCCGAGAGAGTGGCTTGCAGCGCGGGGCCACCATTGCCGGTGAAGCCGGATTTGCCAGTGCCTGCGACTCGTTTAATCGTGTTCGCCGTTGGATCGAGCAAGAGCAGCGCGTTGCCTTCGCGCAGTGCGAGGTAGCTTTTGCCATCGGGTCCAAAGGCGAGCGCACGAGGGCCGTTGAGCGGCGAACCAGAGATGGGTGCCCCATCAGGCGCGGTCTTGGCCTCGCCAGTGCCGCTCCACGTTGAGATGATACCGGTCTTCATGTCGATCTTGCGCACGCGGTGGTTGAGAATATCGCAAACGTAAAGATCGCCAGCGGGGTCGAAGGCGAGACTGTGCGGCGCATTGAACTGGGCCTGAGTGGCCGGTCCGCCATCACCGCTGAAGCCGGGTTTGCCCGTGCCCGCGATGGTGGTGATGATGCGGGTCTTCGCATCCACGCGGCGCACCGCGTTGTTCGCCAGCTCGACGATGAACAAATTGCCCGCCTTATCCCACGCCAGCTCGTAAGGCATGTTCAGGGAAGCCTTGTCCGCTGGACCGCCATCGCCTTTGCGCCCGCGCACGCCATTGCCCGCATAGGTTTCGATGGCGCCATCCGGCCCAACGCGCCGGACGCGGGCGTTGTCCATATCGCAAATGTAAAGAAAGCCATCCGGCCCGCGTGCGACGCCGAAGACGTTGTTGAGTTCGGCCTTCGCTGACGGCCCGCCATCGCCGGAAAAGCCCTTCGTGCCCGTGCCAGCAAAGGTGGTGACGGTGGCGGCAGGCGCTGTGGCAAGGAATAGCGCGAAGAGGGCGATGAGGCTGTTTCTCATGGAGTCGACGTTTTGAAAGGAAGGGTGAAACTAGCGAGAAGGTGTGACAATGGGTCGAGAACGACCGACTGCCGAAAGTGTCGCGAGTTGCTCCGAACTCAACGCCCGATTGAAAACCGCCACACCACCCATCCAGCCCGTGAAGCCGACGCCGCGCGAGCTATGGATGACACGGCCGATGGTGAAGGGGCCGCCGGTGCCGTCGTTGGCGGGGGTGTAGAGTGAGTCGTGCGAGAACCACCAGGGATTCAGGCGCACATCGGCGAGGTCGCGGGCGGTGGTGGTCCAGGTGCCGGCGGCGGCTTTGCGTTGGGTGACTTTGACGCGTGTGTAGCGGAACTCCTGCAACTCGACGCGCTCGGCGGCGGTCTCGCTGAGCACTTTGACGGAGAAAGGCTTGTCCTCGGGCGGATTGTAGAACTGATCGGCCGGGAAGGTCGGATCTTCACCGGGTTGCAGGCCGGACTCTCGATGCAGGTTGCCTTGCACCCAGGCGTTGTGGATGACTGGGATGGCCTTCTGCACGTTCTCCTGCCAACGGCCTGTGTCCTGGCCATTGATCCAGCCGGTGAGTTCGTGGGTCTCGTGATTGTAGGTCATTGCAAAGCATTGCCACGAGGCATCGAGCACTTCGGCGGGAGCATCTGCGGGCACGGCTGGCGAGACATCGCCGGAGTTGGATTTGTGCATGGCGTAGATGTGGCCAAAGGACTTCGCGCCATTCTCCGACACATGACCGCAGGCCGAGCCTTCATTGTTCAGTCCGGCAAAAAGCGCGTATTGCCGCTGCCCGCGCGCGACGACTTTCGCCGCGCCGCCGTGATTCAAATCGGTGCCCTCATGCCAGATGCCTGCGAGTGAGTGATTGCCGCTTTCTCGAATGGCCCACACGACGACGCTCACTGACTTGCCCGCGCCTTTGATGTCGATGGGCGAATCATTCAGTCGCTCGCGCGGCACGAAGAGGAAAGGGCGAAACGTCTTATCCTCTTCTTTGCGAATGCGAATCGCCTGCCCGAACGGCCCGCGACCGAGCAACGGAAAGTCCGCATAAGTCGCCTCGCGCCCTTCGCCCCAGTAGTCCTTGATGTAATTCGAAGCATCCAGAGCGAAGTCATTCGTCGCGCCCGCCATCACATGCGCGGTGAAGCGATGCGCCCCGTCCGGCTCACGTTTCACGAAGTCCCAGAATGCAACGCAGCCGGGCGTGTTCATAACGGTGGCGACGCGGTCGGCTGCGGTGTCAGCGGCGCGCAGCGCAGTCAGTTGAGCTAGCAGCAGGGCGGTGATGAGAGTGAGGGTGAGTTTCATGATTTGCATTCCTTGTCGTTGCGCGAGTGCTTCAAGAAACAAGCGTAAAGCTCTTCATCAGTCAACGCGGAGCGGATCGCGTGATCCTTGTCCGGCAGAATTAGCAACTCAACCTGGTCGCACAGCTTGCGTTCAGCCTATGAAACATGCGCTCCGAAAGCCCTGAAGGCACGGCGTTGAGCTGGGATCCGAACACGATGCGAATCGTCAAGGATGCGAGCTTCAGCGGCACCCGCAGGTGTGTGAGTCCAGCCTTCGGTAGCAGCGGCTCATGCAATCGCTCTCACGAGATATGAATATTGTTCGACACGGATATGATGAACTTTGCCTGCTCGCAGCGTTAGAATGCGCTTCACATTCAAACCATGAAATCCAAGCTGCTCCTCCTTGCCGTTCTCGCGTCGTCCATTGTCCGTGCTGAGGACAGCCGGCTGCAGGCGCCGAAGGATTTGAACGGGTATTTTCCTTTCAATCCGCCGTCTTCGCTGAGTGAGTGGGATGCGCGGAAGGATTATGTGCGGCGGCAGATCCTGGTGGCGGAGGGGCTTTGGCCAATGCCAACGAAGACGCCGCTGAATGCGGTGGTGCATGGCAAGGTGGAGGGGGATGGCTTCACGGTGGAGAAGGTGTACTTTGAGAGTGCGCCGGGTTTTTTTGTGACGGGGAGCCTGTGGAAGCCGAAGGTGATCAAGGGCAAGGTGCCAGGGGTGATGTTTGCGCACGGGCACTGGAAGGATGCGCGGCTTTCGATCGAGACGGATGCGAAGGTGCGGGCGGAGATCGCGGCGGGGGGTGAGCGCTTTGAGCGGGGCGGGAAGAGCATTTTTCAATCGCTCTGCGTGCAGCTAGCGCGGATGGGCTGCGTGGTGTGGCAGTGGGACATGCTGAGCGATTCGGACTCGGTGCAATTTTCACGGGACGTCGTGCACGCATTTGCGAAGCAGCGGCCGGAGATGAACACGGCGGAAAACTGGGGGCTGTACAGTCCGCAGGCGGAGGCGCATCTACAGTCGATCATGGGGCTGCAGACATGGAACGCGGTGCGTGGGCTGGACTTTTTGCTGTCTTTGCCAGAGGTGGATCCGGAGCGTACGGCGATCACGGGTGCGAGCGGTGGTGGTACGCAGACGATGCTGCTGGCGGCGATCGATGACCGGATCAAGCTCTCCTTTCCATGTGTGATGGTGAGCACGGCGATGCAGGGGGGCTGCACGTGCGAGAACACTTCGCTGCTGCGGATCAACACGGGCAATGTGGAATTTGCGGGACTGTTTGCGCCGAAGCCGCAGGGGATGAACACGGCGAACGACTGGACGAAGGAGATGGCGACGAAGGGCTTCCCGGATCTGCAGAAGCTGTACACGACCTTTGGCAAGAAGGACAATGTGTTCCTGCTGCGCGGGGAGCACTTTCCGCACAACTACAACGCGGTGACGCGCAGTGCGTTTTACACGTTTGTGAACAAGCACTTCAACTTGGGACAGGAAGCGCCGGTGATCGAGAAGGACTATGAACCGCTGACGAAGGAGCAGCTGACGGTTTGGGATGAGAAGCACCCTGCCCCGAAGGCGGCGGATCCGGAGTTTGAGCGGAAGCTGCTGAAGTATATGACTGCGGATGCGGAGAAGCTGCTGAGTGAGGCGGACCCGAAGGTGCTGCGCGAGGGCATCGAAGTGGTGATCGGCCGGACGTATGACAAGGCGGGCGAGGTGGAGTGGACGCTAAAGGACAAGCAGGATCGCGGTGACCACCTGGAAATGACGGGGACGCTGACGAACAAGACGTACAACGAAGAGCTGAACGTGGCCTGGCTGTACCCGAAAGAGTGGAACGGGCGGGTGGTGATCTGGCTGGATGACGCGGGCAAGTCCGGCATTGCGAACGCGCAGGTGAAGGAGCTGGTGAAGGGTGGCGCTGCGGTGCTGGGGGTGGATCTGCTGTTTCAAGGGAGCGAGCTGGCGAAGCAGAACCGGCTGGTGGCGAATCCGCGTGAGTTTGCGGGCTACACCTATGGCTACAACAGCGCGCTGTTTGCGCAGCGTGCGCATGATGTTCTGACGCTGACGAGTTTTCTGCGGAACACGAAGGTGGGATCGCACCCGAGTCCGAAGTCGGTGTGCATCGCGGCGCTGGGTGAGCAGACGGGGCCGATCGCGCTCGCAGCGCGTGCGGTGGCGGGTGAAGCCATTGACCGGGCTGCGTATGACACGCATGGCTTCCGCTTTGGGAAGGTGCTGGATTATCGTGATCCGATGTTCCTGCCGGGTGGTGCGAAGTATCTGGACCTGCCAGGGATGATCAAAGTGCAGGGGCCTTACCTGAGCTGGGTGCGTGGTGAGGGGAAAGATCCTGAGGCAGGGATGGTGGAGTGGCTGCTGAAGTAGCGGAAACGTTTATGCACTAAGGAGGAGAAGACAAAGACGGCGCGTGCGCGTGGCATGAGAGGCTCGTGCAGATAGGCATTTTTTTGTCAAGTATTTGCACACTGACCCCATTTTGGGTCGGTCCGAGCTCAAATTTTCGCTGCTTTGTCGCAGGGGTGTTGGACAATGGCATGGAACGCCGGGCGCAGGGGTACCTGCCACGGTCTAGCGGGCAACCATATTGGCGGTCCGAACCTTCCATTGCCATGGATGAAGACAGCCTGCTGCGTTTTGGCCGTCTACCTGAGCGTCATCACAAAGGTGGACTTTTCCAGGGGAGGGTTTCTGGACTTCACCACATTGCCGTCTTCGCGGACGGTGATGAAATCTCCCGGGTAATTCACGGACTCAATGCGTATCCGGTTTTCAGCCAGTTTGATGATCTTCCAACTGGCATCGCCCTCAAAGAGCAGATTGATCTTTTTCGGCCTCTCGTGAGCTTTGATTATGCCTTCCTGATGCCTGAGGAAGAAGTTTTTGGCCCCGACCAGCTCCAAAGAAACGCTGTTCATATTCCTTTGCGACAAGCCCGGAACCACCCTGAATTTGCTGGCCCGATATTCGGACACATGCAATGCGCGTCCCCGATCAGCAGAAAGCGCCTTGGACGGTTCCTGCACCAGATGGATCTCCAAGGTCAAGGGTTCCGCGGCCACTGCCGGGATCACCGGAGTAAGAGCAAAGAGACAAAGAAGCATCAGCCATTTCATCGACGTCATGGTTTTTGAGGTGCGCTAAAATCCTGGACCAGGGAATAAGGGACAATCACCATGAAGACCGTGAAGCGACAACGATACAGCAATGATTTCAAAGACCGTGCCCTG
>NZ_JBIPNG010000421.1:0-5896 GCF_044373815.1 Prosthecobacter sp. | reverse complement strand
GGATATGCGTAACGAAGTGCCGATGTGGCTGTCGCAGGAGTTCACGAACACGGGCGAGAAGATTACCCTCGACCGAATCTCGCACAAAGCGCCGCAACGCGTTGCGAATCGTTTTGAGTTCGCGATATGGAAGAAAACCGTGACGCAGCCTGGCGAAGTGAAACTCGGCCCGCCTTATCCAAATCCGCCCGCAGACCGAAAGAGCTTCAATCCCAACCGCATGTTCGGCGTCGCCGCGAAGACACTGCCTTGATGTCAGACCTCCATCACTCCAACAATCCATGAACACACCACTCAACCGCCGAAGCTTCCTCCGCAGCAGCACCGCGCTCATCGCGCTGCCATTTCTTGAATCGCTCGGCTTTCGCCGCTTCGCCTCTGCAGCGCCCATTCCTGCTCGGCCCAAGCGCATGGTCTTCATCGGCATCGGCTGGGGCGTGACGCAGGAGACTTGGTATCCCGATGTAAAGCAGACGGGCGCGGAGTGGACGTTGCCCGAGGGTTTGAAGCCGCTCGCGAAACATCAGAAGGACATCACCGTCATCCAAAACTGCTTCCACAAGCACTCGATGGACCCGCATTCGTGCAGCACCTTCTGGCTCACGGGCGCGAACCAATACGGCGTGCCTGGCAAGAGCTTCAGCAACACGATCTCGGTGGACCAGGTCGCGGCGGAGCAGTTCGGCAAAGACACGCGGTTCACCTCGCTCGCGCTCAGCGGATCGGGTGAGAGCCACGGTCCCGGTTTGTCGCTTGCTTGGAATCGCCAGGGCAAGCCGGTGGCAGGACTCGACAATCCAGTCGCGACTTTTCACAAGCTCTTCTCCGATGAAAACACGCCGCTCGCACAACGGCAGGCGGCGCTGAAGAAGCAGCAGAGCGTGCTGGACACCGTGCTCGTGGATGCACGCGATCTCGCCCGAGGTCTTGGCAAGGAAGACAACGACAAGCTCGGCGAGTATCTCGACTCGATCCGCGACATCGAGATTCAGCTCTCCAAAGAAGGCCAGTGGCTCGATGTGCCGAAGGTGAAGCCGGGCGATCACATGGCCGAGCCCAAGCAAGGCATGAGCGGCGACAAGGAAATTCGCCTGATGTATGATTTGCTTGTGGCCGCGTTACAAACCGATGCGACGCGCGTGGCGACCTATCGCCAGCCGGTGGATGTGTTGATCAAGGGTCTCGGCCTGAAGTTCGCCGGCCACAACATCAGCCACTACGCGCCCGGCCCGCGCATGGAAGCGAGCCAGACGCGCGATCGCGGACAATCGGAATTGCTCGCGCACCTCATCGACAAGCTGAAGACCACGAAGGAGCCGGATGGCTCGCGCTTGTTCGATCACGTCAGCGTCGCGCTCGGCACAAACGTCCGCAGCCAGCACTACCTCGACAATTGCCCCACGATCCTCACCGGCGGCGGCGCGGGCATCAAGCTCGGCCAACACATCGTGATGCCGGACGCGAAGACGCCGCTCTGCAACGTGTGGCTCACCTTGCTCAACGGCGTGGGCGTGAATGTGAGGGCATTCGGCGACAGCACGGGTGTGGTGGAGGAGTTGATGGCTTGAGTGGATGAGGCGAAACTTTTTCAAAATCTCCTCTGCGTGAAATCGCTCTGTTTCTTGTTACTGTTCGCATCTGTCGCCCACGCTGCCACCGAGGCCGTTATCCCGGACTCGCATCGCGCCTTCTTCAAATCCTACTGCGTCTCGTGCCACAACGCCGAGAAGCACAAGGGCAAGGTGCGGCTCGACGACATTCCTTTTCACATCGCTGACATCCCGACTGCCGAGCGATGGCAGAAAATCCTCGCTGCAATCAATTCCGGCGACATGCCGCCCGACGACGAGAAGCAGCCAAAGCCGGACGAGAAGGCCGCGTTCCTCGAAGTGCTCTCGAAGCAAATGGTCGTCGCGCGGAAGGCACTGTCCGACTCGGGCGGCTTGATCACGATGCGGCGGCTGAACCGTCGCGAATATGTGAACACGATTCGTGAGCTGCTCGATGTCGAGGTGAGCCCCAAAGACCTGCCCGCGGATGATGACGGCGGTTCGTTCGACACCATCGGCTCCGGGCTGTTCTTCTCCAGCGACCAGTTTCAGCAGTATCTCAAACTCGCACGCGTCGCTCTAGATGAAGCCATCGTGAGCGGCTTGCAGCCGAAGGTGCAGAAGCAGCGACGCGAGCCGGAGGTCGATGCGAACAAGCATGTGCAGGGTCAGCACGACAAGCACGCGGCGGACAAGAAACGCTACGAAGATTGGAAGGCATCCGGCAAGCCGCCGACCGATTTCGGTTTCGAGGATGAAGCGAATGCGAACATCAAAATGGCCCTCGTGCGCGGCCAATTGGCGGGCTATCAGTCCTACCTCGCTGAGCCGCTGACTCAAACCGGCCTCGTGCTACAGCCTTTCACCGGACTGCTCGGGCAGGATCAAACCCGAATCCCCGGCAACATTGCTCCAGGCACCTATCGCGTGCGCATCCGTGCTGCCGCGATGGAGCCAGCCGAGCCGAGCTTCATGGAAATCGGCCTCATGGGAAATGGGGAGAGCGCGGGCGAGATGGACCTCTTGCGTTGCCTGAGAATCACCGCGCCTCTCGATCAGCCGCAGATCATCGAGCTGCCGGTCATACTCACCAAAGCAGGCAGCCACACGGTCGGCTTACGCGAGCGGCGGCCCAACACATCCGACGCTGCCTATTACATCGGCGGAACCCGCAGCAAGGAAGGCAATGGCAATGCCTACCGCCGGACGATGTGGGTGGACTGGATCGAATGGGAAGGCCCGTTCTTCGAGCAATGGCCGCCGCGTTCGCACGAGCTGGTCTTTGGCAAAGAGACGCTGACCACAAATCCAGGCGACGCAGAAGCACGAAGCATCATCGAGACCTTTGCAAAGCGCGCGTTCCGTGGACGCGGGGTGAAGCCGGAGTTTATGGAACGGCTCATTATGCACTTCAACGAGCGCAGCGCAGCGGGCGAGAAATTCATCGAGGCCATCAAGACGCCCCTCAGCATCGTGCTCGCATCACCGAGCTTCCTCTACATCTCCGAACACGCAGCGGAGAAGCCGGGCAAAGCCAGACTCAGCGACACCGAACTCGCCAACCGGCTCTCGTATTTCCTCTGGAGCAGTCCACCCGACGACGCGCTCATGCAGCTCGCACGCGATGGTAAACTCAGCGACGCCGCCATGCTGTCTCGCGAAGTGGATCGCATGCTGGCCGATGACAAGGTGATGCGCTTCATCTCGGGCTTCACGCATCAATGGCTGCACATGGTGCGGCTCGACTTCTTCCAATTCAATCACCGCCTGTATCCGAAGTTCGACGGCAGCGTGAAGGAGTCCGCGCGCCACGAAGTGTATGAAACGCTGCGCACCGTGCTCGACGGCGACTTGCCGCTCGGCGCACTCTTGAAAAGCGACTTCGTCGTGGTGAACGACATCCTCGCTGACTACTACGGCATCGAAGGCATCAGGGGCACCGAGTTCCGCAAGGTGCCCGTGCCTTCGACGATGCCACGCGGAGGTCTTCCCGGCATGGCTGCCATTCTCGCGATGGGCAGCGATGGCGAGCGCAGTTCGCCCGTCGAGCGGGGTGTTTGGGTGCTGCGCAAACTCCTCAACGATGCACCACCACCCGCGCCCGCGAACGTGCCCCAGCTCAGCCGCTTCTCCGGCAAACTCATGCCTGCACGCGAACTCATGCTCGCGCATCAGGAACAGCCGCAGTGCGCGCAGTGCCATCGTCGCATTGACCCCGTAGGCTTTGGCTTGGAAAACTTCGACGCCGTGGGCTGCTGGCGCGCGGAGGAATACGCCGAGGTCGCGGTGCTGAACAAAGTCGTGAAACAGTCGAAGCTGTTCCCCATTGATGCCACTGGCACGCTGCCCGACGGCACCGCGTTCAACGGCTTCCACGAACTGCGCGACGCTCTCGCCAAACACGAGGCTGACTTTGCCAAAGGCCTCGTCGAACACCTCGTCGAGTTCGGTCTCGGTCGTCCGTGCGGCTTCTCTGATGACGGCCTCGTTCAGTCCATTTTGCAAAACGCAAAGCCGCAGAACTACACCCCTCGCGCGCTCATTCACGCGCTCGTGGGGAGCAGGGAGTTTCACACGAAGTAACCGCGTCTCGAAATTCAAGATGAAATACAGAATGAAGATTCTCCCCGTCCTGCTGCTCCTATCGATGACAGCGCTGGTCCTTTTGTTCACATGTCTTGGGCCCCGCGCCATTGTCGGCCCTGGCCTACAGGACTTCGCCGCCACGCTCGTGGGCCGATACACTCTTAATCGCACATCGGCGCATCAGGTTTACATTGCGCTGGATGGTGGCTTGGGAGACGACGTTCCCAAAATTCCGACCAAGGTGCTCGAATGCGCGGTGCATCAATCGCTCATTCTTGCGAAGCGACAGGGCCTGAAGCGCCGCAGCCCAAACGACCCGAATGATACCTACCAGGAGACCGACCCCATGGTGCTCGATTACTGGATTCTCGACACGTCGGGCCAAGGAAAGGCTTTTGGACCGCTGACCTTTGAGCAGTTCGAAGCAAAGCGTAGGGAGCTTGGCATCCCCGACTCCGTCGCGCTGAAGGACGTTTACTCGTATCGAAAATGACTGTGACGCCCTCGCCGGGATCGCCACCTCAATTGACGCATAAAACCCTGCCATGAGTCGCACTCTCGCTCTGTTTGCCGCCTTGATGGTTGTCTTCGCTCGCCGCGCTCCACGCTGCCAAGCCTGCCCTCAAACTCGGAGGAGCCACAGCACTACACCGCGCACGCGCTCATCCACGCGCTCGTGAACAACAAGGAATTCCATGCGAAGTGATCTTTGTCTCCTTCCGCGCAAGCCAGTGAAAACCAAACTCCACACACTCGCACTCCTCGTCGGCGCGCTCGCGCTCACGGCCTGCTCCACGTATCAAACGCCCATCGTGCGCGACGCGGTGCCGAAGGATCACGGACTCATCGGCGCGGGCGAAGGTCCTGCGTGGCATGACGGCTCGCTCTACTTCGTGGACGGCGAGCGCATCAATCGCATGGACGCGCGCGGGCGCACGACGGCCTTCCGCGAGACGCCGTCGAACGGACTCTTGTTCGACCGCGACGGGCGGCTGCTCGCATGCGAGCACAAGGCTCGGCGCGTCACACGCACGGAGAAGGACGGCAGCATCACGGTGCTTGCGGATCATTTTCAGGGCAATCGCTTCAACTCGCCCAACGACCTCTGCGCGGACTCGCAGGGCCGCATTTATTTTACCGACCCGCGCTACGGTCCGCGCGTTGGCATGGAGATTCGCGATGAGAAAGGGCGCATCGTCGAGGGTGTCTATCGCATCACGGAAAAGGCGCACGCGAAGTCGCGCGTCGAGCTGCTGCTCGGACCTGACGAAGTGAACCGGCCCAACGGCATCCTCGTCACGCCGGACAACCATTTCCTCTACGTCGCCGACAACAATAACAACAACCACGACGCGGCGCGAAAGCTGCTGCGCTTCACTTTGAACGCGGATGGCAGCGTGCGGCCCGGCAGCCGCCGCGTGATTTTCGACTGGCGCGACAGCCGCGGCCCCGACGGGCTCAAGATGGATGGCGCTGGCCGACTCTACGTCTGCGCCGGGCGCAATGAGCCGAACGAATACGAAACCACGCGCTTCAAGGCGGGCTGCTACGTCCTGTCGCCGGGGGGACGGTTGATTGATTTCATCGCGACCACGCCCGATGAGGCGACGAATTGCGCTCTCGGCGGCGTAGACAAGCGCACGCTCTACATCACCTCCGGCAAGCATCTGTGGAGCCTGTCGCTCAAGTGAAACATGAGCGGCACGCGGGAGGCATCGTCGCTTGACCGCTTCCAAGCCTTCCGCAGTCACACCCGAGAT
>NZ_JBIPNG010000420.1:0-5904 GCF_044373815.1 Prosthecobacter sp. | reverse complement strand
GGCTTTTCTGGGAGAGGCGGAGTGTCGGCGGCGGCTGTGGGTGAGATCGTCTTCATGGTTTCAAAACTAGGGAGGGGTGAATGGGGGTGGGTGATGAAGGGTGCTTATTTTTCGCGTCCGCGGTTGTTGTCGAAGTCATCGCCTACTTCATCATCGATTCCTTCGTCGCCGGCGGCTGTGTCAATGTCATGTGCTTCATCGGTGTCGATGCCGTGATCGTGGACGATGACGGGCTTTTCTTCGGGTTCGAGAGGTGGAGGCGTGAGGGGTGGCTCCGGCTTTTCAGGGGGGGTGGCGGATCGTCGGCGGCGGCGGTGGGTGCGATGGTCTTCATGGGCTCAAAACTAGGGACGGCGGTGCGGGGTCACAACCCGATGTGCCCCTGCTCCGGAGTTCAGGGGAAGCCTGAGGGGGCCACGGGCGCATCAGGGCGGCGCATGGTCATGGGGTCAGGCCGCGCATTGATGCAGCCAGATGATGGCAGGAGTGCGAATGGAGAGTGTCACTCCGACGGCACACCATGAAATACCACTTCTTCCCACCTTCCACCGGGCTGCTTTTCAGCTCACTGGCCATGCTCAGCCTCAGTGTGATGGGCAACGAGCCGGAGATGCCTGCGGGCGGAGCCAGGGATGCGGACAGCATGGCGAAGAATGAGCGGGATCCAGAGGGCGATGTGCAGACGCCGCTGGAGCAGGCCCAGAAGCCGGGGGACTGAGGCTGACGCGGGACATCGGCGAGGGGGTGATGGTGGAGGCTCTGGAGTGGCTGGCGGGTCCTGGGCGGTGAGCACCGAAGGCGCTGGTGCCTCCTGAGCCGGCCTGTGGGTCTAAGGTTAATCGCCATAAATCTAAGGCTTCACCTTATTGTTTAGTGGTGCTGTGATCTGCAAAGTGGTGGCCTCGTCAGTATCTAACCATGAAAAACATACTCTCTCTCCCCCTCCTCGCCTTGCTGGCCGGCACTGCGGTGACGCAGATCCACGCTGGCACCCCTGCCCCCTCGGGCAAAGGCATTGTGGCTGCCGCCTCCGAACCCGCCGTCTCCGGCGTCAATGGCAAGCTGGATGCGAACTACGGCGCGATCAATCGCAGTTCCACTCGTGGCATTGGCGGAACGATCTCGGTGCCGCTGGGCCACCGTTTTGGAGCGCAGTTTGACGGCATCTATCAGCATGGCTTTTCGACCAACATCTATGCCCTGGGCACGCACTTCTTTGCGCGTGATCCGAGCAAGGGGCTCATCGGTCTGGCTTTCAGCGGCACGATCAGCCAGAAGTTTACGGACGTGATCGTGGGCGTGGAAAGCGAATACTACTTCAAGAAGGTGACGCTGGGCGCTGTGGCCGGCTGGGACAACTACGACTCGCATGTGGCCACGACCTTTCCAGGGCTGGCAACGCATCAGAACTTTGTGGCTGCGCGAGTGTATGCGGCGATCTACCCGATGGACGACCTGATGGTGCGCATCGAGTACCAGAGCCGCTTCAACCACAACTTCTACATGGCCCACGTGGAGTGGCAGACGCCGGTGAACGGTGTGGCTGTCTTTGCGGACGGTGGCGTGGGTGAAAACGGCTATGCCCATCTGCTGGGCGGTGTGCGCGTGTACTTCGGTGGCAGCAAGCCCCTCAAGGACCGCCACCGCAAGGACGACCCTTCGAACATCGGCTCGACTTTCATCGGACCGAGCAGCGCGGGCTCAACGAACACGGCGGCACCGACCCGAATCATCGAGCCGGGCTGAGTGTGTGGTGTCAGGTTGGCTGAATTTGGCTGAATGGTTCAAACGCCCGGCGGGTATTCCTGCCGGGCGTTTTTTTATCGGATCCCAGCAGCGGAAAACTAAAGCTTCACCTCATTGTTTTGCACCGCTGCCTTCAGCACAGTACGGGTCTAATCACTCCATCACGATGAAATCCACAAACTCACTCACCCTTCTGGCGGCGCTGGCCGTCGTCTCTGTGACAGAACTGCGTGCGGGCGAACCTGTGCAAGGGATCGCGGCGGCGGCGTCCGAGCCTGCGGTCTCGGCGATCAATGGCAAGCTGGATGCGAACTATGGGGCGATCAACCGGAGCTCCACGCGGGGTGTGGCGGGGACGCTTTCAGTGCCGCTGGGGCAGCGATTTGGGGCGCAGTTTGACGGGCTGTATCAGCATGGGTTTGCGACGAACATCTTTGGCGTGGGATCGCACTTCTTTGCGCGTGATCCGGGCAAGGGCCTGATCGGCCTGGTGTTCAGCGGGATGATGAGCCAGAAGTTTACGGATGTGATCGTGGGCGCGGAGGGCGAGTACTATTTCAAGCAGGTGACGCTGGGTGCGGTGGCGGGGTATGACAACTACGACTCGCATGTGCCGACGACGTTTCCGGGGCTGGCGACGCACCAGAGCTTTGTGGCGGCGCGGATCTACGCGGCGGTGTATCCGGTGGATGATCTGATGGTGCGGCTGGAGTACCAGAACCGCTTCAACCACAACTTCTGCATGGCGCATGTGGAGTGGCAGACGCCGCTGAAGGGTGTGGCGGTCTACGCGGACGGGGGTGTGGGTGAGAACGGCTACGCGCATCTGCTGGGCGGGCTGCGCATCTACTTCGGCGGGGACAAGCCGCTGAAGGACCGCCACCGCCAGGATGACCCGGACAATGTGAACTCTACCTTCATCGGCACGAACAGCGCGGGGTCCACGGAAACTGCGCCTGCGCAGGAAGCGCCGCCGCCGGAAGAATGCCACGGTGGGTGCGGGTGCGACTGCTGCTGAGGTGTGATGGAAGGTTCTGCTGTGAAAGGGTTTGTGTGATGTGTGGTCAAAAACGCCCGGTGGGATGGCCTGCCGGGCGTTTTGTTTGAGGTGCGCGGGGCTTGGTGGATGCTGAAGTGTGATTTTTAAGCACTGTTTGTTTGAACAGTGTTTCAATCTATGCCATAGGGTGCGCCATGAGCCCGAGTCCCCGTGATCTAGCTGAAATGGCCGCCGCAATCGAAGGTACGGAAGTCGCCGCACGCCAGTGGCTGCAGGCGGGTTTCTCCCCGGGGGATGCGGCGGCGTATGTGCGTGCGGGGTGCTTTGATGTGGACCGCACGGAGGAGCTGCGGAGGGCGAACATCACGCCGAGCCAGATCGCGGCGCTGGGGCTGGGCTGGGACTTCTGCGCAGGCAAGGTGGCGGTGGAGGATCTGCGGGTGAACGGGGGCGGGCAGGCGAAGACGCCGATGCTGTGGTGAAGCGATAGTTGCCTTGTTGCTGTGCAACAAGTGATCTACCATCGACTGCCACTTCATTTTATGAATACCATGCCGATTGATTCCCGACGTTCGTTTTTGAAACGCGCTGCCTTGCTGCCGCTGGCGGCTGCGGCGGCTCCCCTGCCCTGTGCGGGTGCGGCGGAGGTGAAGGCGGGTGCTGGCAGAGGAGCGCCGTTTTTCACGCCGGCGCTGAATGCGTATTCGTTTCTGGAGCTGCTGAATGAGAACATGGCGGATGCGACGCGGGGGATCGATCTCTTTGGCGTGGTGGATTTCTGCGAGCGGCTGCGGATCCCGGCGGTGGATCTGACGGGGTACTTTTATCCGGGCTATCCGCAGGCTCCGGCGGACAGCTATGTGAACCGCATGAAGCGCTATGTGCATGAGCGGGGCATCGTGATCAGCGGCACGGGGGTGAAGAATGATTTCGCCACGGCGGACAAGGCGGTGCGGGCGGCGGGCGTGGCGCTGACGAAGGTGTGGATCGAGGTGGCGGCGCGGCTGGGTGCGCCGGTGGTGCGGGTGTTTGCGGGGCCGCAGCAGAAGAACGCGAAGGACTGGCAGGCGGCGGCGGGCGGAGCCACGCGCGAGGAGGTGGAGAAGTGGATGGCGGAGGCGCTGAACGAGTGCGCGGAGCATGGCGCGAAATACGGCGTGCTGGTGGCGGTGCAGAATCACGGGGACTTTTTGAGCACGGGTGAGCAGCATGCGAGCCTGCTGAAACGCGTGGGCCATGAGTGGTGCGGGGCGCTGGTGGACACGGGGAAGTACTTCACGGAGGACCCGTACGCGGACATCGCGCTGATGGTTCCGCATGCGGTGAACTGGCAGATCAAGGAGACGCTGGGCAGCTCTGTGAAGACGCCGGTGACGGACTTCAAGAAGCTGGTGGGGATCATCCACGCGGGCGGGTATCGCGGCTTTGTGCCGATCGAGACGCTGTCGATGGGACGGAAGAATTATGATCCCTTTGCGGAGGTGGAGAAGGTGCTGACGGCGATGCGGGAGGGGATCGCGGCGCTGGGGTGAGGTGGTGCCAGGGGAACATGCGCTGCGGTGGTTGAAGGCGGAGCGTTGAGGGATCGGGACGATCCCTCTCCTCCAAGGCGTGCGCTTGGGCGAAGCTCTGGCTGAGAGCCCCCTCCTGGTCCTTCAGGGCTCCGCTAAATGCGGCGTTCGATCAGCTCGCGGAGCGCATTCCAGAGCCGACAAAATGTCGGCGATCCCAGTAGGGAGGATGGGCGCGCCGGGATCAAAGCGGAGCCAATGGGAAGACGTGTGGTCTTTTATGGCATCTGATGGCATGCATGCCCTGCTTCTTCGGCAGTTTTTTGATGCTGGGGCTAGTCGATTGCCATCACGTGGATGAAGCCCTGTTTGGCACACCACCAGAGAGCTGCGGCTTTCCACTGCTCCCAGAGGGGGCCTTTGCAGCCGTTGAGACCGTGGCCGCCGGTGGGGAGTTCGAGGAGTTCGACGGGGAGGTGGTGGGCCTGCATGTTGGAGGCGAACTGGCGGCTGTTTTCGATGGGGACGGGTTTGTCATCGATGGCGTGGGCGAGGAAGACGGGCGGGGTGTCTGCGGTGACCTGGAATTCGTTGGAGTAGAGGCGGACGAGGGCGTCCGAGGGGTTTTCACCGAGGAGTTCTTTGCGGGAGCCGGTGTGGGTGTACTCGCCCATGGTGACGACGGGGTAGATGAGCCAGGCGAAGCTGGGGCGTGAGCTGAAGCGCTCGACGGGATCGGTGGCGTCGGGCTTGCCGGCATCGAAGTGGGTGGTGGCGGTGGAGGCGACGTGGCCGCCGGCGGAGAAGCCGAGGATGCCGATGCGCTGGGGACTGAGGTGCCAGCGTGTGGCATTGGCGCGGGTGAGGCGCATGGCGCGCTGGGCATCGAGGAGGGGCACGGCGTGGCGGAGCTTTGGCAGGCGGTATTCGAGGATGATGCAGGCGATGCCGTGTTCATTGAGCCATTCGGCGATGGGGTAGCCTTCGCGGTCGGTGACGTGGCGGATGTAGCCGCCGCCGGGGCAGAGGACGATGGCCATGCCGTTGGCTTTGGCGGCGGGCGGGAGGAAGACTTGCAGCTCGTGCGTGCTGGCTTCGAAGGTGCCATCGCCAACGGGGGCTTTGCCGGGCCAGAGGGCGATGCGCTCGGTGGGGGTGGGCTTGGGCGCGGGTGTTGCTGCGGTGGTGGGCTTTGCGGGTGCTTCAGCGGCGGGGGTGAGTGAGGTGAGGCTGAGCGCGGCGAGGAGGAGGCAGGAGAGAGTGCGGAGGCGCATGGGAGAGAAAGTGTTTGGGAAGAAGAGGTGCGAGATGAGTACGTGGGATTGGACAGCGGTTTTCGGAAAGGGATAAAGAGGCTGTGGGTTGGGTGAGGACTGGTGTGTTTTTTGGGCAGGGTTTTAACCGCTGATGTGACGCTGATATCAGAGGTCCGGAAATGAGCATTCCAACTAAACGAAAGAGGTTCCGCTGAAGAAAACGCTTCAGGAGCGCGGACCTCCGAGTCCGCAGCGGGTCGCTTTCATGCAGCGGGTGTGGCAGCGTGCGGAGCCTTGGAAGCACGAGGGCTTCGGGGGCGTGAGAGCCAATGGCTGCGGGAGGGATTCGGAGCCAATTGTGTTTGCGGAGTGCTGCGGACTCGGAGGTCCG
>NZ_JBIPNG010000418.1:0-5909 GCF_044373815.1 Prosthecobacter sp. | reverse complement strand
TGTGGCCGGCGTGGTCGGCGGGGAGGTATTGATGTCTGCTTTAAGGCAATGAGTCTTGCAGCTTTTCAACGGCTTCTGCCGCGTGCGATGTCCGTCTTCAATGCAGCGAAGAGTTCCTTCGCTTTGTCCGGTTCGAGCGCAAAGACATTCGCAGCCTCGCCGGGATCGTTACGGAGGTTGTAGAGCTGGAACTTGTCGTTGGGTTCTTTGCCGTGGGTCTCGACGACTTGGTCCGGTGTGATGGTGCCATCCTGCACGGCATAAACTCCTGATGGCAGGATAAGCTTCCAATCGCCTTCGCGGATCGCGAGCGTGTAGGAGCCGTAATTCACATGCACCATGCCATTGCGGATGGGTAGATCGGGTTTCTCGCCACGCAGCAGGGGTGAGATGTCGAAGCTGTCCTCACCGGCATCGTTTGGGAGTGTTTCGCCGAGCAGAGACGCCATGGTGGCCATCAGGTCGGTGAAACAAATCAATTCGCCGCACGAGCTGCCTGCTTCAATTTTGCCCGTCCAGCTCGCGATGAACGACATGCGATGACCGGCATCGGTGAGCGCGCCTTTCATTCCATTCCACGGACCCGCAGCGCGGTGGTCGAACTTCTCGATGTCGTGTGGATACCAGACCGGACCGTTGTCGCTGGAGAAGACGATGAGCGTGTTGTCACGCAGCTTCAGCTTGTCCAGAGTCGCCAGCACCTGGCCGACCTTCGCGTCCACGTTCATCACATAGTCGCCATACTGGCCCGCGCTGCTCCTGCCTTTGAACTCTTCCGCCGTCGCCCAGGGAGCATGAGGCGCGGGGATGGCGTAGTAGAGGAAGAAGGGCTGGCTGCTCCGGACACCTTGTGACTGGTTCTGGGAGTGCTTTTCGAGCCACGCATCCGCCTTGCCTGCGATGGTGGAAAGACAGCCTTCGAAGTTCCATCCCGGTGCCGCCAAACCTTTGCGCCAATGCGCGCCTTGCGTCTCAGGATTCGTCACGCCTTCGCCTGGATGATCTTCAATCGTCTCCGTCGGCGCGACGACGAAGCGCCTGTTCTCGATGAATGCATACGGACCTTGCTCCGGGGCATCGAAGCCGAAGTAGTAATCAAAGCCAAAGTCCAGCGGTGTCATCTTCAGCGTGCCATCGGCCTCGGCCTTCGAAGACATGCCCTGATGCCACTTGCCCACGCAAGCCGTCGCAAAGTCCTGCCGCTTCATCAGCGTCGCTAGATTCAGGCGCGTGGGCTCCGCTTGCAGTTGCGGCTGCGGAAAATGCATCATCTCGCGGCCCTTTTTGCTCTGCTTTCTCACGCCCTTGACGCCCGTTGTGTGCCAATTCCGGTACGGCATCCGCCCCGTGAGCAGGCTGTACCTGCTGGGCACACAGATGGACCCGCCCGCATGAGCATTCGTGAACTTCATCCCCTCCGCCGCCAGCTTGTCGATGTGGGGAGTCGCGATCTTTGACTGCGCATTGAAACACTGCGGATCGCCCCAGCCCATGTCATCGACGAGGATGATGAGGACGTTGGGACGTGATGCAGGTGCTTTTGTCTGGTTGACGTCAGAGCCGTGCAGCGCGGTGAGCGGCGCGAGCAGCAGAGCCTTGAAGAAGGTGAGAGGGAGTTTCATTTCGCTTTTGAGTCTGGCTTCGGCGCATCCTGGACACGCCGGCCATCGAGTGTGATCTCTTTCGTTGCTTCCAGACCGAGGAGTTCGCTTTTACTTGTCGCATGGTGCCAGGCGGGTCACGGCACACCTGCAACTTGGACGAACATGGAGTGCTGCTGCAGTGCCTGCTGCGCAATGAATGAAAGCTCTCCGCGTATTGGCAGCGGCGGGTGCGATGATGCGCTTTCACTTCACCACTTCGATCACCTTCACTGCCTCTGGCGCATGTGGCTTCGGCCTGGGATCGTGCCAGCGATCACGCGGGGCGGGGGACTTGGCATTGAGCCAGTGGCCGAGGCGGTGGCGGAGGGTGGTGAGTGTGGGGTGGGTTTCGGGGGTGAAGGCGGCTTTGCCCGCGTCGTCTTCGTTTTTCTTGAGGGTGACGGCGCGCATGCCAGGTTCTGCCAGGATGGCGGCGGAGACGCTGGCGCGGGATTCGCCGGAGAGGGCGGTGTATAGGGTGAGGTACTCGACGAGCTGCTGCCCTGCGCGGAAGGTTTTGAGCCGGAGGCTGGGCAGGGGGCCTGCGGGCGTGGGGTAGAAGAGGGCGAGGTCGTCGGGCTTTTGCAGGGCGTCGGCTTTGCCAATGGTCTGCCAGGGCACGACGCCATCGGCACCGAGGGCCCAGGCCTCCACGCACCAGGCGGCATTGCTGACGCTGGGGGTGCCGAGGGCATTGGAGGTGCCGTACATGTAAACGAGATTGCCGAAGCGCTGGGCGCGGTCGCGGACGGATGCGCCGTAGGTGCGGAGTGCGCTGCTGACGATTTCGGCATTGACGACGCCATCGAGGAGATCGCGCTGCCACTGCGGGCGTGAGATGTCGGCGCGGTGCGCGAGGTGGAGGCCGGGCTGTGCGCCCGCGCCTTTCCAGAACTCAATGCCGAAGCGGCGCAGGGCCCAGAAGTCCTGGGTGTTGGAGGGTTCATCAAAGATCCATGGCGCGGAGCAGCGTTCCCACCCGGCGGTTTTGAAGGAGACTTTGTTGTTGAGGTAGAACTCGAACATGGGCTCGGTCCAGCCTTTGTCATGGAGGTGCTGGGCGATGCGTGCTGCGGCGGCGCGGAACTGCTGCCAGTAGGCTTCGTCATAGGCGGTCTCGATCCAGTAGCCGCCTTTGAAATGCTGCTCCTGATTCATGGGCCAGTTTTCATTAAGCATGAGGTAGAAGGCCTCGATGGGGACACCGCTGCGTGGCAGGCCGGTGAAGGCGCTGCCGTCAAAGAGCGGGCCGTAGGTGGCATCCCACGCGGTCCAGTCCCACTGGCCGTCTGGTTTGATGACGGGGCCGGCATCGATCTTTCCGGTCCAGTGATAGGGCAGCACATTGAGCGTGGTGCGGTGCTCGTGGGCGAGGCGATAGAAGGCGCGCTCGTGCCCGGGGAGGCTGTAGGCATTCATCTGCGGGATGAAGGAGAGGCGGTCTGGCAGGGTGAAATCCCACACGGTGAGCGTGCATGGGAGTGACTGAGTGCCGACGGTGAGCTGGCCGGTGATGCGGCCGGGGCGTGCGTCTTTGGGCACGTGGATCTCGATGCAGGTGGGGCCGGTGGAAGGGCCGGGGACGAGGGGGTCCAAATGCTGCGCGACCTGCGGCATGGCGTAGGTCTGGATCTTGACCTGCGGGAGGGTGAGGCTGGCGCTGGTGGCGACGGTGAAGTGAATCGTTTCGCCTTTGGCCGCGAAGAATTCCAGGGAGTGGAGGGGCTCGCCAAATTCATCGCGGCAATCAACGGGGAGCTTTGTGGTGGCGGGTGGTGGGATGGCTGGTGGCAGCGTGGCGGGCTTTGCGGCGAGCAGTCTGGTAGATGATGGTAGAGCGGCGGTGGGAGGGGCGTCTTCGAGCCAGAGGGTGAAGTGGGGGCGGGTGCTTTTTTTGTCGTCTTTGCTGGAGACGTAGCGGTTGAGGAAGGGAAGGTAGGTGAACTTGTTGCCCTCGCGCAGGTACTCGCTGCCCACGTCATCCATGACGGCAAAGCCGAAGCTGCGGCCTTCGATGCGGGCTTGCACGACGGCGGGATCCACGGGGATGATCTGCCAGCCGTTGGCGTCGCGCGGTGTGGGATCGGCAAAGCCCCAAATAGAACCGCCTGCGCCATTGATGACGGCGGTGATGTCCGGCTGATCGACGCCCCAGCGCTGCTCGCCGGTGCGGGCCCAGGTGAAGGAGCTCGCACCGGGCACGTTTTTATAGCTGGTGCCGTCGCCTTCGGTCCACTCTTCGGAGATGGTGGAGACCGTCATGCGCTGCAGGATTTCCGCGCCTTCGCCATGCAGATGGAGCTGGGCCTTGGTGACGCGTTTGCCTTTGAGAGCGGTGGCATCGATGTCCATGAGCGCGAGCTCCTGCACGCCTTTGAACTTCATCTTGGGAGAGGCACCGTTGCTGCCCTCGACCTCGGTTGGGTAGGAGGAGAGCCAGGTGTCGCGGGAGATGTCGATGCGGAGGGGTTCTGCGGCGGGGGTGATGGTGGCGGCAGCGAGGGTGAAGGCGAAGGCCAGTGTGAGGTGGGTGATGGAAAATCGTTTCATGGTTTGAAGGAAGCAGCGTGACGCCGATGCATCGCAGTTATTGGAGAGAGAGATGATTCATGGCCAGAAGTCGCGTAGCGCGCGCTCCCATTCATCGGCGAGGATTTGATGGCCGGAGTAGGTGGGGTGGATGTCATCCCAGATCCAGTGGGCGGCGGGTGCGCGTGCGGTGGCGCGGTCCAGGGCGGCCTGAAAATGCACGAGGGCGGCGCCGTGCTTTTTGGCGAGGCGTGCGACGATTTCCTGACGCTTGACGATGTCGGCATTGGGGGAGCCGTGCTGCGGATCGGTGGCGAGGTGGTTGACGACGAATGGCTCGCACAGCACGAGCTTGAGCTGTGGATTGGCGGCTTTTGCCTGGGTGATGAGCTTGTCGTAGGTCTGCTCGTAGGTTTCCAGCGGCACGCCGCGGCCTTTGTCGTTCACGCCGATGAGGATGCTGAGCACGTCCGGCTTGAGATCGAGCGTGTCTTTCTGCCAGCGTTTTTCGAGATCGAGCACGGTGTTGCCGCTGCTGCCGCGATTGAAGAACTCGAATTTGGCTTCTGGAAACGCCGCGCCGAATTTTGCGGCGATGATGAAGGCGTAGCCGTGACCGAGAATGTGGTTGGGGTCGGCGCTGCGGCCGCGATTGCCGTCGGTGATGGAGTCTCCCTGAAACAGAATGCGCGCGCCGAGGGAGAAGGCTTTGAGGGGCTCCACGGCATGGAGCGTGGTGGCCAGTGCGAGCAGGAGAGTGGTGAGGAATGGGAGCGGGGACGTCATGAAGGAAGTTCAGCGGGTGCCACATATACGCTGCTCCGCGTGCAGTCTCGCGGTGTGTGGCAGATTCAATCTATGCCTCTGCATGCGCCAGAGGCATCATGGCTTGGGAAGCGGGACCTGCGCGATGGTGCGCAGGTAGGCGATGAGGACGCGGACTTCGTCCTCTTTGAGGGTTTTGAGCAGGCCTTCGGGCATCATGGAGACGGGCGAATTCTCGCGGGGGAGGATTTCGGATTTCGTGACGAGGCTGTCCTAACCGACGAGAGGGAGCGTGAGCTGCTGGTTGTCTTTCGCAGCGAATCCGGCGTGATCGCCACACGTAGCGGTGGTTCGTCGGTGCGGACGAGCTTGCTGAGAACGACGAGCGCCGTGAGCAGGCAGAGGAACAATGGCGTTTGAATTCGTAGGTTCATGCGGCATCCATGGTGCGCGGCTGCGCCACTTCTCCGGCTTCAGGAATCCCATCTCCTGCTGCTGCGTCACCTGCGGACTCCGTTGTAACCATCCCAGCGAATGACGCCGACGAAGGGGCGATTCGTTGCGGCTTGTGGAGTGTCAGTCGCGAGAATGGCAGCGCCTATTGCGAGCAGTAAGGTTGAGGAGTTTGCATTCCATGAGAGTTCCGTGACCTACCTCCACAGCGGTTCGATTTGTTCAGCGTTCCACTGATCCCATAGCGCTGACATTTGCTGCACGCGGGCGGGTTCCTGGGTGGCGAGATTTTTGGTCTCGCTGATGTCATGCGTGAGATCGTAGAGCTGCCACTCCTTGCCATCGCGAATGAGTTTCCAGTCGCCGAGACGCAGGGCGTTCCTTTTGCCAACGCGCCAGAACAGCGGACGCTCGGGCAGTTGCGTGGTCTTGCCTGTGAGCAAAGGCATGAGGTTGATGCCGTCCAACGTGGCTTCGGCTTTGGTCGAAGGCTCTGGAGCCAACACACCAGCCACTTTC
>NZ_JBIPNG010000417.1:0-5920 GCF_044373815.1 Prosthecobacter sp. | reverse complement strand
TGATACACCTCAAACCGCCACGGCCATGCGGCCACGTGCGGGTGGAGGTCTGCCAGGGCCTCTTCAGGCGTAGCGGCCAGGGGCATTCGCGCTGTCACTGCGCGCAGGAGTTGGGCGGGGGTGGGCATGGGCTTTGGAGGGGTGAGGGTTGGAATTTTGAAAATGCAGGCCCTGCCAGCGGGCGTGGATGGCGGCATCCACCTGCGCGGCCACGGCGGACCAGCCATGGGTGGCGGCGTGGCGCTCGCACAGGCGCAGGGCGGCCTCGGCGGCATCGAGCGTCCAGGCCACGGACTCGGAGGAGATGCGCGCCTCCGTGGCACGGCGGGTGCGGTAGTCGCGGTAACGCGTCCACGACTCCGCAAACTCGGGCGGGGCATGCAGCGGAGCGCTCACCGCATTGGCCCTCCTGGCCTGCTGGCGGTGCCAGTCCCGCCAGTCCTCACGGCGGGGTTTCAGGTTTTGCGGCGGCGGCTCCACCGCAGCCGCTGGGGCAGCAGGTGCTGCCATCTCGGAGAGTGAGTCAGTCTGGGGCGGCCTGCCGCCCGTACTTCCGGTTCCTTCCGATACCTTCCGGTTTATGTGAACCTCCTTCACAGGTGGCCGTGAGCCAGGTTCACTGGTTTGCGCAGCAGGTTCACTTGAGGCGATGCCATGGCTGTGAAGCACGTTCACAGGCGGCAGTGAACCACGTTCACAGGGAGCGGCAGCAGGTTCACAGGTGGCGTGCTCCCAGTTGTGAAGCACGTTCACAGGAGGCTGTGAATCACGTTCACCAGTGGCTGCAGCACAGGCACGGGTGGCGCGGCCATGGCTGTGAAGCACGTTCACAGGGGGCGGTGCGACATGTTCACCACCAGCCCCCGTGGCTGCCATCATGGGCGACATCGGTGGTGCCGGTGATGCTGATGCAGACGATGAAACCGAGGATGCGGCAACGGTCGAAGCCGCCGATGAAGCCCCATGTAGCACCCCGGCAGGCGATGCCGCAGAAGCGGACGATGCAGAATTTGCGGCATCGAAACTCTGCGGGGTGATCTGATAGCTCGTGCGCCAGCCGTTGCGGCTGTCAAACTGCAGCACGCGGGCGTCACGCAGCGCGTGCAGCGCCGTGGCCACCGCGCGGTTGGAGAGGCCGGTGATCTGCATGATGTGCGCGTAGGACGGATCGCAGCGCTCCGTGTCGCCATTGTGGCAGTCCGCCAGGCAAAACAGCACCAGCTTCTGCGTGGGCGTCACGCGCAGGCGTTTGATGCTCTCGATCATGCGAACGCTCATGGAAAGTGGATGGGTAGGGGGAAGTGGGAGAACATGGTGGATTCTGGCATCAGGGGAGGATCAGGCGGCGGCGGAATGACGAATGCGGAATGCGGAATGCGGAATGCGGTGTGAGGCTGTGAGGCTGTGAGGCTGTGAGGCTGTGAGGCTGTGAGGCTGTGAGGCTGTGAGGCTGTGAGGCTGTGAGGTGGCGTGTCCGCGCGCGGGTGTGGTGGCTTGTGCCCGTGCCTGGAGCTTCGCGGCGCATGTGGCTGGTTTGCCTCAGGTGGAAAATCGGGCGCATCCGCCAAATAGGTTTGATAGGCCGAATAGGTCCTAAATGACCTATCCTCCATCTCCGAAGAGCGCCGCACACCCTTGCTACAGCGCACGACAGCACCCTGCAGGCCCCGGTTTCCCAGTCCCTTTTTTGCGCCTTTTTGCGCCTCTTTGCGGCCATCCGCATCCTCATCGTCAGTCTTCATGGTGGCTTCGGGCGTTGGGTGGATTTACGGCGCAGGCGGGCCTCTTCCGCGCGCTTGTGGCCGTTGTCGCGATTGCGCTCGCTGATGTCCTGCAGCCGCTGGCGCAGCGCCGCACCGTGCAGTCCGGCGCACTCTTTGTAGCGGTCAAGCTTGCCGCGCTTGAGCAGGGCAAAGTTCAGCTTTTTGATGTGCACGTCATGCCCCGGCACATCCAGCCAGGTGATGCCCCGCCACTGCGCGCCCGTGGGCGCAAAGCTGCGGTCCTGTTCCGGCAGCACGATCACCTTTCGAGCCGCTGTGGAAGTCGTGGTCGTCGCGCCGGGGTTCATCGCAGGCTGCGCTGAAGAAACCGCTGCGCCCGGTGCCGAAACAACCGCCGCTGCAGAAGCCGACGCTGCAGGTTTTGCGGCGGAGGTGGAGGCCGTGCAAACTGTCCGCGTGCCGCCCGTGCACCGCATGCCGGCACCCGCATAGCACATCGTGGTAGTGAATGGGGGCTGCGACGCCGCAGCTCCCGTGGAAATCGCGACCGCCGAGGTCAGCGCGTGCCGTGCCTCCTCCAGCAGGCGGCGTTCCGCCCGTGCGCTGAGCGCCTGCGTCTTCGCCGGCAGATGCCGCCCCACCTCCGCATCCGCCCCGCGCGTGTAACGCCGCGGATCGTAGATGAAGAGCGTGCCATTTGTCTCAATGCGCAGCGCCAGGCCACGGCGGACCAGGTGATGAAGCACGTCAGTGATGGAAGTCATGGGGAAGGGGATGAGGGGGAGGGAGAGGTAATGAGACAGTCAGATGGGGAGAGTCAGTGGGGCAGTGAGTGGTGAGCGATTTGGGATTCGTCCTCGAACTCGATCCTGCCGCGTCGCTGGGGATTGAATGACGAATGACGAATGACGAATGACGAATGACGAATGACGAATGACGAATGACGAATGACGAATGACGGACATCGCGCCACGCGAAGCTCCCACTGCGGCGGAGTCCAGAGAGCATGTATTGTAGTTCCGCCTTTAGGCGGTTCTGGAGCGCACGGCTCACACTCCGCGCAGCCGGATCCAGAACCGCCTAAAGGCGGAACTAAGGAACAGTGCTGAGCGGCGCGGACCCGCAGTTCCCTGACAGGCCGAAGGTCCATCCTCCAGGCAGGCCGCAGCGCTCGCACAGGCGGGACGCCTGTCCTCCGTGCGGGCGGCGCACCACCAGCGGCGGTATCACGGCCTCCGCACGCATTTGGAGCTCTGATCTGGCAAAACATGGTAGGATGAGAAAGAAGATACCAGCTAACGACCCCGGCTCAGGCGGCGCGGGCGCTGCGGAGGTCTGCCGCATCCATGCGGGCGATGACGCGGCGCGTGCTCTCGCTGAGCTCCGCGCCGAAGCGCTCCTGCACATAGGCCTCCGCCTCCTCCCAGAGGCCGGCGGCCAGGTGCTCGCTCACGGACTGGCCGCGCACGAGGATGTCATTGAGGCTGTCGTCCGAGTGGTCCAGCTCAAGCGGGAAATGGCCCGGCCAGGGAGCCAGCTCGCCGGTCACATCGCCCTTGAACTTGGGATTGCGCACCGTGTCCAGCGCCGCGTGCACCTTGTCCGTCTGCTCCTGCAGCGCGCAGGCCAGCCGGTACAGCTCTGTGGCCAGCGGATTGCTGCCGTGACCGTCCGGTTTGATCACGTGGAGGAGGACATCGATGTCGTGTGTTTTCATGGTGTTTGCGTTTCAGATTTCAGGTTTCAAGGCATCCCATAGGCTGTGCCGGATGGTTGCAGGTCTTGAATCAGCAAGGACGAGAACTGCGATAGCGGCGACAGCCGGGCTGAGGTTAGGGGGCGGCGGAGCGCGGAATTGCCTCGCTTCGCTCCCCCTTCGGGCAGCCTGCGGCTGGCTACCTCCTCTGCGCTTCGGTTCCGAGTCCGCAGCACTCCGCCATCAGGCGCAGCGCCACAGTGTCCCTGCCGCCAGCTCTTGCGCTCCGCCGGTGCTTCTTGTGCCGAAGGTGTTTTGGATGAAGCACCACCCGCCATGTGAAGGCGACCCGCTGCGGGCTCGGAGGCCCGCGCTCCAGGGGCGCTGGGGCATGCGGCGCTGTATTCGGCGCGAACCATGGGAGGGCGGTGTTTCAAAATGAAAGTTTCAGGTGATAGAGTGCTGGATGCTGGAGTGTTGCGTCGGGCATCGTGAAGCCCCCATCGCGGCGAAGGCCTGAGAGCACGTATTGTAGTTCCGCCTTTAGGCGGTTCCGGATCCGGCAGCGGTCTGTGTGGGCCGTGCGATCCAGAGCCGCCTAAAGGCGGGACTACGGAACAGCGCTGGGTGGCGCGGACCCGCAGCCTCCTGACTGGCCGACCGCCCATCCTCCGCGCAAGCTGCAGAGCGACAGGCGGGACGCCCATCCCCCGCAGGGACGCCGCGCCCGACGCAGCATTCGGATTTCGACATTCATTCGTCATGGATTCGCTTCGCTCGGCTCGGATTTCGTCATTGCCCACGCATGCACCTCCCGTCACAGGACGTTAGAAGATAGCACAAAATGGTATATGTAAAAACGCGTACAGATCACCAGCCCGGCGGGTCCGCCGCGCCCAGCCAGCCGAGCACGGCGCCCAGCAGCAGGAGAAGCACGAGCAGCTCCGCCAGGCCGCGCAGGAAGTCCGGGTGCACCGCCCCGCGGCGATACTGGCGGCAGGCCACGCGGCGGTGGCCATTGCGCCGCAGCCGCGTGATCTCCAGGTGGTTCTGCCAGGCGCGCCAGCGCAGCGCCAGCAGCGCCGCGCCCAGCAGCACGATCATCATGGAAACCGCGTACGTCATGAGCAGTGGCGGGCCAGGAGGTTGCGGATGCTTTTGGCGGCGGAGCGGCGCTGCACCGGCAGCACTTCCCGCTGCTCGATGAGAAAATCCGCCATGCTCCCCGCCGTGTGTCCTTTTTCCGCCATCGCCATGAAGAGCGGCAGCAGCGGGCGGAAGCGCCCCGGCCGCTGTGGTGGCAGCGCCTGCGCAGACTTCTGCAGCAGCTCCGGGAGCGAGTGCTTTTGCTTCATTGCGGCATCCTCCGCGCTGCGTTTCGGGGTTCGTGCGCGTCTCGTGGCGCTGAGTGGGGCAGGGGGCTTGGCATGGCGTGCAGGCATGGTCGTGGGTGGTTCGGGTTCGTGTTCGTCATTGGATTCGTCTTCGTGTTTGGCATTGGCAGGGGGGGCGATTGAAAAAAGCACGCGTCATTGCGGGCGTCGTCCCCGACTTCTTCGCCATCCTCTTCACCATCTTCTTCGCCGTCTTCGTCTCCATTGCCATCTTCATCGCCTTCGCCAGGACCGGTGTAGACCGCAGACCGCACAGGGTGAGAAAGGCCAGTGGCTGGCCTCATCCCGGGCGTGGACAACATCATGCCGGCAACCAGCGGCACCACTCCTACCATGCCCACACCAGCCACTGGCACATTCTCACATCCACGCAGCGCCCCGTGGGGCACCGCCTCCGCCATGGCCGCCGCCGCTTCGGCCACGGGCTGCGGATTCATCGCGGCACCAGCATTCGGCTGAGGATTCAGCGTCGCATTTGCCACGTGCTGCCGCTTCGCCGGAGAACCCGGCACCGAGTGTGGATTCAGCGGGGCATTCACTGCCGGCTGCGGCTTCACCGGAGAGCCCGGCATCGCCCCCGCCTTCAGCGCGGCCAGGACCCGAGGCACCGCCCGCAGCGGCTCTTGCGGGGCGCCCCCCCGTGGTGGCTGCGCGACCCCCAGCGCCTTGGATGCCGAAGGCTGCCAGGGTGTCGCCGCCGCCGCCATGCTCATCGCCTGCGTCATCGGCTCGTTCTGCTTCGGCAGCGTGCCCGTGCCTTGCGGCACCTGCAGCTCGCCCCGCAGCGCGCGGTCAAAAAGGTGCCGGCACTGGCCTGCCAGCGTGCGGTTGTTCGCCGCCGCCAGGGCCACCAGCCGCCCGTATGTATCATCGTTGATGTATGCTCCTGCTAGTTTCATTGCTGTTCCTTGCTGCGGGTGATAATCACCTATTCTGCACAGGTGATAATCACCCGTCAAATTAAAATCTGTTGAATTAAACCATGGGTGGGTGATTCTAGGTGTTAATCACCCTCGACTCGTTTTTCCCTGTTTTTCATAAGTATGCCGAACCAAAGACAAATCGGAACCAAGCTGGCAGGTGCCTACATCAGTGCCGAGAAAGAC
>NZ_JBIPNG010000416.1:0-5959 GCF_044373815.1 Prosthecobacter sp. | reverse complement strand
CGCCCGCGAGCCGGCGCATGACCGGCCCTATTACCGGGTGCATGGCTTCCATTCGGCACTCGTGCCTTCCAGTGAGGCGCACATGGCTTGGGATATTGGGGACCACGGTTTCAACATGGTTCTTTCGGCCTATGTGCCCGATCTTATCGGCAGCAACATCCGGGAAATTCTCAGCGGCATCCTCGACAAGCGCGGGCTCACACCGGCCGACATTGACGAGTGGGCGGTCCACCCGGGAGGCCGTGCGATTCTCGACCAAATCGAAGAGCAGCTCTCCCTTCCCCCCGCTGAGCTGGAGATGTCCCGCAGCGTGCTGCGTGACTACGGCAACATGAGCAGCCCGACGGTGATGTTTGTTCTCAAAGGTTTCCTCGAAGAAGCAGAAACCGCGCGCGCCATGACCTGCGCCATTGCCTTTGGTCCGGGACTCACAGTGGAAACGGCGGTGCTGGAACGCTGCGGTGCCGCGATCTCGGCAGCCCAGAAAGCCCAGCCTGCCGCGCTGGCAGAAGTCGTGGCATGAAACCAGTCACCAACAGTGCGAAAAGCGCGACAGACTACGATGTGATCATCGTGGGTGGCGGGCCTGTGGGCTTGTTGCTGGCCTGTCTGCTGAGGCAGCAGGGAATGCGCCTCCGCGTGCTGGAGCGGCGTGTGGAGCCCATGGCGTATTCAGCGGCCATCGGCATCACTCCACCCTCATTGCAGATTCTGGACAAGCTCGGTCTCGCCGCCGAGTTCGTCGCCAGGGGCGTGCGGGTGCGCGACTGCCTTGTGCATGGCCAGCGTGGCCGGCTTGGTTGTGTTTCGTTTCGGGAGATTCCGGACGCGCACCGCTTCATTCTTTCACTTCCACAGGCCACTACCATTGCGATCCTGCAGAAGCATCTGGGGCCGGAGCACTTCGAGCCTGGCTGTGAAGTCAGCGAGGTCAGGCAGTTTGAGGAGCACTGCTGCGTGCAAACCGGTGAACACACGCTCACGGCACGCTTCGTGATCGCGTGTGATGGCAGCCGCAGCCGCGTCCGTGAGTTCATCGGCATGCGGGCACCGGGGCATGTCTATGACTGCCATTTTGCCATGGGCGATTTTACCGACCGCAGCGGTTTTGGGGATGAGGCGCACCTGTTTTTCACCGAGACGGGTGCGGTGGAGTCTTTTCCGCTGCCCGGTGGCCAGCGGCGCTGGATTGTGCAGACTGAAACGCATCTGGATTATCCACCACGGGGGTTTGTCAGTGAGCTGATCAAAAGGCGCACCGGCATCGACGTACCCGCCGCCGATCAGCTCAGTGAAAGCGCCTTCACGCCGCGCAAATTCAACTGTGACCGCTACTACGAGGGGCGCATCATCCTCTGCGGTGACGCCGCGCACGGCATGAGCCCCATCGGCGGTCAGGGCATGAACACCGGCTTTGCAGACGCAGAGTTTCTCGCCGCCATTCTTTGCCAGGCCGATCCGCTGGAATGGCTGCCAGCTTACAACCGCTTTCGCCGCAAGGCGGCCAAAACGGCCATCGTCCGCGCCGAGTGGGGCATGTGGCTTGGCACCTGGCGCGGCAAAGCGCCCTCGATGCTGCGTGATGTCCTCTTGAAGTTCCTGCTCTGCCAGAAACCTGTCGCCAGACACATGGGATCATTTTATGCGATGCTCACGATCCCGTTCAACACACTCGAACGAGTTCCTTTGACCAGTCTGCAGCCGCGGCGGATTTGAGCTCCGGTTCTTTGGTCGCAGCCCGTGTGGCTGGAGTTTGGCGGGACGAAAGGCGACAAAGGGTGCCATTCATACCCTGTACACCCTATATTAGCCCCAGAATGTAAGGGATGGCGCTGGCTGCCACGGCTGCCTAGGTGCCTTGCGTGCTGAAAAGCGTTGATCCATCACCATAATTGACTAAACACAGCCATGCCCGTGAGCGACGACCGAAAACAGGAAATCACCAAATCCCTCAAACGTTGCAGTGAGGAGACGGTCGCCGCCGCACTTCGCTTTGAAGAGAGCAAGAACCTCGACGAGCTGGACGCCATCATTCTCGGCGTGCTGGCACGTGATGCGGCGAATCCGCGGCCAGATGGTGTGGCTTCGGTCACAGATGACATGAAGCTGATCGATGACATCGGCATGGATTCGTTTGGCATGATCGAAGTGGTGATGACGGCGGAGGAAGTGCTCGGCCTGACGATCGCCACGGAAGAACTGAGCGGTATTATCACTTTGGGTGATCTGAAGAAATTCCTTCGTTCCAAATTCGGCGCGAGCGTCTCATGAAGCGGGTGGTCGTCACCGGGCTGGGATTCATCTCCAGCATCGGCAATAACCGTGCGGCGGTGACGGAAAGCCTGCGCGAAGGCCGGTCTGGCATTGAGTTCGTTCCAGAACTGGCCGCCGCGAATGACCGCGTGAAGCTCGCAGGCACGGTGAAAGGCTTCGAGTTCCCCACATCTGATCCGCTCGACTGGACCTTTCCAGAACAGGTGAAACTGTCCCGTGCGCAGCTGCGCACCATGGTTCCCAATGCCGTGTTCGCCTATGCTTCCATGCAGGAGGCCATCGCTGATGCCAGACTCGAACCCACGCAGATATCAGATCCGCAGACCGGCTTGTACTGCGCTTCGGCAGGATCACCCTGGTTGACTTATCTGGCGATGGATTCGGTGATCAAACGCGGGCCTGCTCGCACCTCTGCTCCCATGGTCATCACGGGCATGCCGAATTCGCTGCATCTGAATCTCACGGCTCTTTTTGCCATCAAAGGCGCGACCCTGGCCTTCAACAGCGCCTGCGCCTCCTCCTCGCACGCCCTCGGGCACGCTTGTGACATGATCCGGCTGGGCCGGCAGAAAACCATGTTTGTGGTGGGTGCCGAAGACGCCCAGCTGCTGCACACCGTTTTGCCGTTTGCTTCGCTGCGGGCCTTGAGCGCTCAAAGCGATCCTGCTTTGGCACCGCGTCCGTTTGATGCAGGCCGCGATGGTTTCATCACCACCGGTGGCGGTGTGACGCTCGTGCTCGAAGAGGCTGAGCATGCCGCCGCACGCGGTGCCACGGTTTACGCCGAGGTCACAGGCTGGGGCCAGGGCTCGGATGGCTACGATGTGGTGGCACCGGACCCAAGCGGCAGCGGACTGGCGCGTGCCATGACCAATGCGCTGCAAGACGCCAACCTGGAGGCTGCGGCGATCGATTACATCAACGCGCACGGCACTGCGACGAATGCGGGCGATATCGCCGAGCTGAGCGCGCTGAAAACCGTCTTCACTGGTGGTGCCAGACCGAAAGTCAGCAGCACCAAGGCGCTGACCGGTCACGGACTCTGCTTGGCAGGAGCTTTGGAGGCGGGCATCTGCTGTCTGGCTTTAAAAGAAGGCTTCATGCCGATCTCCGCCAAGATCCAGCAGCTGGATCCCGCCTGTGAAGGCGTGGACATCCTCACCAGTCCGATTGATCAGGCACCGCGTGTCGCGATGAGCAACTCCAGCGGCTTCGGCGGCTCGAATGTCACGCTGATTTTTTCGAAGCCCTGAGCCCGGCAAGCTGAAGCCATGAAAGAGCGTGTCTTCCAGCCCGAACTGCTCGATACGCTGCCACCTGATGACCCCGACGCCATCCGTGCGCGTGAGGAAATGCTGCAGGTCAACGGCATCATGGGCAATCATCGCTGGATTGAGCGCATGGTCCGCCGTCATCGCGAAGACGGCTGGCGCATCACGGAGCTGGGTGCGGGAGACGGGGCGCTGTCCCTGCGGCTCGTGGAAGCAGGCTGTTGCAACGTGGCGGCGCTGCATGCTTTTGATCTGGCACCCAGGCCGGAGCTCTGGCCCGCAGAGGCGCACTGGACGCGGGGCGATGTTTTGGCGCAGGCGCTGCCAGACACAGAAATCGTGATCGCGAATTTGTTTCTGCATCATTTCACCACGGAACAACTGCGTCTGCTGGGTTCGCGCCTGTCACCCGTGACACGATTGATCGTGGCGGCGGAGCCGGCGCGGCGGTGGATTTACTCGGTGATGGGCCGCTTGTTTTGCGGGCTGGCGGAGCTCAATCATGTGCAGCGGCATGACATGCAGGCGAGCATTCGTGCGGGATTTCACGGGCAGGAACTGCAGAGGGCGCTTGGGCTTGGCGAGGAATGGCAGGTGTCCGCGCATGAGCACCCGCTGGGAGGGTATCGGTTCATGGCCTGGCGCTGAAAGCCGGACGCCGAGGCCAGGACACCCGTCGCCGTGGGGCGTAAGTGCCACCATCCTGCGGCACATGAGATGGACAGCGGAGAAGGGGGGCATGGGAGCCCCTTGGGATGCAATGGAATGAGAGGCGGCGGCCATCGCCGACGTTTCGTAGCGCATGATTCGTCTGCTGCTCTCTCTGCTGGTCCTGAGCTCTGCGTTGCATGCCGCGCCAAACATTTTGCTGCTGATCGGCGACAACTGGTCCTATGATCACGCTGCGGCGAATGGTAGCAGGGCGGTGCGCACACCCGTCTTTGACCGCATGGCGCGCGAGGGCATGCGTTTCACGAACGCCTTTTGCCCGGTGCCGTCCTGCTCGCCCACGCGCTCATGCATCGTCACCGGACGTGCGGCGCATCAGCTTGAGGATGCGGCGAGTTTGTGGAGCAAGTTTCCCGGGAAGTTCCGCGTGTTCGGTGATGCACTGAGCCAGGCGGGCTGGCATGTGGGGTTCTCCGGCAAGGGCTGGTCCCCGGGGAATTTCAAAGACTTCGGCCGCGACCTGAATCCAGCCGGTGCCGAGTTCAAAGACTTTCCCGCCTTCATGGCAGGGCGAAAGGAGAAGCAGCCCTTTTTCTTCTGGTTCGGATCGACCCATACCGCGCTGCACCAATGGCGCGCCGGCACCGGCAGGGCGCGTGGCATTGATCCGACGCAGGTGCGTGTGCCGAAGGCATTGCCAGACATGCCGGAAGTGCGCGAGGAAATCACGGACTATCTCGCGCAGGTGGAGCTGATGGATGAGGCGTTTGGTGAAGCCATCGCGCTGCTGGAAAAGAACGGCGAGCTGGACAACACGGTGGTGATTCACACCAGCGACAACGGCTGGCAGATGCCGCACGGACTCGCTCATTGCTATGACGAGGGCACGCACGTGCCGCTGGCGGTACGCTGGCCCGGCAGGGTGAAGGCGGGCAGCGTGAGCGATGCGTTTGTCTCGCTCACCGACTTCGCGCCGACGTTTCTGGAGATCGCCGGGCTCCAGCCATGGCCGGAGATGACGGCGCACAGTTTTGTCGATGTGCTTACGGGAGGACCGCCGACGGTGAAGCGCGACCGCATGTTCATCGAGCGCGAACGGCACGCGAACGTGCGGCGGGGCGATCTGAGCTATCCCGTGCGTGGCGTGCGCACGGCGGAGTTTTTATATTTGCGCAATCTGCGTCCGGACCGCTGGCCGGCGGGTGATCCACAGCTCTATCATGCCGTGGGGCCCTACGGTGACATTGATGGTTCGCGCACAAAGCTCTACATGATGACGCATGCGAAAGATCCGGCGGTGAAACCGCTGTTTGAGATGAGCTTTGGCAAACGGCCTGCCGAGGAGCTCTACGATGTGAAGAACGACTCCGATCAAGTGGTCAATCTCGCCGCTGATCCCCGGTTTGCGAAGGTCAAGGCCGGGCTCAGCGCCAGCACCGATGCCTGGATGCGTGAGACGAATGATCCGCGGGTCGATCCAGCGACGAACGTGTGGGACCGCTATCCCTATTTCGGCGGCAAGGCGAAGGAGTTGCGCCAGGCGAAGCAATGACGCGTATTGCCCGTACGCGTTCGAGAGTACATACTGCGGCACATGATCCGGCCCCACACGCCGCCAGAAACACCCGAAGACAAGCCCGCGCATAGCGGGGAATCGGGTGGTGCATGGGCGTCCCCTTGGGAGCTGGATCTGGAGTGGCTGGATGCGCCGCCCGGAAAAAAGAGACGCTACATCGAGGAGAAAA
>NZ_JBIPNG010000068.1:0-19546 GCF_044373815.1 Prosthecobacter sp. | reverse complement strand
CGGAGCGGGCAAAGTTGGAGTCGCGCATGGCCGGTGAGGCGAGCAGGAGGCTTCCACTGAGGGAAGACGATGATTCGTTGGTGTGTTCCGAATTCATATCGATGTCTGACGCAATAACTACGCCAGCCACTCAATTGCCATCAAAAAAAACGCGCGCTGACTTTTTAAGTTCAGCGCGCGTCTGATTGGATCAGGGCATCTGGGATGTTTTATGCCGCCGCTACTTCGAAGCCTTTGCGGTAGGTTTTCGTGAGCAGACTGTCAGCCTCGGGGGCGTTGGTGAATTTCAGATTGGCGGCGTCCCACTCCAGCACCTTGTTTGCCTCCTCCATGCGGCCCGTGATGGGGTCGATCTTCGGAATGGCGAGACGTGTGGCCACGTTGCCAAGCTGAACGGTTTCCGCGAGCGGGCCGGCGTAGTGGAAACCATCGCTGGTCTTTTTGCTGGCGAGGCAGGCGTCCACCCAGGTGTGCCAGTGGCTGCGGCCTTCTTCCTTGGGATATTTGAAGCCGGTGAACTTGTCGAGAGGATACAACCGCGGACCCGCCACGTGGGCGAGCACCATGGTGCCGCCTTCGCCGATGAAGATGGAACCGCTGGAGGGAAGATCGATGTCTCCCGGCATCTGCGCGAGCTTATGGCTGGGTTTCAGACCGCCATCCATCCAGGTGAGCTTCATCGTCTTGCCTGCGGTGAACTCGGTGCCGGGGAACACGTAGTTGATCGTCTCATGGGTAGGCCAGATCTGGTTGTTGATGCCGCTGTTCTTGGCGTGGACGCTGATGGGCGCGGTGAGATCGAGTGCGGTGAAGACGGGGTCCATGATGTGGCAGCCGAAATCGCCGAGGCCGCCGCCGCCGAAGTCCTGCCAGTCGCGCCAGATGAAGGGATGATAGGCGGGGGCGTAGTCGCGCATCGGAGCCGCACCGATCCAGAGGTCCCAGTTCAAATTGGCCGGTGCCTGAGCGGGGGGCGGCGGCTGGAACATGCGGGTGCGCTCGTTGCCCGTCACTCCGACCCATGAGTAGACTTCTTTGATTTTGCCGATTGCGCCTTCCTTGATGAGGCGTGTGCCCATGCGGTACTCGATGGATGAGTGGATCTGATTGCCCATCTGGGTGGTGAGATTCTTCTTCTCAGCCCACAGCTTCATCTGCCGTGCCTCCCAGACGGTGTGCGCGAGGGGCTTCTGACAATAGATGTGCTTGCCCCTCTGCATGGCGGCCACGGCCACAGGGGCATGCATGTGATCGGGGATGCCCACGGTGACGGCATCGAAGCCATCGCCGAGGGTGCTGAACATCTCGCGATAGTCGGAGAAATGTTTCACGCCAGGGAACTCCGCGTCCGCTTTGTCGAAGCGATTTGCATCCACATCGCAGAAGCCGACGAATTTCACTGAGGCATGAGATCCCACATTGTGCAGATCGCTGTAGCCCATGCCGTTGACGCCGACGCAGGCGACCTGGAGCTTACTGTTGAGGTTCTGACCACGGACGAAGGCCGGAAAGGCAACAGCAGCGGAGGCGAGGGTTGAGTTCTTGAGGAAGGAGCGGCGAGAGGTGGGCATGATCTTCGATGGATTGGAGTCACTCCAACGTACGCTGCCACGCCTGATTCTTTGTCTCCAAAGACAAAGAACGGCAGTTTAGTACCATGAGCCGTTGGAAAAGAGTCTGGATCAAAGTCTCTCAAGCTTTCATCCGACCATTCCCCGCCACTTCAGCGTTTCTTCGCGCGCTGAAAACGGCTTTGGCGCTCGGCATCAGTGGCGGGTTCGGATTTCGTTTCCACTGCCGCTGAAGTGGTTTTGGGCGCTTCAAGCTGCGGCGTTTGCTGCAGGCGCTGCTGATGCTGCATGGTCTCCCGGGTGGGTTTGACGATTTTGGGGCGCTGACTGGACCCGGCACGGGCCCACTGCGGCAGTTTCCAGCCGGTGCGTGTCACGAAAGCTTCGCAGAGGAGCAGCAGCAGGGTGGCGATGAGCAGGTACAGACCGAGATCCGTAAAGCGTGGAATGGCGGGGCTGCGCCAAGCCTGACTCATTTCCAGAAGCTCACGGCCGCCGCTGGTTTGGGACACGCGACGCAGCTCCTCCACGCGTGACTCATCGAAGGCCCACTCGGTGCTGGTACCGACGATGGCGGGACCGAAGCTGATGGCCTGACCGCCGACCTGCACGGCGCCGCGCACCATTTCTCCTTCGGGGAGTTCGGTGCTGGTCTGGAAATGGCCCGGTGCGACACGCTCCCAGGCGAGCTCGTGCGAGCCTTCGGCGCGCAAACCATGTGCGAGCACCACGCGAGGGGCTTTGGTGCGCAGTTTGGGCTCCCATTCCTCATCGTAGAGCAGATCCAGAGTGAGGGTGTTGCCGTCAATGCGGTGCCGCACGCCGATGCCGGCCGGTACGGCCTCTCCCATCAGCCAGCGCACCTGTGTCTGCAAAAAGTCGCCGTATTTGGGCCAGTCGCGCACGCGCTGAGAGTTCTCGCCGCCGAGGGGGAAACTGACGGCAGCAGTGCGACCGGTGCCGCGCGGCCCGAAGGAGACAAGCGGTGCGGCGTATTCATCCTGCGTGATGAGCGCCTGACTGGCCCATTCACGCAGGTAGCTGAGATTGAAACCATCCACTTCCTTGGGCCAGTCGAAGGTCTGGCTGCTGATCTCAAACCAGCCGCCTGCCGCCTTGGTGCCAACGGGTTCTTCAATGAAGGCGCTGCGTGCCACGGCGACGGTTTCCTGGCTGAAGATGCTTGGGAGTTCCTCGGCTTTGTCGGTGTAAAAGATGCGGCCTTTGCCGAGCTTGGCGATGTCATCAAGCAGCCATGCGTCGGGATCGCTGCGTTTGCCGAGGGCGATGACACTGACGGTGCCGCCGTTCTTGGTGATCTCATCGATCAGGCTTTGGTAGGCATCGGGCTGCTCGGAGTCAGCGGCGTCGGAGAAGAGAATGATGTGCCGCTGGCCTGCGGGCGCGGATTTGAGCTGATCCCATGCGGCTTTGAGGCCGTTGTAAACATAGATGCCACCGCCGGTGCTTTCGATGCGGCGCACGGCGCTCTCCATTTTTTCGCGGTTCGGTCCCACTTGCTGCAGCGGCACCATTTCATGGGCTTCGCTGTCCACGGCGTAAACCGCGAGCAGATCCTGCGGACCAAGGAAGCGGATGGCATTGGCAGCGCCTTCGTCGGCGAGCTGCATTTTGGTGAAGCCGTTCTGCACGGTCATGCCCATGGAGCCGCTGCGGTCCATGACGATGGCCATGGCCACCATGAGCTTGCGATGCTCCTGCTTCATTTCGAGAGACACCGGCAGCAGTGGATCGAGTGGAGATTCAAAGTAGCCGCCTGCCGCAAAGCTCTGTTTGCCACCGGCCATGAGGACACTGCCGCCCTGCTCGCGCACATAAAAATCCATGGCTGGCAGAAACTCGGAGGGCAGCTCGAATGCGGGGACATTGTTGAAGATGACGCACTTCACTCCTGCCAGCTGGCCAGGACGCAGTGAGCGCAGTTCCGTGACGGTCTCGACGGTGAAGCCCTGCCGCTGCAGGGTGGCTGCAACGGGATCGTTGGTGTACTTCGTGAGCAGCAGCACACGAGGACCGCCAGCGATTTCAATCATGGCCTCATGGCGGTTGTTGCCCGAATGCGCGTCTTTGCCAGGCTGGATGATGGCTTCGTAATGCGCCACCCCTGCCGCAGGAAGGCGATCGGTGAAGCGGATCATGCCGCTGCCGAGTTTCACGGCGACTTCGCTCGTTTTGAGTTCACGCCCGTTGCGCAGCAGTGTGAGGGGGACCTTGTCATCGGTGGTGCCACGCAGTTCGATTTCGATCAAAAAGGGTTCACCCAGCTGCGCGCGCGCAGGGAGCTTCATGGCGGAGACGCGGTAGTCGGTGGTCTCGATTTCACGGGCGAGGCGATAGTCCAGCTCCACGCCCTGCTGCGTGAGTTTAGAGGCGAGGCCTGTGAGGGGCTCGGTGGAATAACCGTCGGTGATAGTCAGGATGCGCGCCGGCCTGCCACGGCCTTCACGTTGGGCAAAAGCGAGCGCCTGACTCACGGCCTGAGCGGTGCGCGTTTGAGTTTGATTGCGGGCATACATCTCCGCGCCTTCAGCACCGCGCTTCATCACCTCCGCCGCATAATTGAGGTAAAAGATGCGGTCTTCGCGGCCCCGGCTTTTTTCGAGCAGCTTTTCCCATTCCTGCATGCCCTTGGCCATCGGCTGCTCGGCTGAGGTGGAGGAGTCCAGCAGGACCCAGAGATCCACGCCGTCTGCGAGACGACGCCACTGCGGCTGTGCCAGGGTCAGCGTGATCAAAGCGACGAGCAGCAGCCGCACCGGACGCATGAGCATGAGGCGTGGCAAGAGCCAGCCTGCCAGCAGCAGCACGGGAAGCAGCGCAAACCATTCTGGATGGCGGAACATCATGCGCGCGACACCTCCTTCATTTCGCGTCTGGAATTCGTAAACCACCAACTGGCCAACAGCAGAAGCAGCAGGATGAGGAGCCATAGCCGCCAGTTGGGATCGGCCTCGTGCAGTGTCTCGATCTGCACGGCCTTGATCTTGTCGAGTTCGTTGAAGGGCTTCGCCTGGGTAAGGTCGGCCTCGCGGGTGTCGGCAAAATGTGCGGCCGCAGTCAGCAGCAATGTTTCACCCTGACGCACGGTGAAGTGTCCGGGCCGTGCGGGGGCGCGCAGCAGCCGCGCCTGTGCGAGGGGGATTTCCTGCTCTCCCAGCTTCAATGGACTGGCTTCGGCATCCTGACGATGTGCGACGACGAGGTGTTGACGCACATCAAAATTGGCAGCTTCGGGAGCAAGTTTGTCGGTGCGCAATTCTTCGAGAAAGCGATGCAGCAGCACGGCGAAGGCGGGCAGTTTGCGAGCGTTGGAGGTTTCCAAATCAAACTGGCAGATCAACTGACGCCCGCCTGCGGGCATCATGCGCAGGACGATCAGCGGGCGCTCGCCCTGCCAGAGGAGGACACGATCCTGCGATTGCCGAGGCATGGCTTTGGACTCGCGCACGAGCAGGCCCTGCCAGTTCAGTCCTTCCACCAGCGCATGGGGTTCGGCGACGATGCTGCCTTTGAGATAGGGGGCGGTTTCATCTGCCGGTGCTTGAAAAAAGCAGCCATGCCGCTGCTCTGGTAACGCGAAGCTCGATGTCATCACGGCTGCGACGAGATCTGACTCACCCGGCACAGCGACCATGCGCAGGTGCGCGTAGCGGCTGAACAACTCGGCGAGCAACGGCACTTTGCCTTCAAGCGGACAGAGTGAGAGCACCTTGGGCTGGGGACGCACGAGCGGCAGATCGTTGTCGAGTGCGAGCGCGTCGTCGCTGAGGTGCAGCGCAATCTGCTGGATCTCACCGGCGGGGAAAGGACCCGAGAGCGTCTGGGTTTCACCGGGGCCGAGCTTGACTGGTTTCCAGGGTGATTCCGCAGCACCTGCCTGCGCGCGCCACCGACGCTCCTGTGCTGTGCGACTGTAATTTTTCACCAGCGCATGCCACACCCACTGGCCGTCTTTTTCTTCCACGGTCACGCCAGCCCAGCCGACGTTGTCGGTTTCCTGACCCACGGATACCACTTGTGCGCCAAAGAGCGGTGGCACTGGCAGAGGGTGATCGGTGACGAGCACTACGACGCCCTGCTGCCCGACGAGTCCGCGCGCGACGCGCAAGGCGGGTGTGAAATCATGCACGCCGAGCAGTGGCTCCCAAAGATTCAGTGCCTGCCGCAGTTCACCGGCCAGTGTGCCGTGATAGAGACTGGGGGCTTCGGCATCCGAGGACAGCAGGGTGAGCTCCGCGCGTGCGAGCGGCCCTTCGAGCAGGCCGAGAACATCATCCACTGCTTTGACAGCGGGAACGCGAAATGCCTGCATGCTTGCGGAGGTGTCCATCACGATAACGATGCGCTGCACGGCGTCGTGTTTGAGCCAGCGTGGCTGCACCAGCAGCCAGGTGAGGAGCAGCACCATGAGCAGTTGCAACCAGAACGGGATGGAAGTGCGCAGGCGTTCAAAGCGGCTGCCGGTGCGGCTCTCGCGCTTCATCTGCTGCAGCAGGAAGAGCGTGGTGGCTGGAACACGACGGTTGCGCCGCTGCAGGAAATGAATGGCGATCACGGCCGGAAGACCGAGCAGTGCCCACAGGCCCCAAGTGTTGGCGAGAGTGAAATTCATGCGGTTTCCACAGCTCCACTGGAAAGGCCTTCGAGTTGCAGCGCCTTTTGAAAGTCGGCTTCTGCGGCCACACGTGCCAATGCGATGCCATGTTTCTGGGCGGCTGCTTTCCAAAGTTCAAAATGGCGGCGGTAGGCTGATTCGTAGCGTTGCAGCAGCGCGGCTTCGACCCGGTGCTCGTGTGGCAGGCCGGTCTCGGGGTCGATGAATTCATAGTTCCCATCCCAGCCGGGATCGGCCTCTTCCTGCGCCTGCGGAGCGAAGACGATGCCGCGACCACTGCGAGTGCTGAGGCAGGCGAGCATGGCTTCCGGTTCGGTGGCAAACAGCAGGTCGCTGATGAAGACGCGCATGGCCCCGGCACGCAGGGAGAGACGGTTGAGCGCGGGAGTTTCCTGAGTAGGGATCAAGGCGCTGACGCGGGAGTGCCACTGGCCGCTGAGAATGACCTCGGGCTCCAGCAATTGATGCTGTGCTCCGGCGACGGCGTAGCAGCGCAGGGTGGCGCCGGACTGCAGCGCCGACTCGATGGTGTAGGCAAACAATTCCAGCGCACGCTGCTCTTTGGCCGCAAAGGCGAACATGGAGGCCGAGACATCGAGGATCACATCGACGAGCGGGCGCACCTCCTCGCGATAGAGCTTCATCGAGTAGGTGCCGGTGCGGGCGTAGGCCTGCCAGTTGATCTGGCGTGGATCGTCACCGGGCAGGTAGAGGCGATGGTCCTGGAAGTCGAGGCTGCTGCCGGTGCCGCTGCCGAGAAACTCACCCGCATGGCCACGCCAGCGCTGCTGACGGAAGGGCAGCTTCAGCACGCGCGCCCAGCCACGTGCGCGAATGTGCAGCGTGCGCAATGCGCTGGCATCTTCAAGCAGCGTCATGAGTACGATGGGGTTCCTGAGCGATTTGCTCAAGCGCTTCGCATTCGAGCGTGGTGTAGGTATTGAAACTTGACGCTGCACGCACCATGGCGGCGAGGAGCCAAATTGCGCTGAACACACAACCCAGCAACATGATGCCCTGACGGCTGTTGTAGTCCACACAGTTGACGCCAAACAACGTGGTGATGGGGGTGAAAATGCCGATGACGCCCAGATCACGCGCATTCATGGTGAAGCAAAACATCGTTAGCATGATCCCGCAGATCATTGAGCAAAGCTGCACCACCCACCAGTTTACAAAAGTGTTCGTTCGATTGATGCGCAGGATCACCGGCACGAAGACAGCCAGGAAGAGGCAGACCATGTAAACGCCCGGGCCGTCGTCCCAATCCCAGGAGGAATGTCGCAGAGTGATGCCAGCCATGATGCTCAACGCCATCACACACATGACGGCGGAGAAGATCACGCCGGAAGCCCAGCCAGGGTACAAGAGTCTGCCCGCCAGCCTGCCAAAACGCCCACGCCGTGCCAGCACTGCCACAGCAGTGGGATAGCGTGGCATCTCCTCCGTCAGCACATCCATGCAAACGATGAGCGTCAGGACCATCAGGGGAATGAAGACCCAAAAAGCAACGTCAGGATCCGTGTTGAGAAAACACAGCAGCAGGCCCGTCACCATCAAAGCGCCATGCACGGCCAGTGCGACGAGGCGCTTCAGCGTGCTGTGATTCTCCGATGGCGGAGCGATGCGTGAGGAGCCGAGCGCCAGAAAATAATACACGGCATAGACCACCAGAGCCAGAATGCCGCCAATGAGGCTGCACTGCTCCCATAGAGCGAGCGCAAAGAATTCGCGCACCATCGAGTCTGCCTGTGATGCCGACACGAGGATTGCGGTGAAGAACCCCAGCGTCACCGCCCCCGCCCCCACACACAGCGCCAGAAAGATGCGCAGCAACAAGGGGCCCTGAGAAGAAAAGGACAGCAACGCTGCTGTGATAACACCGGAGCCGAGAGCCAAAATCACCAGCGCCACGACCTCCTGCAGAATTTCCACGCCACCAAAGAAGTAGCGTGCGACCATGTAGGGAAGAATGGAGCCTGCGACCAGCAACGTCTGACTGTAGAGCGCGACCCATTTGCCATAGAGGATGCGAAATGACGCGATGGAGGTGAGCGTCAGCATGTCCAATGTGCCATCCGCAGCTTCGGTATGCAGGGCGGCAAATCCACGCAGTGGCATGACCGCCAGCAGCATGAAACCTGCGATGCCCCAAAAGATGCCGTTCACCGCCTCCACTGGCGCGCCAAACGTCACCGTGATGAGAAGCAGGATGATGAAGGTGTGAAACAAGATCAGCGACGAGGTGAAGAACCGTGTGCGCAGGCCCTGGCGCAGTTCCTTGACGACGATCGGGCTGAAGCGATCGCTGAAATCACGCAGCATGGGCAGAGTGGCGTTCATGTCAGACTGCGGTGCCTCCTTTAACAGCGTGAACCATGCGCCAGCCTTCCTGCCGGGCACCGCGTGCATGCCGCCAGGCAAACACTGCGGAGATCAGCAGCAGTGCAGGCCAGATGGAGGCGGTAAGCATGCCGAGCTGGAGAAGGGCCGCCTTGTCCCCCGCCTGCGCGGTCTTGTAGCCCGATGACAAAAACTGCGGGAGTGCGCAGGTGAACCAGGCCGTGGCACTCCTCATGCTCGCCGACGCCATCAGCGGAACGCTCAGGATCGCAATCACCACGTTTACAAACAGCCAGAAGATGATGAACGGCGGAAGGAGATCACGAGACTTGCGCGTGGAAAACAGCTGGACCAAGGCCGCGATCATCCACGTCCCGCAAGCGCTCACGACGACCAGCTTTGCCTCTTCCACACTGCGAGTCCACCCTACGTAAACCGCCACCAGCGCCACCAGCAACACCGAGTAGAGCAGACCTGTGACCCAGCCAGGTGCCAGCAGCCACAGGGCGACACGGCCCAGCCAGCCGCGCTGATAAAAGGCGGCATACACCGAGGGCACTTCGTTCACGCGCTCAGTCAAGGCGTCCATCATCAGCAAGGTGAGCACGCCCGCAGCGATCATGCCCATGTCGGCTCCCGACCCGGTCAGCCAGCCCAGCAGCAGCAACGACAAGATCATGACGAAATGCACGGAGCGTTTGACCACGCTCAGGAGCGAAGCGCTCGGCGCGATGCGCGTGGCCGCCAGACTGAGAAAGAAGAAAATCGCCCAGGCTGCCATTCCCACCACCAGCAGCGCAGAACTGGCTCCGCCCGACTTGGTAAAGACAGTGAACATCGAACCCGAGGTGGTACTGGATCCCATGCGTGTCATCACCATGAAAGAAAACGCGCTACAGCCACCGATCATCAGCAACGGCAGAAAAACTACGACGGCCCGCAGCCAGAACTGGCGCTGGGTGGAGAGCGCCACGATCACCGCCGCAATCACAACGCCGGCCAGCCATTTGTAAAACAGCGCCGCGATCTCGCCGAAGAGATCCAAACCGCCAAACACGAAACGCGCGACCACATAGGGCAGAATGCTGAGCATGAGCAGCAGCGACTGCGAGGCGATGGCGGCCCATTTGCCGAAGATGATGCGCCCGGCCGAGAGACGGGTGAGCGCCAGCATGTCCAACGTACCGGACTTCAACTCATCTGCCACGGCGGAAAAACCGCGCAGAGGCATGATGATGCAAAGCACGAGTGTGACGATGCCATCGAACCATCCGCTCACCACTGTGGCATTTTCCGCCCCGCCACTCATGAGCGTGAGCAGCACCAGCATGAGATGCAGCGTGAGCAGCACGCCAGCGAACAGCCGCGTGCGCAGTCCCTGCCGCAGCTCCTTGACCACCATCGGGGAGAGGCTGTCGGGAAAGTCCGTGATGGCAAAGGAAGTGTTCATGCTTGGGATGGCCACAAAGAAGCGGCAAAAGCTGCAAAAATGAGGAGCCAGTTTTGATGCATTATTTTGCGTCCTCTGTGTTTTTTTGCGGCAACCCTCCGGGCGGCGGGGATTTGAACGTGTTCTTGTCTATCTGGCCGAGCATGTCGATGAAGGCGTCTTCGAGGCGGCGCTCCTCGCGGTGGTAGTCCAGCACGGGGAGGCCGTCCTGGATCATGCGGCGCAGCACTCCTGCCAGTGTGGCCTCATCGGCAGACTGAATGCGCAGACGCGCGCCGCGCTTGGTCTCTTCTTCGACCTTGATCAGCGGGGCGGTGAGCGCCCATTCGATGAGTTTGGCGGGTTCGCCGGCGATCTGCACATTCACCAGTGTCTCGCCGGCGGTCTCGGTGCCGCGCACCATGCTTTCAGCGTCGCCATGATGCACGATGCGGCCTTTGTCGATGAAGAGCAGGCTGTCGCACATCTCGCCAAGTTCGCTGAGGATGTGGGAGCTGATGAGGATGGTCTTGCCCTCCTGCGCGAGAATGCGGATGAGGTTTTTCAGTTCGACGCGCGCCTTGGGATCAAGGCCTGCCGCAGGTTCATCGAGGATGAGGATCTGCGGATCGTGCAAAAGCGCGCGGCCCAGGCAGAGGCGCTGGGTCTGACCTTTGGACATCTTGTTGCTCATGCGGTCTGCCAGCGGCGTGAGATCGGTGAAGTCCATCACCTCCTGGATGCGGCGGAGACGATCCGCGCCTTTGAAGCCGAGGGCACGCGCATAGAAGTCGAGGTATTCGAGCACGGTCATGTGCTCATAGGTGCCGAAGCTGTCTGGCATCCAGCCGAGCAGACGGCGCACCTTGGCGGGATGATGCACGACATTGTGACCGCCCATGCAAACCCGACCGCTGCCGGGAGAATCAAGCGTGGCCATGATGCGCATGGTGGTGGTTTTGCCCGCGCCATTGGCACCGACGAAGCCGACCACCCGACCATGATCAATGCTGAAGGACACGCCATCCACCGCCTTCAGGGTGCCAAAGGTGCGGTGCAGATCCTCCACCACGACCGCAGGCTGGCTGCGGTCCATCTCGTGAGCGGGGGCGGAGTTTGAAACAGACGATGACATGAAGATCGAAGATGCGGAGTTCAGGGCTGCGTGATCGGGCCGAAGACAACAATGCGATCGTCCTCCCAACGAATGGAGGACAGGGTGTCGAGTGTGAAATCCGGTGCCTTCCGGGCTTTTGCGATGAAGAACGAGCGCCGGTCCTTGCCGACCACGGCGAGCTGGTCACGCAAGGATTGCACCGCAGGCTGCATGGCTGCCTCGCGCCCCAGCCGGTGAGCGCTGTAATCTGTTTTGACCAGCATCGCGCTCTGGCCCGTGCTCAGTGGTTTTTCCAGACGCCAGTTCGCGCCCGAGGAATCTGTATAAAACAACTCATCCACGGTGAAGCCGAGTGCCGAAATTAAAGTCGGGGCGGCATCGGGCGCGGCACCAGCTTTGAGTTCCAAGCGTGCGCGAGTGGAGACGGCGGCGCGCAGCACCTGCCCCTGCTCCGCACGGCTTTGGAAGAAATTTCCGCGACGTTCGCGTCCACTTTGCGTCAGGTCCACGGGCTGCACGTTGTTGGTGTTTTTCAGCTTTGCCCAGGGTGTGTCTGGCATGGTGAGGGGCTCGATGAGCACGGGCTGCTTCATCTCAAAAGCCGCGCCGAGAAGCACGCCCGTGCGGGAGACCTGCTCCTGCGTCACGTAGGCTGCCGCTTCATCCGGTTCCAAATCAATGGCAACAAAACGCCTGCCGCTGCCGCCGGTGCCATCCTGGAGAAGGATGAGCACCACCATGACGAGGCTGGCGCCGATGGAAAGCAGCGGCGTGGTGGCGAAGAGCTTGTGCCGCCTGCCCGCAGGAGCCAGCACGAAGAGATTCACCGGACCCACCAGCAGGCCGAAGACGACGAGGAACACGATGACCTGCCATGAGGCAAAGCTGCGCGAGCCCAGCAGAGACAGCAGCGGCCATGAGCCTGACGTGGCATGGTCAGACCTGAGACTTTCCAAACGCACTTTCTCACCCCAGTAGCGGTTGATGGTCTCTCTTGCAGGCAAAGTCTTGCCGTCCCAGCCAAAGACCGCGATTTTTCCCAGCGAGACCGCCTTTGAACCTGCATCCGTCACCTCGGGCAGCCCCAGCGATGAAGCCACGGCACCCGGCGAGAGATAGACATGCAGCGTACCGCCCAGCCGCACCCACTCCAGCAGCGCGCGCTTCACACCTGGCTTCAGCTTCTGGCAGTCGATGCTGCTGAGGAGAATGATGTCAAAACCACTGTAGCCCAACCAGGAGTCCGGGAGATCCGACACGTCAAAGCGGCTGCCAAACGTCACGGGGCCGCCGTAGTAGCCGCCGCTGCTGGAGCGAAGCCTCGACTCCATCTCCTTGTTCAACTGGGTGATGCTGAACTCGGCCAGCGTCTCGCTCAGGGCGAGAGCCGTGCGACCGGTGACGCGGTTTTCATGCTCGTATTTTGACCCCACATCAAAACCCGTGCCTGAGAAATCCACGCTCAGCACATGGCTGGAAACGCTCACGCTTCTGTCCCCGTAGTCCACGGCCAGCGGCACCATGAACAATGCCGACTGGGTGGAGCGCGAGGGGACATCGAGCGCAAAGCTGCTGCGGTGCGCGTTTTGCCGGTAGTGCTGGGTCTGAGAATGGAAATCAAAGCCCCAGCGCGCATTCCGGCCGGTGCCGTTTGTCGCCACGATGCGCATGGGCGCATATCCCGAGGGAGGCAGCGGATCAAACACGCTGCGAACCTGCACGCGAGTGCCTGAGAGCGGGTCGAGCTCCTCATTGGCGATGTTTTTCTGCGCATGCGCCGCCGTTGCCCCCAGCAGCAGCACACCCAGCCACAGTCGGTGAAAAAACTTCATGCGGCCTCCTTCAGGGTGCGTGGTGTCGCGAGGTTTTGCACGGGCACTTCCGCCAGAATGGCTCGCACCACGCCGGCACTCGTTTTGCCATCCATGCGTGCGGTGTAGTCCAGCAGCACGCGGTGATTGAGCACCGGGAGCGCCAATGCCTGAACGTCTTCGAAGCTCGCATTTGGCCGGCCATGCATCAGCGCGCGCGCCTTGGAAGCGGCCGCTAAACTGAGCGCTGCACGCGGGCTGGCGCCGAAGCGCACGCCTAATGCCGCGTGCGACTGCCCCGGATGTGTGGCATCGACGATGCGCGCGATGTAGTCCGCAACGATCTCGGGCAGGAAGATCCGCCGTGCGGTGGCCTGAATCAGCGCAAACGCCTCGCGTGTGACCACGGAGGTCACCTGCGGCTCCACGCCGAGTTCGCGCTGGGTGACGATCTTTGCGAGCGTCGCGGCTGAATTGCGCAGCACCTCAAGCTTGAACAAAAAGCGGTCCACCTGCGCCTCAGGCAGCGGATAGGTGCCTTCAAGTTCGATGGGGTTCTGCGTGGCGAGCACGAAGAAAGGATCTGGCAGTGTGTGCGTCTGGCCCAGCACCGTCACCCGGCGCTCCTGCATGGCTTCGAGCAGTGCGGATTGCGTCTTGGGAGAGGCGCGGTTGATTTCATCCGCCAGCAGCAGGTTGGTAAACACGGGCCCCGGTTGAAACACGAACTCGCGTTTGCCATCCACCTCCTGCAGCACGGGATTTCCCGTGATGTCACCGGGAAGCAAGTCGGGCGTGAACTGTACGCGGCGTGTGGTGAGATTGAGAGCTTTTGACAGTCCTTTCACCAGCTCGGTTTTTCCAAGACCCGGCAAACCTTCGAGCAGCACATGGCCGCGTGCAATGACGCCGCAGAGCACCAGCTCGATGAGTTCACTTTGCCCAAAAAGCACCTCGTTCAGGGTGCGTCGCAGGGCATCGACTGGTAGGGATGCCGACTGAATTTCTGAGTCTGAAGCGTAGGCGTCGTTCATTCATCCGACTAAAACAAGAACCAAGGCATGAAGTCGAGATGAAAAGGGAACTTCACACACATTTCACAAATGCGCTCCGAGTGCAGATGCGAAAGCGAACGCTCAGCGGAAAACGCGCTTCAGCACGGCCTTCTCCTCAGGCGTCAAAGACTCACGCCAGACCTGCTCGCCGCCTTGGCCGGCGTTTTGAATGGCACCGGCGGCCTGGGGGCCTTTGATGCTCTTGTCGACCTCGTGTTTGCCATCCTGAAGTGCCAGCATGTTGCCCACCTGGGCACGTGACATGTCGGTGTTCGACACCGCTTCTTTTTTGTTCGTGCCGAAATCGTTTTCTTCATCGGAGAGTGTCAACGGTGCAGTGCCGGGGCCACGTGAGATGCCGCCATTGCCGGGCCCCTCACCCTCTACCCCCATGCCCTGGCCTTGTTTTTTCAGCAGTCCCAAGGCCTCAGCCAGTGCGTCGTCCTCGCCTTCGCCATCACCGAGAAAGCCGGGGTTTTTGCACATGCCATTGCAGGCGCCCGCCTTCTTTTTCATCGACTCGCCCAGCTCTTTCATCTGCTCCTTGGAAAGGCTCTTCAGATTTTTTGGATCGAGGCCCGCAATCGACTTCAGCAGTTCAGGATCAAGCTCCAAGGAGCTCGACTTCATGTCTGCCAGTGCCTGATCAAAGTCTTTGAGCAGCTGCTCCTTGGCTTCCACCGAAAGCTGGTCGGCGTAATTTTTCAGTGCATTGAGGCTGCGCTCCGCTGTGGAGAGATTTTGAGCCAGTTGTTTGATGTCGCGCTGCAGCTGCTCTTTGAGGGTGTCCCCCGCATTGAGGCTCTCATGGCTGAACCACTTTTCCGGTGGCTGATCCCGCAGTTCCGCGATTTTCGCGAGCTGCTCGTCTTTTTCCTCCTCGGTGACGATCTTGTCTTCCTGGAGCTTTTCCAGCCAGTCTTCCATCTGGGCCCAGGCCTGCGGCTCCACCGTCGGTCCTTTGGCTTCAGCATCCTGGGCCACGGGCAGGAAGATCGCGAGGGCGAGACTGCCGGCAAATGCGACGATGGGCCCACCCAAGGTCTGCCAGCGCCAGCGCCAGCCGTCGTCCACAGATGGAACCAGTGCGGGCCAGACACCTCGGCCTGCGGCTGCTGTGGTCAGGGCATTGTGCAGATGGAGTTCGGACTCAAGCCGCACCAAGGCCTGTGATGTGGAAACAAACTGCCGCCGTGCGAGCAGCCAGGCTGTGATCATCAAAGCTGCAAAGCCAGACGCCACCCATGGCCAGACGTGGTGCCATCCCAGATCCATGCCGCGCGAACGGAGCACAAAAATCACGACAAAGCCGAGCACTCCCGCCATCACCAGAAGGGGCATCGCCCGTGCGAGCCACCAGCCGGCATTCACCTTGCGACGCGTGTGGCACGCCTGTCTCAACCAGGCCGTGGAAAGCTGAGCTTGATCCGTCATGCCGGGATTCATATCCGATCATCCGCCGGAAGACGAGCACAATAATTGGCGCAGCCCCGTCCAGCGTTTGCGGCTTTCCTGTTTGCTCACGGCGAGTGACAGAGCGCGCTCATCGCCGACGAGGACGCACAGTTTTTTGGCGCGTGTGATGGCGGTGTAGATCAGGCTGCGCTCCAGCAGGACGTAGTGCTGGGTGCTGACGGGAATGATGACGCAGGGGAACTCGCTGCCCTGGCTTTTGTGAATACTCAGCGCGTAGGCGAGCTGGAGTTCATCGAGCTCTCCGGGTTCGTATTCGACGAGGCGATCGGCATCGTAGCGGACGTGAACTTTGACGGGATCGGCATCGATTGTGACGATGTGACCGATGTCGCCGTTGAAGACTTCCTTGTCGTAGTTGTTGTGGGTTTGGATGACTTTGTCGCCGACGCGGAAGGTGACGCCGAAGCGCTCGATTTCGAACTTGAGTTCGTTGGGCGGATTGAGCGCGAGCTGCAGGGATTGATTGAGCGAGATGGTGCCGAGGAGGTTGCGGTTCATCGGCGTGAGCACCTGGATGTCGCGGATGGGATCGAGACCGTATTTGGTGGCGAGTCGGGTGTGAGCGAGTTCGACGAGGGTGTGCTTGATCTCTTCGGGTTCACTCTCCTGAAGGAAAAAGAAGTCGCTGCTGCGTGAGGGTTTCAGATCGGGAACCTGACCGCGATTGATCGCGTGTGCGCTGGTGATGATGCGGCTGCTGGCGGCCTGACGGAAGATCTCGGTGAGCTTCACGCAGGGCACCTTGTCGCTGGCGATCAGATCGTGCAGCACCATGCCTGGGCCGACGGAGGGGAGCTGATCGGCATCTCCCACGATGAGCAGATGCGCACCGTCTGGCAGCGCGGAGAGAAACTGCGCCATCAGCGGTGCGTCGATCATCGAGGCTTCATCGACGACGAACAAATGACCCGCGAGCGGTTTGCCGCGATGACGACCCCACTGGCCTTCGCCCTGGTATTCGAGCAGGCGATGGAGTGTCTTGGCTTCAAGGCCTGTGCTTTCGGTGAGGCGCTTGGCCGCACGGCCAGTGGGCGCGGCGAGCACGAGTCTGATCTGCTTGCTTTGCAGGATGAGCAGGATGCTGCGCAGGATGGTGGTCTTGCCCACACCGGGACCTCCGGTGATGATGAGCAGGCGATGCCGCAGGGCTTCGCGCACGGCGCGCTGCTGGCTATCGGCCAGTTCTTTGCCGGTCTTCTTCATCACCCAGGCCAGGGCGGCGTCTTCATCGATGCTTGGATAGGCTGCGGGCAGGGCGGCGAGTGACTTCACATTCGCCGCGATGCTTTGCTCTGCGGCGCGCAGGTAGGGCAGGTAGAGAGAAGTGATGTGGGCACTCTTGCCCGCAGTTCCGATCGCGGCGTCTTCATTGCGGGCAGGAGTGCCCGCATCACTATGTCGCTCGACCTTGTCCTCAGTAATGAGCGCGTCGATCTGCGGTGCGATCAAAGCCTCCACACCGAGAAGGTCGATGGCTTTTTTGATCACCTCGGTTTCTGGGACGCAGCAATGGCCGCTTCCGGCGGCGGTTTCGAGCACGTGCAGAATCCCCGCCTTGATACGTTCCGGGGCATCCTCGGCCACGCCGAGCTGATAGGCGATGTCATCCGCCGTTTTGAAGCCGATGCCGCGAATGTCCTGCGCCAGACGGTAGGGGTTCTCCTTCAGAACCGCCTGCGACTCTTCACCGTACGTTTTATAAATGCGCAGGGCACGGGAGGAACTGATGCCGTGCTGATGCAGGAAGAGCATGATGCCATGGATCGACTTCTGTTTGATCCAGGATTCGCGGATTTCCACGCGACGCTTTTTGCCCACACCTTCCACGTCTTCGAGTTTCTTGGATTCGTTCTCGATGATGTCGAAGACCTTCGGCCCGAACTTCTCGACCATGCGCTTGGCATACTTCGGCCCGATGCCTTCGATCAAGCCGCTGCCGAGGTAGCGCTCGATGCCTGCGAGCGAATCGGGGCGTCGGAGTTTGAGCGCGTCTGCTTTGAACTGCGGGCCGAAGTCGCGGTTCGGCTCCCACACACCCCGGGCTTCGAACTCCTCTCCGGCGACCACGCGGGGCGCTTTGCCGATCAGGCTCACGACATCGCGCCGGCCTTCGGGGACGATTTTGAGGATGCAGTAGCCGTTGTCCTCGTTGTGAAACACAACCCGGTCCACGAGCCCGCGCAGGACTTCGGATTTGGGGGTGTTTCGCGGGGCTGGCATGGGTGCAGGCTAGACAAGGATGCGGCTTCTCACAAATCCGATTGCCAGATGTCCGCTTTGTCAGGGTTGAACAGTTGCCCATTTGGCCACTACTTGGGTGCAAATCAAACCTCTCTGTTTTGCTGGACCACTATCGACTGCAACTTCGTGACCAACTTCCCGTGATCCTGCGTCCGCTGCTGCCGGATGATCGGGAGCGGATCATTGAGGCCTTCAGGAGGCTTTCGCCTGAATCCACGTACTTCAGGTTCTGGACGAGCTTTCGCGGCGCCAATCCGACCTTCATCGACCGGCTGTGTGCGGAAGATCAGGGGCAGCATGCGAGCTGGATCATTGTGATCGAAAACAACGATGATGTTCCGGGCGTGGGAGGCGGTTCATTCTGGCGCATGGGAGAGCAGGCAGATACGGCGGAAGTCTCCTTCACGGTGGCGGATGAGTTTCAGGGGCAAGGTGCAGGAACGATTTTGCTGGCTGCGATCTGGGAGCATGCGTACTCCATTGGCATCCGGAAGTTTGTGGCGCAGGTGCTGGATGAAAATCATGTAATGCTGACCTGGTGGAGCAGTTTGGGTGCAGCCCATGTCAGACATCCGCATGGAGGATGGGAATTGACGCTCATGCTTGATGAGGCCCTGCTGCCGGACACCTCTGCAGCCAACAGCTTGCGCCAAAGGCTGGCTTTTCTTCGCGCGGCATCTTCTGATGGCTGAATTCGTGCTTTGAGCCAATTACCCGTGATGCCGGGTGCGAAACTCCTTGGGGGTCATGCCGGTGCGTTTGCGGAACTGCTGGGTGAAGGCGCTTTGATCGCAGAAGCCATGATCAAGGGCGATCTGGATGATGGGGGTGGATGTTTTGGCCAGGGCTTCGGCGGCGGATTGAACGCGTGCGCGCAGCAGCAGTTCGTAGGGGCTGAGGCCGAGGGCGGCGCGGAGCTTGCGGTGAAGATGACGCTCTGAGACTCCGGCGGCGCGGGCGAGTTCCGCCGTGGTGACGACCTCATGGCAGTGCGCGCGGGCGTATTGAAGGGCGGCGGTCACTTCGCGCACATCGTGCTGGCGCATGCGGTCTTCATCCCGCCGGGTGATGCCCATGACGCCGATGACTTTGCCGCGTTTGTCGAGTACGGGGAGCTTGGTGCAGAGGAACCAGTTCAGGTTGTGCTGCTCGTCATACCAGACTTCGAGGCGGTTGATGAGCGGCTTGCCACTGCGGATGACTTTCTGGTCGTCCTCGCGGTAGGCTTTGGCGACCTCGGACGGGAAGAATTTCTCATCCATCGCACCGACGAGTTCGCGCTCGCTCTTGATGCCGAAGCGTTCATACGTGGCGCTGTTGGCCGCGATGTGCCGCCCCTGGTCATCCTTCATGAAAAAGAACACGCCCGGCATGTGCTCGAAGATGGCCCGCACGCCCTGCGGATCGGCGATCCGGTCGAAAAAATCGGCTTGGAGACGTGGCAACGGCATGGCCGGATTTTAACAAAATTTGGCAGCCTGTCACCAAAGGAACGAAGGGTGGCGGAAGTATGTATATGGCTATATTTCAACCTCCGTCCGTCATGCACCTCCGTCTCCTTTCCTTTCTCGCCTTCGCCAGCACTGCGGCATTCGCTCAAACGAAGCCGACTTACACTTTTCCCGTCAAGGCGCTGAGTGCCGAGGAGGAGCTGAAGACGATTGAGTTGCCGAATGGCTACTCATTGGAGCTGGTGCTGAGTGATCCGATCATCAAGGAACCGACGGCGATCGCCTTTGATGGCAACGGCAAGATGTACATCGTCGAGATGCGCACCTACATGCAGGACATCGACGGCACGGACGAGCTGACACCGAAGAGCCGAATCTCGCTGCATGAATCGACGAAGGGCGATGGGGTGTATGAC
>NZ_JBIPNG010000415.1:0-5984 GCF_044373815.1 Prosthecobacter sp. | reverse complement strand
GCGTCCCACCCAGTTCGGCGTCAAGGATGGCAGCGTGCCCGAAGATCCGCGAGACACCCGTCGCGGTCAGGAGGAGGGCTACCCCACCTGGCCGGTGAGCAAGGAACTGCCCAACGACACCTTCACCTTCGCCCGCATCCGCTATAATTCGATGAGCCACGGCGGGCGCGGCTGGGGCAGGGGAAATCGCAAATGGTCCACGGACTATCCGGATTCCGACATGAACATGTCCTACCGCCTCCAGCAGCTCACCTCGCTGCAGGTCAATCCAAACGGCGCCATCGTCGATATTGATCCCGAGCAGTTCCGCCATTTCCCCTTCCTCTACATGATCGAAGTCGGCGACATCGACATCACCGATGACGAAGCGAAGACCATGCGCGAGTACATGCTCAACGGCGGCTTCATCATGGTCGACGACTTCTGGGGCACGCGTGAGTGGGAGAACTTCGAAGTCGCCCTCAAGCAAATCTTCCCCGACCGCAAATTGGAGGAGATCCCCCTGGAGCACGAAATCTTCCACATGGTCTTTCCCATCAAGGTGAAGCCGCAGATCCCGCACATCCGCTTCGCTGAGTATGTCATCAACCAGGGCATCACGTATGAGTTCGACAAGGAGGGCTCCGAGCACGTCCACTATCGCGGCTACTTCGACGACAAACGCCGCCTCATGATGGTCATCTGCTGGAACACCGACACCGGGGAGGGATGGGAGCAGGAGGGGAGTGATCCGTGGTACTTCCGCGAGTTCTCCGAGAAGTATGCGTATCCGTTGGGCATCAACATCATCTTCTATGCGCTGACGCATTGAAGGGTGGGAAAGTACTCCAGAGCTTTAGCTCTTTCCGGAAGGGGCTGCGATGTTGTGAGGCCGTCAAGGGCGACTGCGATGTGGTTGGGCAGGTTGAGCTAGCTTCGATCATAGACCCTGCGGCAGCGCTGCCCAGAACGAGCTTATAGCGTTTTCCAAAACAGATTTCCGAAAAGCACGCGTGGCGACGCTCGACGGCGCTTGGAGGACCAAGCGCCCTACCTCGCGCCGGGCACGCGCTTGCCCAAGGCTGGTAGGGCGGACTGTCCTCAGTCCGCCGCCGTCGAAGCCCACAATGTTCGAGCAAGAAACAGCCTGCTAAACGGAAATGAGTTTTGCGAACCGCTATAAGCTCTGGAGTACTTTCCAAGCCCCCAAACACAATGAAGCCCGACGGACACGAAGGTCGGTCGGGCTTCAGAGATGGTTTGCGTTGCTGTCAGCAGGCGCTTACGCCGCGCCTTCGAGCTGGGCTTCGCTCTTCTTCTTCTCGCGCTGGCGCTGGCTGGAGTCCAGCGTGCGCTTGCGCAGGCGGATGCTCTTCGGCGTGCACTCGGCGAGTTCATCGGGGGCGATGTACTCGATGGCACGCTCAAGGCTGAAGCGGACCGGTGGGGAAAGCGCGATGGCCTTGGTGCCGCCGGCTTCACGGAAGTTCGTCAGGTTCTTGCTGCGCGTCGGGTTCACGGGCAGATCGTCTGCGCGTGGGTTTTCACCGATGAGCATGCCGTCATAGACGAGCTCACCCGGGCCGATGAAGAGCTTGCCGCGGATCTGGATGGTATCCAACGCGTAGCTGGTGGCTTCGCCGCCTTCGGTGCTGACGAGAGTGCCCGTGGAGCGGGTCTGCATCGGTCCGGCATGCGGGGCGTACTCCTTGAAGAGATGGCTGTGAATGCCGTGACCGCTGGAAAGGTTCATCAATTCAAACTCAAAGCCGATGAGGCCACGAGTAGGAACCAGGGCCTGCAGGGTGGTGCGTCCGGCGTGGGCGTTCATGTCCTCCAGCTTGCCTTTGCGCTCGTTGATGCACTTCATGATCGGGCCGAGGTATTCATCCGGCACGTCAAGGAAGAGGGTTTCAAACGGCTCGCACAGCACATCGTCGATGCGCTTCATGATCACCATCGGACGGGAGACGAGCACTTCGAAGCCTTCACGGCGCATCTGCTCCACCAGCACGGCGATCTGCATGGCACCACGGGCGCTGACATCAAAGATACCAGCGGTGTCGGTGTCCTTGACGCTGATCGTCACATTCATCTTCTGCTCGCGGTCCAGGCGGTCGCGGATCTTGCGGGAGGTCACGTGTTCGCCTTCGCGTCCGGCCAGCGGGCCGTCATTCACAGCGAACTGCATGACGATGGTCGGAGGATCGATCGCCACGAAGGGCAGGGCAGGGGCGTCTGCCGCGCCTGCCACGGTCTGGCCAATGTCCACGTCTTCAAAGCCGGAGATACCGACGATGTCACCGGCGATGCCTTCCACGGAGTCGCTGGTGGTCAGCGTGGTGTATTGGAACACCTTGGTCACTTTGACCGGCTTGGCTTTCTCTTCCGGGGTCTTGCCCAGCAGGAAAACGCGGTCACCCAGTTTCACGCTGCCGCGTGTGACTTTACCGATGGCCACACGGCCCACGAAGTTGTCCCAGTCGATGTTGGAGACGAGCATTTCAAAGCTGCCTTCGACTTCGGCTTTCGGGGCCGGGATGTGCTCCACGATCTTGCCCAGGAGGAAGGTCATGTCATGCTGCTCGCCGGTCGGGGAATCCGTCACCCAGCCTGCACGGGCACTGCCATAAAGGAAGGCGGCATTGAACTGCTCTTCGGTGGCGTTGAGTTCGAGGAACAATTCGAGAACCTTGTCATGCACCTTCTGCGGTTCAATGTTCGGGCGGTCCATCTTATTGATGAGCACGATCGGCTTGATGCCCTGTTCCAGCGCCTTCTTCAACACGAAACGCGTCTGCGCCTGCGGGCCGTCATAGGCGTCCACCACGAGCATCACGCCGTCCACCATCTTCATCACGCGTTCCACTTCGCCGCCGAAGTCGGCATGGCCGGGAGTATCAACGATGTTGATGATGTGGTCATTCCAATGAACGGAAGTGTTCTTCGCCTTGATGGTGATGCCCTTTTCCTTTTCGAGGTCCATGGAATCCATCGCGCGTTCGGCAATGGCTTGGTTTTCGCGGAAATTGCCACTGGAGCGCAGGAGGCCGTCAACGAGCGTGGTTTTGCCGTGATCGACGTGGGCAATGATGGCGATGTTGCGAATTTTATCAGGGGTCATGGGCAGTTTTGAGGGAAGGGGGGTCGCGAGAATAGCAGCCCCAGAGCCATAGGCAACCAATTCGCTGCGCCTGTTTTGTCAGATTTGATAGATTCGGTGGCGGCGAGGGGGACTGCAGGGGCCGGGTTATGCCCAAAAATTCAGGCTGCGCCGCACTGATTGTGGCGATTTCGTGCGGTCACCGCGCCTGCCCCGCAGAGAGATGGCGTTTTCCAAAACTGATTTCGGAAAGCGTGCGTGGAGACGTTCGGCGGCGGCTTGAGGACAAGCCGCCCTACCTCGCGCTGGGCATTCGCATGTCCAGCGCGGGTAGGGCTGGCTGTCCTCAGCCAGCCGCCGCCGAAGCCCCTGATCTTCGAGCAAGAAACAGCCTGCTAAACGTAAATGAGTTTTGCGAACCGCTATATTCCCAGCCCGGGCATTCAAAAACCAATTTCAGCGGCGGCGTCTTGCCATGAGGAGCGCCAAGCTCAGCCCCAGCAGCAGCGCCCGGGAAGGCTCAGGCACATTGGCCACGACGATGGAGAGATCACCCGCGCTGGTGAAGGCGCTGAAGTCCCAGGCAAAGCCAGTGCCGGTGAGGTCTGGCAAGATCAGCCCCGCTGGGGTGTCGCCATTTCCATACACCAGACCGGTGTAGTTGTAGCGGCTGTCAAACGTGGGCGCAGCTCCCAGACCCGACCAGTCCAGCAGATGGAAGGTGGCGGCGGCCGGAGTGAAGGCTCCGGCGGTGATGGTGAGGTTTCCGTTGAAATTGACGAGGGTGCTCCCCGTGCCGGTGATCTGCAGCATGTCTGAGGTGCCGCCGGGATTGATGCCGAGGATGATCGTGCTGCCTGCCTGAAAGTCGATGCTGCCCGAGCCTGCGGTGGGCGTGAAATGCAGCGTGCCGTAGCTGCTTTGCGCCGTGCTGTCTCCTACCTGCACGGTGGACCCGCTCGCTGCGGTGAAGCTGCTGCCCTGCACGTAGCCGGTGCCCAGCAGCATGCTTCCTGATTGCACACTTACCGCACCGGTCCCGGTCTGGCCTGCGCCGTTCGCGCCGACCTGCAGCGCGCCTTCGCTCACCACCGTCGCGCCGGTGTAGGTGTTGGCGCCTGTCAAGGTGGTGGTTCCCGTGCCGACCTTTGTGAGACCATACGCACCGGAGATGACAGCATTCACCGTCAGGCTGCCGCTGCCTCCGATGCTGGAGTCTGATGCGAGCGCCACCGAGGTGACGTTCGCCGTGGCCGTCGCAGTGCCGCCGGTCACGGTCACCGTCGGCGCACTGGTGTAACCGCTGCCGCTGTCCGTGAGATCGACGCCGGTGAGCACGAAGTTGCCGTCCACCACCGTGGCTGCTGCGCCTGTGCCGACGGTGATGCTCACCGTCGGCAGTGACGTGTAGCCCGTGCCCGCATTGACCACATTGAGGCCTACGACGGTGTAACGCGTGGCGTTGCCAGTGCCAGTGGGATTGGTCCCTGCGGACAGCACGGTGCCGCCAGTGAATGTGAGGGTGGGGGCGGCTGTGGTAAAGGAGCTGCCGGGGTTCGTGACGGTGATGCTGGTCACTTTGCCGGTGCCGTCGAGGTTGGCCGTGGCGGTGGCTCCGTTTGAAAGCGTGACCGTGGGCGCGACGCTGTAAGTCGTGGTGCCCGCGGTGATCGTGTAGGAGGCTGTGGTGACACCCAAGGATGCCGTGACCACCGCACCTGTGCCGCCGCCACCGGAAACGGTGACGACCGGCGCGGCTCCATAACCGCTGCCGCCAGCCGTCACATTAAAACTGGCGGACGAGAGCCCTAGCAGCGCCGTGGCCGTGGCGGTTGTGCCCGTCGTCGGTGCGTCCAAGGTCACCGTGGCTCCCACGGACCATCCCGCCGTGTTCACGGAGGACATGTTTAAGGACGCAATGCCACTGCCGATGCTGGCTGCGGTGTCGCTGTTGTTCACCAGCGCCCCGCCGTTGCTCACGCCCAGGCCGTTCAGGGTGATCATTCCCTGCACATTGGTCTGCCCGTTCAGATCCAGCGTGGCACCGGCGTTCACCACCGTGCCAGTCGCGCTGGTGGCCAGCGTGGCGCCGTTGTTGCCCAGTGCTGCGGCATTGCCCAGGGCCAGCGTGCCCTGCGCCACCGTGGTCCCGCCTGTGTAGTTGTTTGCACCACTGAGCACAAAAGTTCCTGCCCCATTCTTGATGAAGCCCAGGTTGTTGTTCGCGCCGGTGTTATTGGTGCCCACACCACCCAGCGTGCCGCTGTAGGTCTGCGTGCCGGAGGAGACGTTCACGCTGAGCAGGCTGGTGGTGGTGCTGCCGCCGAGCACCGAGTTCGCTGTGCCGGTGCCTGAGGTGCCGAGTCCGGCGATGCTCTGGGAGAAGCCGTTGAGCTGCAGAATGCCCGAACTGCTGCCGCTGCCCAGCGTCACGCTCGTGCCGGTCGGCAGGCGGTCATTGCCCAGATTCAGGATCAGGATGCCGGCCTCCACATGGGTGGCTCCGGAGTAAGTGTTGTTGGCACCGCTCAGGATCAGGTTGCCCAGTCCTCCTTTGATCAAGGCCCCCGTGCCGCTGACGCTGCCGCTGAGCGTGAGGACGGAGAGGCTGCCTGTCACACTGGTGCTGCCGCTGCGGTTGCCATTGTCCACCTCGATGAGCGAATCGCTCTGCAGCACGATTTCATTGCTGATGGTGGTCCGGGGATCCAGCAGCGAGGTGCCGACGGTTTGGTCAGACACCCGCAGCGCGCCGTTGCCACCCAGCCCGCGCCCATTGATCATGATGCGCCCGCCGCTGGCGATGTTGAAGGTGCCGGTGCCATCATCCTCGACGCCCCAGGTCGCGCCGCTGGCCACGGTGACTGAGGCTGCGGAAGTGAGCTGCGAGCTGTTGGAATAG
>NZ_JBIPNG010000414.1:0-6000 GCF_044373815.1 Prosthecobacter sp. | reverse complement strand
CTCCGCCGTCAGCACCTGCCCCGCAGGCACCAGCTCTGCATTCACCCGCTGCATGCGGCCGTGGCGGATCAGATAAGCCTGTCCTAGCACGGCGAAGAGTCCCTCGCGCAGCGTCGGGGTGGTCGCATTGGCAAAATCGGACGGCAGAGCCACGAGCCGCCCCGCTGCGGTCAGCACCTGGCCCCTTGGCACCAAGGTGACATCCACCAGCGCCGCGCGGCTGTGGCGAATGAGGTAGGTCTGGCCGCGATAGAATACGATGCCGTCATGCACCGTGCTCGTCTCACTCGCCTTGGGCTGATATTCCAAGGCGCGTGGGATGCCGCTCTGGGCGGCGGCAGGGCCGTAGCAGGCCAGCACCGCAGCAAGGAGGATCAATGGATGGGATTTCATAAGTCGGGAACGAAGGCAGATTCACATTGCCCTCAGTTCAAGACTAACCAGCCACCGTCTTTCTCACCATGGGGTGACCACCCCAACCCCATGAGGAGGGGCTTTCCAAGCGTGCAGGTCTCACAGCCAGATGGGCCGCGAAGGAGCCGCGCTTAGGCTTCTGGCAAACGCAGCTTGGTGGCGGGGCCGGTGACCTCAAAATGAAAATGGGGATCTTCACAATCGGGGTGAATCTCCGTGACCCGGATCGGCAGAAGATGCGGAACTTCCAGCGAAAGGTAGCGGGCTGAGGATGCAAGCGTTTCCAACGAAGCTGAGTCGTCGGGCTCGAACAGACCCCGGGCCACCTGATCCAGGGAGGGCTCGCAGAGGATTTCTCCGCTGGCTGGCGGCAGGTCGCCCCCGCACCACAGAGTGGCCCGTGCACAGCGCTTCTCCAGAGGGTCGCCTTGAAGTTTCGCCACAAACTCAAGACTCATTGCACGCCGCGTTGCTTCGTCGCTCATGGAAGCATCTAAGCATGGTTCCGGTTCTTCGGCAATGCCCTTCATGGCGGAATGAGGGCCGTCCCTTCGTTGGCCGCCCTCCCCTGCCCTCACGGGTTCAAAGTGGGCGGGACTGGAAACAGCCGAACGACGACCTTGGCATTAAATTCTAAAGCAAAATAAAATTGCAATTCTCACGGCGACCAAGTTCATTTCCTAAATGGTACATCAATGTCACTCCTGCGGAAAGAGCTTTACGACCCGGCGTTCCAGCAAACGCAGTTGCTCCGCAGCCTGCCACAAAGCTCTGCAGCGTGGGAGCAAAACGCGCTGGGTCAAAGGAGGCGACCTCTTTGGGGAATTCAGATACCGCATCCCACGCCTCTCCCACTCAAGTGGGCAGGCGGTTCAAGCCAGCTGCACAAGCAAGCCGTGCGAAGCGGTGATTTTCAGCCTCATCAAAACGGTTTAGGACGCTTTCACCTTTGACCGGGGATACCCTCCCCGTTGTCGGATCAGGCCGCCGTGAGATGTAGCTGTAAAGCGCTTTGACGTTGTCCACGACATCCTGCCAGTAGCTGATCGAGGTGGAGTTTGAGGCCACAATGCCGGCGCTCAGGGATGCGATGATGGCACTCGTGCGGTCTTTGGCATAGGCGTCTCCCTGAACCGCTGCGATCAGTTCCTTCACCGCGTTTTCAAGACTTTCGATGACCTCAGGTGTCATCTCGTTTTGTGTGCAGATGCTGACCTTGGTGTTGATCACCTGAAGTGCGGCGAGGGCTGAGTTTCGATTCATTGCGTTTAAAATTGGGGGCGGCAGGTGCGCAAAAGCCTCGTGATCAAGTGAGTGGGAACGCCGGTCAGATCCTCGACGGGAATGCATGCGTTTTCGGGTCATCAATCCTGCCAATGGCGATGAAGGACCGCCCGCAGTTCTTAGGCCTGTCCCACGGTGATGTTCCCCTGCCGCTTTGCCAGCACCTTCTGAGAACCCTACTGACAGCCAGTCTCATACGCGACTGCGCTTGCCGGCGCGCGCCACACCTGGCAGCAAAGCAAGCATGATAAGCATGTAGGATCATTGACTGAGAAATATGGCTGAGAAGATCGTGTGATCTAATTAAAATAAAGAATAGACACTTGTTCTCAAAAAGGGAATCCTTATATAATTCGAATTCATAAAATAATTCATTCTGCACACAGACAGCGTCTGGCGAAGCCGGGCCGCTCAGCGCTGCGGCCTGACTACGGCTGTGCGAACACCACCCCTCAGCCATGCCCGAATCTTCACTCCCACCTGAACTCTGTGAAATCCTGGAAAGGGATCATTCAGAAGGCCTGGCTGCCATGCTGCTTTCCCCTCACCTGGCTGAAGGAATGGTCATTTTTGACCCGCTTGACGAGCAGATGAGCGTGCGTGGAGATTTCCTTCCCGGCTCAATCAAGGTCGATATCTCTGTCATCGAGCGTTGTCGGCTGCTTCTTGCTGAAGCTGGACTGGTGCTGAATGTACTCATGTTCCCGGGTCAGTCTGAGAGCGGCAGCATCAAGCGTTTTCATTTCCAGCTCGTCGATTCGAAATCGATGGAAAAAGGGGACAAACTGCACCCCCGATGCCCTCCGATGAAGGATGGTATTTAGGGGGCGGTTTCACTGCCATGCCCGCCCGCCTGCTCGGACATTGCGGGGCTCACCTCTCGATCTTCACCAGTTCAAAATGGCAGCCGATGATGCGGGTGTCGTCCGTGAGCGACTCGGCAGACCAGGAGACGCGGTGGCCGCTGCGGAAGTCCTCGGCACTGGTGCAGACCTCGGCTCGCCAAAGCTTCTCCGGGATGTCACCGAAGGTCGTCTCGTAAACTTCGGTGATGCGGATGTGGCAGCGGAGCTGATTGCGCAGGTCATACACCTCAACCAGGTCTCCGGCCATGTATCCCCCGTCGTCGTACTCGCTGATCGGGACATGCCAGTCCCGCGCCAGATCAGCGGTGGCGGTCTTCTGGCCACTGAGCGCCTGCAGCAGCAAGTCATCATCGTCCACATCGCGGCCCCAGAATTGCAGGCGTTTCAACCGTGGCATGACCGTTCGCTGCAGCGCTTGGTTAGCCGTTGCGGGACTTCGAAAGTGCATCATCACGAACTTTGTTGGGCATAACGGCGCGGAGTGTTTCAAGCAGCTCACGTGCTTGTGTTCGTTCGGTTTTGGAGCGCGCCTCGAAGATGAGTGGTTGGATCGCGCCCTGCCGGCGGAAGACGACGTTGAACGACGTGGAGGCATCAAGACTGATCGTTGCCGGGCAGCGGACGTAATCGAGGTCGTCGAAGGTGTAAGACTGGCGGAAGAGGGAAACGATGCCTATGGAGCGAATGGTCCGCGCCGCGAAATCGACGGTGATGCTCCGGGCGAACTTGCGGAACACGAGCAGGACTAAGACGCCGACGAGAAGAAGGTAGAATGCCTGGCTGCTGCCGGATTGAGGATAGCGCCAAACGACAATGGCCGCGCCTAAAAGAACGCCGATGATAATGTCGCCGTTAAGAAAACGCTGTTTCCGCAGCTCGAGTGTCTTGGATTGGCTTTCGTTCATGGTGAGCGCGCAGCAACGGCTAACAGGTGGAGGGTGAACCGATGTGTTGGGTTTGTCCCAACCGCTCTTCAACTGACGGATTGGGTGCCATACGGGGTAAGGCTAACAAAAGTTCCGGCTTGTGCGCAAGAGGCTCGTGATTTCAAAAAGAGGTCCCATGCTCTCCTATGATTGCTGCCACCCGCGAGTAACGCACCCGACCGTAAACTCCGGCCACAACACTGAGCCCAAGGCCGGTGCCTAAGAGAGTGGGAATGATCTTCGGCTCCAGCGTGGGCGGGAGCAGGAGGATGATCATGAAGCCAAGCAACCACATCCCACGGGTCAGGCCATACAGGACATGGCTTTTGGGCCTGCGGTCCTCGGAGTCAAAAACATAGCTACCAAGCCACATCCCCCAAACAGCCAGGCTGAAACCCAGACTCCACTTCGGCCACCCATATTCAAGCAGGGCAAACTCGGGATGCTCCGTGTCATAGCGGACGCTGACCTGACTGCCAGGGCTCAGGGACTTGGCGAGGCTTCCGGCACCAGACTCGTAGCCCTGGTTGCTGATCCAGCCTGCACGCACCCTGTCACTCTCATAGCTGCGTCCAGCCACCGTGTAGCTGTAGCGGATGAGGGCGCGCGTGTTGCCCCGATGGCTCTTCTTCTCAGAGGAGATGACCCTGCCCTCAGTGGCAGCATCGGCCCTCCACAGATGCCATGAGGACACACAGAACTCCAAGGGCATCATGAACAGCAACGCAAGGAGCAAGGGCACAAAGACGAGTGCTGCGGCTATTCTAATGAGGTAACGCATGGAGAGGCTGTGACTTCGGCGAACAGGGGGCGGGTGAACCGATTTGGCTGGGTTTGTGCCAACGCTTTTCTGGTGCCAAGCTAACCCAAGCGCCGGATTATTCGCAAGAGGCTTGTGATTTCAAGAAGGACAGGCCGGAGGTGCTGTCTCCCGGAGACAGCCGGGACGGCTATCCCCCTAATGCGAGCTGAGTGTGACTAAAAAATACATTTATAACACCAAGGGCTGGTGACAATCCTGCTATCCTTGAGGCTTGAATTCCGCGTCCACTTCTCACTGAACCCTGAGCAACTCATGAGCGACTCAGTCCTGACCAAAAAACTGCGGGAATCACTGCGCAAAGCCGGGCACTTTGTCTCCAGAGCCATATTGATCACTTCTCACAAGGTGGAAGGCACCGTGATTTTTGATCCGAAGGGAGAAGCGCCGGTGATCCGCGGCGATTTTATTCCCTCCCAAACGAAGATTTCGATCTCTGCAAACGAGCGCTGTCAGCTGCTCCTTGAGAAGTCGAACGTGGTCCTGAACGTGAGGGTGTCGCCAGGTCTGTCCAAGGCACTCGGTGAAGAACATTATCGTTTCGAAGTCGTTGTCTGGGAAGCCTTGGAGTGAGCCTTTTCCAAATCAGGCTTCTGGGGTGAAAACTGCCACTGACTGATGCGGAGCCTCCGCTGTCCATTTGCCTGTGGCGGTCCTCGACCTGCCTCGTTCCGTGAGGCGGGACCGGAGCCGTGCCCTAGCCCCAGACTTGGGGACTCGTTCCGAGTTTTTGAGGAATGCACCTAACCTTCTTTCCTCGATTTTTGCCCCTTGAAGAATACATGGTTAAGATGTGTTAATAATATCTATTCAGCTCATGCTGTGTGGATTGAAGGTGCATTTGCCTGTGCAATTCAGGTCTCCATCCATTGTTCCACAGCCAGAGGGCAGCGTGAAAGCCGACTCTCCAAGAAGCCGAGGGGCAGCCTCAGGCCGTCCGTGCGCCGGGTGGGTGACTTGCGGAGGACAGTCCGTCCCGGCTGTCTGGGGTGGCCGGGGGTTGGGCCTGCCCAGATCAAAGGAGAATGGCATGGCCCTGAGGTGGGAAGAGCCCATTCTCCGGGGCCTGACTGCCGCGTCTTCTTGGGAGATAGGAATATATGATTAAGATGTGTTAATAATACATAACACCTTCTTAATCTGACGATTAAGAAGCTTGAATCCGTATGCCTGTAGCTGAGAGCTGGTTGGGGAAAGCGAGGGACGTTGGGAGACCAGTTGCGGCGCAACTGGCCAACTTTTTCACGCGATCTTCCACGCCTCGCGCATCGGGCGAAGGAGCATCTGATTGGCCTGATCGTCGTTTTCAAAGCGCTCGGCCTTGGGGTCGAACTTCAGCGGGCGCTTCAGCACGGCGGAGATGGCGCCGATGTGGCAGGTGGTGGCGGCGCGCTGGGCAATCTCGGCGGTGGCGGCGGTGCGGCCCCGGGAGTACACGGCGTCAATGAAGTTGCGGTGGTGGTTTTTGGATTCGTAGAGCTTCACGTCGCTGTCCTTGAGCTTGGCGCGCAGGATGTTGTCGTCGCTGGCCTTGAGGACTTCGGACTCGGTGTAGATCCAGCCCTCACTGCCGATGAACCGGGTGCCCCACTTGGTCTTGTCGTCCGTGCTGGTCATGACCACGCGTACACCATTGTTGTACTGATACTCGATGCGGAAGCTCTCGGCGGCGAGTATCAGTACAACAATG
>NZ_JBIPNG010000413.1:0-6013 GCF_044373815.1 Prosthecobacter sp. | reverse complement strand
ACGTGGTTGGCGGTGATGTGCCCATCATCCTGATTGAAGCCGTCCATCCACTTGCCCTTGTAGCGCGTCAGACCGTCCTGCAAAAAGGCTCTGCTGCTGCCCAGAAGAATGCGGGTGCAGCCCAGCTGCCTGGCATGATCCACAGAATTAATGTAGAGAGCAGCCAGAGCCCCCTGACGCAGGAGGTCCTGCCGTCCGTCCTTCACTCCTGTCACCACCAGGTTGTAGCCCCTGCCCTGCTTCATCACCAGGTCTGCGGCCACCCGTTCACCCTTCAGTGTCAGCCACTGGATGGAACCAAAAGCATAAACCAGCCGCAGCATCCAGCGGGGCGTCAGGCGGGCGTTCGTGGTGTGCCGGCCCAGAATGTAGGGCTTGTAGAAATGCTCGTAAAAAAGATCAAAATCACCGGCTGCCTTGGAAAGCTGGCTGGTATAGCCTTGCTTTTTGACACGCCGTAAATCCGACGCCACGCTGCTTCGCTTCTGAGAGGAATCTGACGGATTCTCAGGAACCGACTGCCAGGTGGAGATCAAAGGAGGCATCGCCAAATAGTCTTTCCCTAAATACAGCCGGGCTGAAATGCGGTCAATCCCCACAAGGGTCAGATCGGCGGCGGCCTGCCGCTGATTCAAATGCCGCCGCAGGGACCACACCGGCACCTGGGTGGTTGTCTCCACCACCGGCTCCTCCGCAAAGAAATAGGTGCCGACCTGCGCTGCCCACCGTGGCATCCCGGCTGCGATCATCCGGACTTCCTGACCAGACACACGAGAAGTGCCGCAGAGCTCCTGCACAGATACGCGCCAGTTGGTAAAGGGCAGGCGCAGTGCCGCCCACCAGCGCAGCAAGGTGTGCAGAAAGACAATCATGATGACTGAGCGTGGCTTTGGCGAGTTGAGTTCACAGCGGGCAGGATGGTTTCACTGATCAATCCAGGCGCTGCAAGTTCGCAAAGCTTCAACTGTTCAGGCCCTCCCTCATGTATAGCCGTCAGGGGGATGAGGCGCACATTGGCGGGGCATACGAATCCCGCAGACACCTCTCCAGGCAGCAGGATAACAAACCGGAGCAGGCCGGCGGTATCGAGCTTGTCATACTGCTGCTGCAAAGTCTCCGCTGTCAGCGGCTGGTCATGGGGAAAGACCCATAGGGCCGAGTAGCCGTCGTGGTCTTGATGAATGAGGGAGGTCTGGCTCAGAAACTCAGCCACTGGCCCCGCCAGGCGATTCCAGTCCAGCAGCGTGACGCAATTGGCGGACATGAATCCCTCATGGCTGCGGAGGCCCGAGGCCCATTTGCTTTTGTAGCGAAAGACTCCGTCATGCAGCGAAGGCAAGCTTCCACCCATGTTGAGCTCAGTGCAGCCCAGACGTTTGGCTTCCTGCATCGCATGCACATAGAGAGCACTCAGCACTCCCTCTTTGAGCAGATCCGCCCGCCCATCGAGCACGCCATTCACCCGCTTGGTCAGCACTTTGCCTTTGATGGTGAGAATCCCGCCGGCCAGTTTCTCCCCCTTGCGAGACACCCACTGGATCATTCCCTGGCGAAACACATACCGCATCATCCAGCGGGGGGAGACCATCGTCATGCTGCCATGCCGTACCGTGGTGTGCGGACGATGAAATTTTTCATAAAAGAGGTCAAAGTCCTTCCCCTCCCGGCTGAGGTGGCAGTCAAAGTTTTTCACGCGTATGCGGCGGAGGTCAGTCTGGGCGTTTCTGTGCGTGCGCCCGAACTCCCGCAGATCCTCCGGGACATTCATCCAGCTGGTGATCCACCGCGGCAGAGCAAGGTACGTCGTGTCCAGAAGCAGGCGGGCGGACACCCGGTCGATCTCGATGTCCACCAAGTCGGCGGCATCGCGCCACTCGTTCAGCAGCCGCTGCAGCCGCCAGACGGGCACCCGTGTGCGGCGCACCTCGGTGGGCTCTTGCGCAAAGAAACGTCCGGTGATGAAGGCGGACGGGGAGCCTGCGCTGAGCAGCACCACCTCCCGGCCTGAAACCCGCGCAGGCCCGCGCAGCAGGACCACCGGCACACGCCAGTGGACGAACGGCAGAACGATTCGCATGCACCAACGCAGCAAGGTTTGCAGCTTCATTTAAAGAGAAGCCTCACGCGTATTCCAACAGCGCCTTGATGACCTTGCGCTCAGCCACGGCCTTGAACGCGGCGGTGATGTCATCGACCGGGAAGCGGTGCGTGATGAAGTCCGCCGAGGTGAGCCTGCCCTCACGAATCCACTGGCAGAGCGCAGCCTGAGATTCCTTTTCGTAGCGGCGTGTGGGCCACTGATGAACGAAGAGGTTGAAGTTGAAATCAGCCTTCGCTTTGTCGATGTGCAGCACGCCATGCGTGAGCACACCGTAGATGCAGTGCGAGCCCCCACGGCGCAGCAACGGCAGCCCCTGCTGCACGATGTCGGGATGACCGACGGCATCGATGACGGCATCAAGCTTCTTGCCACGAATCTTGGAAAGCTCTCCGATCTCCAGGTCTCCGGGGGCAAAGGCAGCATCCGCGCCAAAGGCCAGCGCCTTGGCCTGCTTGTCCGCATGCCGGTCCACGATGCCGATCCAGCCAAGGCCAAAGAGGCGACCGAGCTTCACAAAACTCAGACCCACGGGACCTGCGCCATAGATCAGCACATCGTCTCCGGGCTGGAGGTGGAAATCGCGAAAGGCACCCAGCACCTCGCGCCAGGTGCACAGCAGCACGGCTTCCTCCGGAGGGATGTCGGCATCCACACGAGTCTGAATCTCAAACACCTCCACCCAGCCGTGCGCCTCATCCGCCACGCCGTCTGCTACCATGGCATCGTGATCATTCGCCAGCGTGAACTCCCCAAAGCCACCCCAGCCGGAATCAACACCTTCCTTTTGCAGATCGAAAACAAGCCCGCCGACTGCGCGATCTCCCACGTTGAAGTTTTTCACCTTGTCTCCCACCGCGATCACGATGCCAACGCTCTCATGGCCGAGGGCAAAGGGGAACTTGTCCTCCATGCCGGGAAATTTGCCGGCGAGCAGTTCGGAATCCGTGCGGTTGCACAGGCAGGCGCATTCCGTGCGTACCAGCGCCTGATAGGGGCCGGGCTTGGGCTGCGGCGTGTCGAGGATGGCGAGTTCTCCAGGGGAAATGGCGATGACGGACTTCATGGGGCGGAGAGGGTAAAAAGGGATGAAGAAGTGAAAAGAGGAATCCCGGAATCAGGGCCATTTCACATCTTCAAGCCGTCTCATCCGCCAGCGGCACGTTCTGCTCCACCTTGCCAGTGCGTGGGTCCGGGCTGAGCTGCGCCACCATGCGTGCCGAACATTTCACACTCGTGCAGTCCCCATCATCCAGACAGCGGCGCATCAGGGACTCCAGTTGCTGCTGCAGCACCGGGACATCGACACTTGGTTGCGGAACAAACAAACACTCCACGGCATCCGGCCCCGTCTGGCGAAACTGATAGATGGCCACCTCTTGCTGCTCATCCATGAAGAACAGAAAGTTGGTGCCGATGAAAACGCGCCGCTCCGGAGTCTTGAACACATAGCACATCGTGCTGCGGCCAATGATCTGCTCGATGCGCTTAAAAGGCCAATGGGCATCCACCGGCCCGAGTTTGACACGGTCATGGACGCGGTAACGCAGCAGCGGCAGCGCCTTGTTGATGAGCGGCGTCACCAGCGCGTGGTCGGAAAGAACGCCATCGGGCACCGGCTGGTCGGCAGCGTCCACCGCCTCAAATACCAGCATGTCATCATGGCAGTGCAGGTGCTCCATGCCCCGCCATTGCCGGGCGATGCCGAGCGTCTCGCCGCAGCCATACATGTTGAAAGGTTCAATGCCGAAGGCCCTGCGGCAGAGGTCGCGAATGCCGGGCGTCACGGCATCTCCTCCGGCCCAAATGTAGCCCTTGTCCTTGGGCATGCGGATATTCAACTCCCCATTCAGCTGGGCCTGCGCCAGACGGCCGAACAAGGAGGCATAGCCCATCATCGCATCCGGCTGGATGCGATGCACCTCAGCCAGGATTTCACTCCACGGCGCGGTGATGTTGATTCGATGATACGTGCAAAACAGCGCACCGATCCAGGGCCGAGTCGCATACAAGGCCGCAGAAACGGAAGGCGAAGTGGCCGTGACGAAGGCCAGCACCTTGAGCCGCCTGCGGAATAACGGCAGTGGTGGCTGGCTGGCGCTTCGCGGAGATGTGGAATTGCGCAGGTTCTGACAGGCATGACCCCAGTCCACAGAGGCGATGTCATGCGGAACCGCAAAGCCCGGGCCGGTGGTGCCAGAAGTGGTGCTGACCATCCAGCGGCCATGCAGCAGCGTCCCCCAGTTTTTCGGATCATGCAGAAACTTTTCCAGCTCAGCGCGGCGCAAACGCTTGTCTGGGACGATCTCATCCCAGTTCTCCACCATCAACTCCTTCGTCATGGGGGGGATGTCTGTGATCTGGCAGCGCTCCACATCGATGCCCGCGAGATGCCGCCGGTAAAAGGGGCTCACCTCCAGCGCATAGCGCGCCATGCCACGCCAGCGGCGCTCCTGCAGCTTCAGCAGGTCCGCACGGCTCATGAAGTGGGCTTCCTTCACGGCCCGGCGTGCGCGGAGAATGTTGAACAATCGACTCATGCTCACCTCCTGTCATGGCGTGGGCGATGGGTCAAGAGATCTGGAGTGTCAATGCAGGAGATGGCGAGCGCACAGGGACCGAGGGATCATCGGCACCATCCGAGCTGTCTCATCTCCCCCGCCCCGCAATCTCCGCGCATCATCTCCCCACATCTGCACTGGAAATCCGCACAATTCTTGCTTTGTAAAAAGACCCCATGCTCCGCAAGATATTCGAATACCTGCTCTGGCCCCTGATCCTCATTGCTGCCTTGATCCCCACCGGGATCGGCATCGCGCACAAGCAAGGGCCGCTGGCCTTTAACATCACTTACTTCAGCCTCGCGGCGCTGCTTTACTTCCTTGAGCGCGTGTATCCGCACGAGAAAGCTTGGCTGCACTCGGACGGGCAGGAGTTTCCAGATTTGGCTCACACGGCCTTCACCAAATCGTTTGTGCAGCTCCTCATCATTTCCGCCACCTGGCTCGGCCTTGCCTCCGTGGTGGGCGGAGATCTGGGCACAGGGTACTGGCCCAATCACTGGCCCATGTTCTTCCAGGTGGTGCTGGGTTTGGTGATCGCGGAGTTTGGCCTGTACTGGGCGCACCGCATCGCGCACGAGTGGATGCCGCTGTGGTGGTTTCACGCGGTGCACCACAGCTCCAAAAAGCTGTGGTTCTTCAACACCGGGCGCTTTCACATCATCGACACTCTCAAGAGCGCCCTCTTCTCCGCACCGCTGCTGGCGCTGGCTGGCGCGCCTCAGAGCGTGGTGCTGTGGTTCGGGGCCATCACCGCCTACATCGGCTTTCTCACGCATGCCAACATCCAGATGCGCTTCGGCTGGCTGAACTACATCTTCAACACCCCTGCCCTGCACCGTTGGCACCACTCCATGGACCTTCGCGAAGGCAATAAAAACTACGGCGAAAACCTCATGCTGTGGGACATCATCTTCGGCACGTATTACGACGACACCAACCGCCGCCCTCCGGTGGAGATCGGCATCAAGTCCGCCATGCCCCGCACCTTCTGGGGGCAGGTCGTCGAGCCCTTCCGCTGGCACAAATTTCAGTCCTCCGCCAAAGAAGGCACCCACAAGCACGAGTTGCTGTAAAAAGGACGGCACATCCCCCTGAAAACGACTTGCTGCACTCCGGTGCCCATGCGAAGCATCGCTCCCCGAACAACGCGCCCGTAGTTCAACGGATAGAATGGTGGTCTCCGAAGCCGCATATCCAGGTTCGATTCCTGGCGGGCGCACCACTTGGGAAACGGCTAGAACCCTTATAAATCAAGGGTTGGAGCGTAAAAGGTGCATTTTCATTAGTCATGTTCGATTGAGCACCGAAATGCGCTGAAATGCACCAAAATGCCGCAAAAAATCATTACAAC
>NZ_JBIPNG010000412.1:0-6044 GCF_044373815.1 Prosthecobacter sp. | reverse complement strand
TCGAGGCAGTAGATGGAGTAGTCGTAGCTGCCGATGATGATTTTCTGCGCCTTGGTTTCGGGATTCGTCCAGACATTGGCGGCGGCGTGGATCTCGGCCTGCGTTTCAAACTTCCAGACTTCCTTGCCGGTGTCGGCGTTCCGGGCATAGACGAAGCCATCCTGGCAGCCCACGACGACGAGTTCGCCCGCAAAGGCGGCGGCTCCGTCAAAGGCCCCCTTGGCCTCGGTCTTCCAAATCTCTTTGCCGGTGACGAGGTCGAGACAGAAGAATTTGCCGTCCTTGCTGCCCAGATAGACCTTGCCGTTGCGCACGACGGCGCTGGAGACGAGCATCTCGGGCTGCCCCTTCGGCTTGTCCATGAGCTTGAACTGCCAGGCGAGCTCCAGCGGGAACTTCAGTTCGACGGGGGAGGTGCCTGTCATGGCCGCGTTGCCACGGGAGTCCGGCCAGTCTGCCGTTTGGGCATGCAGAAGGGCGGGGAGGAGGAGGCAGAGGAAAAGCGAGGCGCGCATGAGTTTGGACTGTGAAACTGCCATGGTGTGCGCTTTGTTGCAAACAAGCCGATGTCTGATCACGATCTCCAAGAGCCGCCGCCGATCCCACCTGACCTGCGGTGTGAGTATGAGGAGCGTCCGTTTCAGAACTGCACGCGCTGCGGCGAGTCCCTGCCAGACTTCCCTGGTGGCTTTCAAATCTCCAAGGCCTACAAGCGCGGTGAATGCGTGATGGAGTATGCGCTGTGCGATCACTGTCGCTCGCAGATGATGGAGGAGTTTTCCCAGGAGTCGAAGAAGCGGCTGGCGCAGTTTCAGGACGAGCAGGTGACGCTGGAGCGCGGCCTGGAATCGTGCGCGGTGTGCAGTGCGCGGCGCGATGCCCCGGGCATGGAGGATTTTGTGATTACCGGCGTGTGCGAAGGAATCTCCCTGCTGCACAGCGTGATGATCTGCGGCAAGTGCGGCGACACCGTGCAGGGCTTCATCTCGGTGAAAACACGCGACACCTGGCGGCGCTTTGTGGATGACAATTTCCCCGGGCCACCGCCCGAGGATTCGCTGCCGGAACCGGTGGCGATTTATCGCACTCCGGTGCCGGTGATCTCCAAGGCGTGATCGGGACGGAACTGGAGTTCATCCAGTCCGCGCTCAATGCCCGCAGCTCTCTCCTTCAGGATTGGTGTCTTCGACCTTGGCGGTGGCTTTGAGTTCTTCGAGCAAGGCGTTGAACTTTTTGTCGCGGTATTCTTCAAGGAAGCGGTTTCTCACATCCGCCTTCACTTCATCAAACGGACGTGCCACGGACGGGCGGCGGCCGGTGACGGTGCAGACGTGGAAGCCAAGCTGGGTGTTGAAGACGGGGCTGATCTCTCCCTCGCCCATGGAGAAGGCGATGGTTTCAAACTCCTCCATGAACTCGCCGCGCTTGAACCAGCCGAGGTCAATCTGCTGCTGCTCGCCGGAGCGATGCTCTTCCGCGAGCTTGGCGAAGTTAGCGCCGGCAAGGAGCTGGGAGCGGACATCGCGCATCGCTTGATAAATCTCCTGACGGCTGGTCGCACCTGAGAGGCCTTTGGTGATGTGGGAGGCCTGGATCTCCTCGTCGGTCATGTAGTGCTTGAGATTGGCCTCGTAGCAGGCTCGCAGCTCTGCCTCAGTCGGCTCAGGCTCGGGGGCGTAGATTTCCTGCAGCGTTTTGTCCAGCCGGACACCGCCTGCCACGTTCTCGCGGACGAGCGCCTCGTCTTTGACCTGCATGCCGATGTTCATGTAGAACTGCATTTCACCACCGGCCTCGTCGATGAGCTTCGTCAGGCGTGCTGTGACGTCCTCCTCAGAAACGTCAGGGTGGCGGCGGCGGCTTTCCTGACCCAGGAGGGCGCGGGAGATCAGGTTGTCCTTGGCGATGCCGCGGAATTCTGGGTCACGCTCACAGCAGGCCACCTGGAGGGTGCGCTCGTAGTGACTTTTGATGTGGCGGAATTCCGCTTCAATGATTTCGTCGTCGATGTGTTCGCCGTTGATGATTAGTGCCATATGGGCCGAACATGGAGCGCGGCGCGAAGGGCGCAAGGTTTGACAACAAACCCGGGGTGGCCTAGATGCAGCGCGCCATGGTTGCTTGGCCCGGCATGAAAACTGCGGGCTGGTCTGGCGTTCCTTCACGATGATGAGATTGATCCACCTTTTGATGACAGGGGCGGCCGCAGGGCTGCTGGCAAGCTGTGCAGCGCAGGGAGTGGTGCGAGCCATCCCGGTCGCACCCAATTCCCAGCACATGTATGCCGAGGGCGACAGTGCGCAGATCATGCCCGTGCTGCTGCCAGAGCGGACCATGCTCGTGGCCACCTCCGGTCCCGCGATCCGTGCCGCCTCCTACCTGCTGCTGGATGCACGCACCGGGCAGCATCTGGCCGGGCGCAGTTTTGAAACCGCACGTGGGGTGGCCAGCACGCAAAAGCTGGTGACCGCCTTGGTGGTGCTGGATGCGGGAAACCTCGACAAGATGGTGCGCGTGCAGTCTTCCGACGTGGCCGTGGAGCCGACGCGGCTGGGCATCCGACCGGGGGAGGTCTACTCGCGCCGTGAGCTGCTCTATGCCTTTCTGGTGAAGAGCGCGAACGATGTGGCCAATGTGCTGGCACGTGACAATGCGGGCAGCATCAGCGCCTTCACGGCCAAAATGAATGCCAAGGCGCGCGCGCTGGGCTGCGCGAACTCCAATTTCAAAAACCCCCACGGCCTCACGGTGGGCGGGCAGTACTCCACCGCACGTGACATGGCCCGGGTGGCGATGGCGGCGTACCGCAATGCCGTGATCCGTGATGTGGTGCGGCGGAAGTATTTCAGCTTCCGGCGTGCGGACGGGCGTGTGGTCACGCTCACGAACACCAATGAACTGCTGGGCGCCATGCCTGAATGCAACGGCATGAAAACCGGCTACACTGTGGCCAGCGGACGCTGTTTGATCTCCAGTGCTGCCAGCGGCGGGCGGGAGGTGATCCTGGTGCAACTTGGTACCAAGACGAAGTACATCTGGGAGGACGCCCGCATCATGATGAGCTGGGGATTGCAACGGCTGCGCTCCGGTGGTGCCTTCACAGCGGACGCGTGGACGGGAAATTGACCAACCACAAGTTGCGGCTGTTCATTCCAGCCGCCAGAGTGCCTACCCTTCATCAACGTCCAGCCAAGAATGCCGGCCACCACCCTCGTCTGTCCTCACTGCGAAAAAACTGTCGAAATCCAGGTTTCTTCAGTGACGCGCTCACGCCCCTGTCCTGAGTGCGGGCAGATGGTGATGCTGCAGATGGCGGAGAAGACCACCAAGACGAAGCGCCGTGCGCTGCTGATGACGCAGAATGAGCCGACCAGCGCACCTGCTCCGAGTCCGAGTCCGGCTGCTTTTCAAGAACCTCAGCCGCTGCCCGGCGATGCCTTTGACCGCATGCGCATGGATCCTGAGATCCGGCAGTTTCGGCGTAAGTTGATGATTGGCGCGGGTGTGGTGGGCCTCATCGTGGTCGTGCTTGTGGTCTGGAGCTTGATGCCTTCACCGGCCAAGAAGGCTGAGTCGCTTGCTTCCAAGCTGGCCAAAGCGGGCGATCCGCCTTCACAAAATGGCGGGAAGATGGTGCTGCCACCTGATGTGGCGCTGATGCAGCCTGAAGAGCCGATGCCCCAGGTGAACTCTGGCAATCTGGTGTTTCGCCCACCCGGCAGTGAGAACCTCAAAACGGCCAGTGCCCTGCCGAAAGTAACAGGCGGAGATCTGGCGAAGCTGGCTGCCGCAGAGGAAGTGATCGGGAAGTTTTTGGAAACTCCCACTTGGAAAGAGCGTGTCCTGCAGGTGCGTGATCGCCTGCGCGTGGCGCCGCTGATGAGCTTCTACTATTCGAAGAATGCGGATGGCCCGCAGGTGTTTGATTCCATCGTTGAAGCGAAGGAACTCTCCCCCAAGTTCAGCCAGCATGTGGTGGTTTTCGAAGGTGGTGGCCGGCGCGTTGCCACGGTGGAGCACTCTACGGCGGGGCCGCGTGTGGACTGGGAATCCTTCGTGGGTGCAGGTGAGATGGGCTGGTCGGATTTTCTTGAATTGAAACAGGCCGCCCCCACGCTCTTTCGGGTGCTCGTTTCTCCTGCGGGACATTTTGAAAATCAGTTTGGGGATCCCTCCAAGCTCCAGTGCTACAGCCTGCGCAACATTTCCGAACCCGGGGCCAAAGTGGTCTATGGCTATGCTGCGAAGGGCGGCCCGATCGTCAAGGCGCTGGACTACCAGCTGCAGTTGAGCGCGGACGCCACCGTGCCGATGATTCTACGGCTCAAATTTCCCCCGGACGCACCGGTGGATTTTCAGGTGTGGATCAGTGAACTGGTGCAGGCTGGCTGGGTGACCCCCTGATCGCTGGAAACAACATTCGCATCATTTTGCGCAAGATATGCAAGAACCCTTGAGGGGACCCGTAATTCCTCTCGATTCCAGTAACAATACCCCTCCCCCCTTATGAAAATGCACTCTCTCTGCCAAGGCAATCACCTTGATCTGCGCTCCGGAGCCAGCCGTCGTGACTTCCTCTACGTCGGCATGCTCGGCGGCCTCGGCCTGACATTGCCTGAGATGCTCCGCCTGCAGGCTGCTCAGGTCATGCCTGAAGTGGAAACCTTCAAGCCCGTCGCTGACTCGATCATTCACATCTACCTTCCAGGTGGCATGGCACAGCATGAGTCCTGGGACCCGAAGCCTTTTGCCTCGCCAGACTATCGCGGCCCGTTCACCCCGATTAAGACTTCCATCCCCGGCGAATACGTCGGTGAGAAGTTCGCGAACATCGCCAAGATCATGAACAAGCTCACCGTCATCCGTTCGATGACCCACGGTGAAGCCGCTCATGAGCGTGGCACGCACAACATGTTCACCGGCTACCGTCCAAGCCCGGCGATCAAGTTCCCCAGCTTCGGTTCCGTCATTTCCCACGAGCAGGGCAGCCGCAACAATCTGCCTCCGTATGTGGTGGTGCCAAACATGGTCGCTCCTGACCAGGGCACCGGCTACATGAGCAGCGCCTTCGGTCCCTTCGCTCTCGGCAGCGACCCTGCTGACAAAGGCTTCACCGTGCGCGATCTCCTCACTCCGAAAGACGTGGATGAGAAGCGTTTCGACCGTCGCCGCAACCTTCTTGGCACCGTGGACGAGCACTTCAAAAACGTGGAAAAAGCCGACTCCATCAGCGCCATGGACAGCTTCTACCAGGCCGCTTATGGCCTGATCAGCAGCAAGCAGGCTCGCGAAGCCTTTGACCTCACCAAGGAATCCGACAAGCTGCGTGACGAATACGGCCGCAACACCGCCGGTCAGCGCTTCCTGCTGGCCCGCCGTCTTGTCGAAGCCGGTGTCCGCATGGTCTCCGTCAACTACGGTGGCTGGGATCACCACTCCAACATCAAGGATGCCTTCAACGGTCAGGCTCCGAACTTCGATCAGGCCTTTGCCCGTCTCATCACCGACCTTTCCGATCGCGGCATGCTCAAGCGCACGCTCGTCATGGTCAGCTCCGAGTTCGGCCGCACACCGAAGATCAACGGCACCAATGGTCGTGACCACTGGCCACGCGTGTTCTCCGTCGCCATGGCTGGCGGTGGCATGAAGGAAGGCTACATCCACGGTGCGTCTGACGCCCTCGGTGGTGAGCCCGACCGCGATGCCGTGGGCCCTGAAGATCTTGCCAAGACCATGTACCGCCTCCTCGGCATCAACAGCGAGAAGCGCATCATGGCCGACGGCGGTCGCCCGATCGACATCGTCAACGGTGGTCGTGTCCTCACGGAAGCCCTCGCGTAATTCGAGGTCGCCAACTGATTCAGAGAACCCGGACAGCGATGTCCGGGTTTTTTGTGCACGTTTTTCAGAAAACGCTTCAGGAGCGCGGACCTCCGAGTCCGCAGCGGGTCGCATTCACGCAGCGGGTGTATCTGCACGCAGGACATTGGAAACACGAGGACTATGAGGACGAAAGAGCGACGATGCCGAAGGGCTGCTTCGGA
>NZ_JBIPNG010000066.1:0-19715 GCF_044373815.1 Prosthecobacter sp. | reverse complement strand
TCCAAAATGCGGCAGAACGGTAGTCATTATGCCGCAGAAGCAGGTGGACCAGCGCAATGACGGAGCCGACGATTGACGCAACCGCCAGCACCACAGTCCAGAAATTGTGTTCAAACCAAGTCATGGCGCAGAATGCGCGAATCATGACGAAGTGCAAAGAACAACCCCGACTCAGGGCATTTCAAGCATGCTCAAACTTCCGCCAATACAGCAATGCAATGGGGATCATGCTAAGGCATTCCTGACCGGCCTTGGCGACGCCTGCCATGGTGTGGGTGCTCCATGCGCCAAGGATGAGGGAGATGGCGATCAAAATGGCGGAGCCAAAGGCGAAGACGGCACGTGGTGCGATGGTGAGATGCACGGGGCGGGTTTCCTCACCAAGGAGATCAATGAAACGTGCGGCGCAAAGAATGAGCACAATCACTGAGAGCCAGCCGTTGTCGTCAAGCCTGCCGGGTGAGAGGTAGTCGTAGGCACCGTGAGCAATGACGGCCAGCAGGAAGGTGACGATGAATTCATCAGCACGGGCAAAGCGGGTGAGCAGCATGCGGTAGAGGCTGTGTGCGCAGATGCCGGTGAGGGAGATATGGAGGAAGTTGGCGGAGAGGAAACGCGTCCAGGCGATGCTGCCGCCGAAATTCTGGTAGTAGCCGATGTTTTCCTCCAGCGAAAAACCCAGCCCGACAAAAGCACCCGTGAGCAGTGCCAGACCCGGTGTGCGTCGCCACATCAACCAAGGCAGGAAAAGTGCAAAGAGCAGGAGCTTGCAGCCTTCCTCGCGCAGTCCGACTCCCGCGATGTAGTAGATCAAATCATGAGGGAAAGGGGCTGCCGCGGTCATGCCCTGATGGAACTCCTGATAGGCGAGGATGGTGAGCGTTGGCCACACGCTGGCCACTCCAGCCAAGAGGGCGACGATGGGCCGTGCCCAGCGCCAGCGTTCGTGGTCACTGTGCTGCACCAGGATGAAGTACCACAGGGCGGCAACGAAGAAAGCGAGGCCAAGCATGCCATAGGGGATTTCATCGAGACGGTGACGAATGAGGCCATGCCACTGCATCCAGACATCGCCCAGAAGAGAGCCTGCATGGTGCTGGAGCAGGGGAGGGCAATGCTCGATCCATCCGGGCTGGGCGGCGATGGTTCGCAGGAACTTAAGATCATGCTGTGTTACAGCAAGGTGAAGTGCCTCTTCGCGCGAGGTGGTGGCATCCGCAAAGTGCAGGCCCTCGGTGTAAAAAGCCTCCATGGCCGCCGGGATGTTGTTGCGGCGCTTTTGTACACTGCCGAGCAGCTCTGCGGCTAGCATTTCAGGAGGCAAGGCCCGGGCATTTTGCTCCAACTGCTGCTGTGCAGCCGGATCTCCGGCGAGTGCTGAGGCAAGAAAATTCTGGAACAAACCTGCCGGGGCATCCGTGGTGGCATGCTGCTGGATGAGTTGCGCCACCTCATAACCGCCAAGCTCTCCTGTCTGAGTAAATTTTTGAAACGCACCCTCGTCGTTTTCCTCCACCAGCTGGGGGAGCTGCGCGAGAAGCAAGCGCAGCCAGAGGGCGAACTGGCGCGGCTGCGGGGTGGTTTCATGCCGCAGGCGGTTAAACTCTTCATGCAAGCGGCTCAATGCGGAGAGGTCAGCTTGACTCTGTTTGGGCTCTCCCTGGCGGACACTGCCAATCACGATCACACAGGCGATGATCATGCCTGTGGCGGTGATGCTGGCGGCGGTACGCAGCAGGAAGCGACGATTGCGCGTGAGGTAGTGGGTGCGCGCACGCCAGCCATGAAAAAGAGAACGATCCTTGTTCATGCTGACTTCAAGGATCCACTTTCTTCCACCAGTCGGGAGTCTGCTCCCAAGGAGCCCGCGTTTCAGTCTCTAATTCCTGCATTCTCGTGCGGGCTTCGACTTCAGATTCTTCCTCGAGTTCCATGAGCAGTTTGATATGCGGCTCAGGCTTTGTGGTGCGCCGCCAGATGAGCCAGGCCCACATCGCAAACGCCCCCAGCAGAAACAGCAGTGTGCCAAGGGTAAAGAGGACAAACCAGTCGGAGGCCTCCACCCACTCACGTGACACCTTGATCGTACCGCCTTCGGGCCGAGGGAAGAAGGCGAGATACGTGTGCATAATGAGAGGCTGCTTTAGTTTTCGTTAAAGACGAGGCGCATCGGGATCATCTTGGAAAACTGGAAGCCGTGCTGCTGAAAGAAGGACTGCGAGTCGGCGCTGATACGGTCTGTCAGCAGGGTGATGCGGCGGAAGTGTTTTTCCCGTGCGAATTCGATGGCGTGATCGAGCAGCCGTCCGCCATATCCCTGACGACGATGCTGTGGATGTACAATGACGTCCTCCATGATAAGGACCAGACCACCTTCCGCCGTGCTGATGGTGAAGAGCAGGTTGATCATGCCGATGACCTTGTGTTCCGTGCGCAGCACAAAGATTCTGCCGCGGTTGGGCTGCTCCAAAATGAGGCGCAAGCCGTGCTCCTGTTTGGAGCGGTCCGGCTTGAAATCCTCTTCTTCACTGAACAAGGCAAGAAGCAGTTCCACCAACTGTGGCAGGTCTTCGATGGTTGCCGGTTCGATATGGGGCTCAATGTCGGTGGCGGGCATAGTTTACAGAATAACGGGCTCGTGGACAAAGGCAATGCGTTCGATGCATCGACTTCGGCATGTTGCTCAATCTGCCCCAAAATGAAGCAGATTTTATCCAATGCCTTCAGTCTGCCCTCGCCTATGGCTTTTGCATCGCCTCCCGCAGGTTTTCCCAAGCACGGCGAAAATCCTGTTTCATCATGTACAGTGTAGCAATTTCCTGGCGGACGTACGCAGGGGCATTGGGGAATGCGGCTGCTTTTTCCAGAGTGCGCAGGGCTCCGTCGATGTCGCCCTGGGTCTTTTGTGCCTGGAATAAATCGATTCCACTTCTGACATCGGTGGGATTGTAAAGCAGGGCGCGCTCCAAGGCTGCGATATTAGTGCTGGTTCCTGGTGCCGTGCGAATGACCGAGGGGAGAAAGGGAATGGCTGTTTGACATGCACGCTGGAAATCGGAATTGCGAGCGTAGTGCTCCGCGAGAGTGCGCCAGCCGTCCTCCTGCCATTTGCGGTTGGTTTCCAAGGCGGTAATGAGCGCTTCTTGATTGCCATACTGGTACCACATGCTGAAAAGGTTCTTCCTTTGCTCTGGATCCAAACCCCTTAGATCTGGTTGTTGAACCAGCAGGCTTTTCAAGCAGCGGTCGAATTCATCCCGCGTCTGCACACTTCTCAGGAACTCGAATTTTAACTCCGAAGTTGTGGCCAGTGTCCAGAGCGGTTCGCGCAGTTCGGGATGCTGGTAGGAATAACCGAGCATCTGCTGGTAATTGCCGGGTGCTGCTTCTGGATAGCGGCGCAGGAGCTCGCGCCAGCCGACAACTGCGTACTGAGGATCGAAATCGAGCCAGAAAAGGCCTTCAGTGTAACAGGTCATTGCGTAAGTCGGATCGAGCACACGCGAACGAGAGAAATCCAGCAAAGCCACTTCTTTAGGCTGGCCGAGACGAAGGCGCAGACAAGCCCTTTCGTAGTAGTAGCGAAAATCCATCGGTGCCATTTCAATGGCTTGATCCATGAGTGGCAGCGCGCCTGCAGGAGAACCGGAGTCAGCCAGTTTTACCGCCCGGCTTCGCAAAGCATTTGCTGCACTCGAGCCCGGCAAAACCGGATGTCCCAGCGCAATGGCCGTCCAAGCCGCACCCAGTGCCAGCAGCATCACTCCGCCCAGCCGGAAGGCCAGACGTTGTGGCATGCCGGATGCGCTTGGCAATCTGCGTGGTCGAATCGCGATTCCCGCCAGCAAAGCCATGAAGAGCGCATAACCGAGACCATGATTGGGCACATCACCCAGTCCATGGATGGCTCCAAGACCAAAGACGATGGCGGCGGCATTGCGCAGACGACGATCCTGCATGCCTGATTTGTGTTTCTTTTTCTTCCCATACCAGGGGCCGGTGGACAAAAAAATCCATGACAGCAACAGCAAGGCGGGCAGCACGGTGAGCAATCCGCCTTCTGACAAAAGCCAGAGCAAATCGCTTTCAGGATGAAGGAAGCGGAATCTTGTTGCCGACAAAGCGGAAAATTGTGGAAAAACAGCCTCGAAATTTCCCAGTCCGATGCCTGTCCAGGGTGAATCAAGAGTCATCTTGAGGGATTCGACAAAGAGGGATCCTCTGCCCTTGTCCGAAGTAAAATGTGCAATGCCACCTTCTGTAAGCCGCTTGGAAACGTTTCCGCCTGACATAACCAGCAAAGTGGAGATGATGAAAACCAGAGATGTGGAGACGGCCAATTTCTGGAGGAAGCCACGCCGCATGGCAACGGTGCCAAACCAGGCGGTCATGCCAAAGAACAGCAAGATCAGTCCTGCGCGCGAACTGTTCATAAAAATGCAGATGACAGGAGGAATAAACCCCAGCAAACAGGGTATCCATAAGCGCGATTTGCGCCGATGAGCATCAAAGCCTGTTGCAGCACAGAGCACGCATGTCATGGCGGCGAGGCTGCTGATGTGATTACGATTGGCAAAGGGGCCAAATGCATTTCCCCATTCCAAGGGATTTCGCGGCCACCATGGGATGTGGATCGACTTCGTACCTTCTAAGATGGAGAGCAAACAAAGCAGGATTCCACCAAAAGTGAGGATTTGGATCATGGCCCGACGTTGGCGGTCTGAAAACCCCCGTGTCAGACACCAGGCCAGCCAGGCAATGCAGGTGGCAAAAAAGAGCCATGCCTCCATCGTTACGGCGGCCTGAGGAGTCAGTGTTTTGGACAGATGGATGTCCCAGTCCTGGACCAATGTGGTCTGCCATGCTGGAGACTTGAACAACCAGTTTGCCGGCAGAAAGGAGAGCAACGGAGCGAGCACAGCACCCAGCAGCCCGAACAACGCTATCGGCGGTAGTTTGCGCTTGGGTGCAAAGAAGATCAACACCAAGGCCAGCAGAAGGGTTATGCTTCCTTTGGACCAAGATTCGCGCCCTGCACCGAACATGCAGGCAACCACAGGCAGTGAGGCAAAGACATATCCTTGCCATGCGGGGCCGGGGACATCATAGCTGCGCTCTTGAGCCGTGGTGCCATCGTCTTCAAAGTCGTCTTCCTGGAAGTCACCCATCCGAGATGCTGAATCCACCTCTTCAGCTTCATCTCCGGCAAGCTGTGGAAGTTTTTTCACTGGCTCTTCAAATTGGTCGGACTCTTTGTTCATGTCGTGACTGAGAGCGGAAGATGGGGTGGCACTGCAGCCGATTCGATTTCATAGCTGGACGGCAGAGACTTCCATTTCTCCAGGCAGCGTTCGAGTGCAGGCAGGAGTACATCAATACGGAGATGCCATTCAGCGAGATCGTTGGCATCCACGGGACGATGGATGGTAAAATATCTGCCCCCGCCCAATGCCAAAATTTCTGGCTGAGTGTCGGTTTGAGGATGCATGCTCAAACCCATGCGTTCCAGCCCGTGCTGAAACAAGGTGGCAAAGCTTGGCAGGTCAGCGCAGCGCTCCACCTCAAAATCCAGTACGCGTCCGTAGGCACGAAAAAATTCCCGCTGCCTGCGCCGCTCCATCGTCTCGTTGATCTGGGTGCGGAAATTGGACCAGCTTCGAATGTATCCCAGGTAGCGGGCTGCCCCCAGAGCCAGCAAAAATAAAATGGCACCGACCATTGGCAGTGCGATCCCCTTGATCATCAGAATGCTCAATCCCACCAAGCTCAGGGCCAGGCAGACAGCATACATGGCGGCAAGCGCGCCACCCTTGCTGTAACCTAGCAGAATCAACCGATGATGGATGTGTTCAGCATCCGCATTGAAGATGGAAACTCCCCGGATGGCCCTTCGAATGATGGCAAACAGGGTATCCAAAATCGGCACCCCCAGGGCAATAATGATGACCAGCAGCGCGCCTATGATCGATCCTTTGTTCGAAGTGAAGAGGGCGACTGAGGCGATAAAAAAACCGATCAAATAAGCTCCTCCATCGCCTAGAAAAATCTTGGCTGGAGGGAGGTTGAAGATCAGGAAGCCCGCCAGTGCGCCGGCCATTGCCAGCGAGACAACCAGGACATCGGGCTGGCCGCTGTAGTAGCCCAGAAATGCCAGGGTCAGGCTTAGAAACAGACCGAAACCGCCGGCCAGTCCGTCCATGCCATCTATCAGGTTGACAATGTTAGGGATGCTCACCAGCCAGAGCAGTGTCAGTGGCAGGCTCCACCATCCCAGAGAAACTGAACCCTCTCCGAACGGATTGCTGAGAATGTCGATCGAAACCCCCAGGGAATACAAAATCAACGCCGTGCCGATCTGGCCAATCAGCTTCACTCTGGCGCCTAGAGGTTTAAGATCGTCCACGAAGCCCACGCTGAAAATCAAGGCGTTGCAAATCGCCACCGGCAGCCAGCGAGTCCAGCCAAGTCCGCCAATGTAACCAGCCACCAGCGAGGCCAGACCCACGGCCAGGAAAATGGGGGCTCCACCGAGTCGCGAGATCGCCTTCTCATGCAGCTTGCGCCGGGTATCTGGCTCATCCAGCCCGATTCGCCCCCCGCGATACAATATCCACCATGTGCCAAGCACGGCTACCAGCAGGGCACCACCAAAATAGCAGGCCATTTCCAACCATGAAACATGCCGTGGCGCCCATGGGCCCATGGCGGTGTATTGAATGGCAGGTTCAAACATGCGTGACTGGTGATTCTAGTTGGAAAGCGGCTAGCATAAGCGTTGCCCAATCAGGGATCAAGACTTCAGCGCTGAAGAAGTCTTTTGTTGCAACTTCCAGGAACGCTTCTTGAACTTGCCCCAAGCCCCTCTCACCATCGCCAATGATCAACGACACTATCGCCGCCATTTCGACTGCCTTGGGAGAGGCTGCCATCAGTGTGGTGCGCGTTTCCGGCCCGTATGCGCTGCAAATCGCTGCCCGGGTCGCCCGATTGCCGGTAAAGGTTATGCCTAGAATGGCGCATCTTGTTCCCATTCTGGACACGGACGGAGGTGCGCTGGATCACGGTTTGCTGCTCTATTTCAAGGGGCCGGCAAGTTACACGGGTGAAGACGTCATCGAATTCCACGGACATGGTGGCGTTCTTGTCACCCAGCGTGTTCTGGACCGCTGGCTTGCCTGTGGGGCACGTGCCGCTGATCCGGGTGAGTTTACCCAGCGTGCCTTTTTGAATGGTAAAATGGACCTTACGCAGGCTGAGGCTGTGATGGATTTGATTCATGCTCAAAGCACCCTTGCTCTCCGGGCTGCCAACGAGCAGCTCGGAGGTGCCATCGGTCGTGAAGCTGCAGCCATGCAGCAGGAGATCATTCCGGTGCTTGCCCATATTGAGGCCTACATCGATTTTCCAGAGGAAGATATCTCGCCGGAAACGGGGGCCGATCTGCTGCGTCGTATCGATGCTGTGCTCAGGCGTGCGCAGAAACTCATCGCGACTTCCGAGCAGGGGCGCATCCTGCGGCATGGTGCGCGGACGGTTATCTCAGGCGCTCCCAACGTCGGTAAAAGCAGCCTGTTGAATTTCCTGCTTGGGTTTGAGCGTGCCATCGTCAGTCCCACCGCAGGAACTACCCGCGACACCATTGAAGAAATCATCCAGGTTCATGGCATCCCGCTGCGCCTCGTGGACACCGCCGGTCTGCGTGAAGCAGGTGACGACATCGAACGAGTTGGCATTCAGCGAACAGAGCGTGAATTGGAACGCGCTGACCTCGTGATTGAAGTTGTTGATGGCAGTCGTGCATCCAGTGGGCCTCGACTGGCGCTCTCGCCCGAAATTGCCCGCCGCCGAATTCTCGTTCTCAATAAAAGCGATCTGGGTATTCATGCTGATTGGAGCGACACTCCCGGTGCCATCCCGCTCTCCTGTCTTTCCGGTGACGGCATCGAACCGCTGCGCGATGCCATCCGCGATGTCATCGCCACTGCCGGGCCGCTCGCTGTGGATCATCCCATCGCCATTAATGCACGGCACAAGGCTGCCTTCGAACGCAGTGCCGAGCGTCTCCAGGCCGCTAGGGCGGCTCTGGAACACAATGAGGCTCCCGAATTCATCGCCCTCGAGATTCGTGAGGCGCTCCAGGCTCTAGGCGACGTCATTGGCCAGGTCGATGTCGAACGCATCCTGGATGTCATCTTCTCCACCTTCTGCATAGGAAAGTGATCCTGGCACCGTTTGACTTCTCCAACCATGAACCGCCGTCATTTCTTCGCCTCAGCTCTTGCTGCCACCGCTGCTTCACGTCTCAGCGCTCAATCCATCGATAAAGCTGCTGCTGATCCTGCCTACGTCATCAAAAACCACGGCATCAAGCACACCGTCATGGGCTGGTGTTTCAAACCCATGGACACGATGGTTCTGGCCAAGCACTGCAAGGATATCGGCCTCGTTGGCATGGAGGGCATCGACAGCAAATACTACCCCGATGTGAAGGCTCTCGGCCTCGACATCTCCCTCGTTGGCAGTCACGGCTTCGCCAAAGGACCGTGCAATCCCGAATTCCGCGATGAGGTCGTCACCAAGCTGACTGATTCCATCAACCTCGCCGCCGATGTCGGCAGCAAAAAGGTCATCACCTTCACGGGCATGAAGTTTGAGGGAATGGACCGCGACAAGGCTATCCATTCATGTCTCGATGTCTGGAAGCAGGTGCTGCCGCTCGCCGAAAAGAAGGGCATCACGCTTGTCTTGGAGCACCTGAACTCCCGCGACAGCTCCCACCCGATGAAAGGCCACCCTGGCTACTTCGGCGATGACGTGGACTTCTGTGTTGATCTCATCAAAAACATCGGCAGCCCCAATTTCAAGCTGCTCTTCGACATTTACCACGTCAGCATCATGAACGGCGACATCATTCGCCGCTTGCGTCTCCATCAGGACTACATCGGTCACATCCACACAGCCGGCAATCCTGGCCGCTGCGAGCTCGACGAGCACCAGGAGATCAACTACCCCGCCGTCATGCAGGCGCTGCTCGAAATCGGCTACCACGACTTCGTCGCTCACGAATTCATTCCTACCTGGGACGATCCGATTCTCGCACTACGCCACGCCGCGATGGTTTGTGATGTCTGAAGTCCTGGGCAGCCCGCGAAAGCTGCCAGTTGAGAACAAACAAAAAAACCCCACCGAGTGAAACTCGGCGGGGTTGGAAATAGATTAACGAGGGAGGATCAGGCTTCGCCAGCGACCTTGCTGATCACCTGACGACCGCGGTAATAACCGCAGGAGGGGCAGGCGACGTGGCCGGGGACTGAGGTGCCGCATTCTGGGCAGCTCTTGAGGGTGGGCGCCTTCCAGCGGTTTGCGCCTTGACGCATGCGTTGGCGGCTCTTGGATTGTCTGCGCTTCGGATTGGCCATGAGAGTATCGAGGTGGGGTCTGTTCTTCTAATTTAACTTGTTCAAAGCTTCCCATACACCCGGACCCGCACTTTGAGGCTCGTCGGGAGTTGTTTCCAACTCCGGTTCAAACCTGCCTTCGGCGGGACACTGACGAGGATGGACATTGCCAGCATCGCAGCGTGGGTAGCTCGGAAGGGCAAGCAGAGTATCTTCCCGTACCGTATCCGTCAAGTTGATCGTTTCATCCTTTGCAATCTCGACTTCGGAATCGTAGTCGGCCAAATCGACATGGTAGTCGAAGCGTTCCATGCAGGCGCCGCATTCCAGGCTGAAAGTGGCCTCCAGCCGACCGCTCATGAGGAGCTCGCTGCCATCACGCTCCACATGGAGGTCGTATTTCAACGGGGAGATGGCCTGGATGGAGTCTTTGGGGTCGAGGTCAAAGAAAGCCGGCAGTTCCTGCCCGGAGATGTCCCTGCCGCCATCTGGCAGGGAGCGAAGGTCAATGAAAAATGGACGGTGCATGGGGGATTGGGTGAAAAATCAGGCCTTTTGTAATTTGTCGCAGAGGGCGGCCACGACATTGGGCGGAACGAACTGCTCGATGTGGCCGCCGAGCCGGCAGATTTCCTTGACCAGCCGACTGCTGATGTAGGTGTATTCTTCGCGGGGCATGAGAAACAGTGTTTCGAGGTTGGGCTCTAACTTACGATTCATGAGGGCAAGTTGGAACTCGAATTCAAAGTCCGACACCGCGCGCAGGCCACGCACGAGGGCGCAGGCCTGATGCTTGCGGGCGAAATTAACAAGCAAGCCATCGAAAGGCATGACCTCGATGCCAGGAATCTCGGCGGCGGCGTTGCGGATGAGTTCGACGCGTTCTTCGACGGTGAAGAGGCTCTCTTTGGCATTGTCGCGGGCGACGGCAATGATGAGATTGTCAAAAATGCCGGCTGCACGCTGCAAGACGTCGAGGTGGCCGTTGGTGATGGGGTCAAAGCTGCCCGGATAGATCGCGCGTCGCATGTGGATGAAGGCCGATTGTAGCGGCTGGGAAGGGGAGTGAAAAGCAAAAGCTCACGCGAGCAGCACCTGCGCCATGGCCAGCTCACGCGTATGAGTGAGGCTGACGAGGCAGGTGGCGTCACCGGCGTGCTGTTTGGCGGCTCCATGCAGGAGGATGGAAGGTTTCCCATTGTCCGCACGCACGACCTCGATGTCGGTCCAATTCACGCCTTCCGCCCAAATGCCGGTGCCAAGTGCTTTGGCCACCGCTTCTTTGGCGGCAAAACGTGCGGCGTAATTCATGGCGGGCTCGGCGCAAGCATCACAGTAGGCGATTTCGCTGGCGGTGAAGGTGCGCTCTTTAAAGCGCTGGCCGTGCCGCTCCAGCATCTCGCGGATACGGGACACTTCCACGAGATCTATGCCGATGCCGGTGGCTTTCATGTGGGATCAATTGCGATAGGTCGCCATGACGGCGAGCATCTCACGCACCGCACCATGCAGGCCGATGAAAACGGCGCGTGAAACGAGGTGGTGGCCGATGTTCAGTTCCGCCAAGTGGGGCACGGGCCACAGGGCAGGGAGGTTTTTCGTGGTCAGGCCATGTCCGGCATTGATCTGGAGACCAAGGGCGTGGCCCAACTCCGCAGCGGCGCAGAGGCGCTCGACCTCGGCGTCACGTTCTGCGCCGGTGTGGTTGGCAAAGGTGCCAGTGTGGAGTTCGATCATGGCTGCGCCGATTTCTGCACTGGCTCGGATCTGTTCGAGGTCTGGATCAACAAACATGCTGACTCGTGTGCCATTGTCGCTGAGCGCCTTCACTGTGCGGCGAAGTGCATCACGCTGACCGGCCACATCGAGGCCGCCTTCGGTCGTGACCTCCTCGCGGTTTTCCGGCACCATGCAGACAAAGTCGGGGCGCACCTGGAGTGCAATGTCCAAAATCTCCTGGGTGTTGCCCATTTCCAGGTTCAGCTTTGTGCCAATGCTTTTGCGGAGCAAATACACATCCGCGTCCTGAATGTGGCGGCGGTCAGCCCGCAAATGCACGGTGATGGAATCAGCGCCCGCCACCTCGGCCGCCAAGGCGGCCGCCAGGACCGAAGGCTCCGCATTGAGGGAATCCGGCATGGCGCGATAACGTGCCTGACGCAAGGTCACGACATGGTCGATATTAACTCCGAGGAGCAGGTTGGTTTGGGGCATAGGGGCTATGTAGCGCAGCCCTTCCCACCCGCAAGTATCCGGTCTATGAGTCTTTTGACGCAAACTTTGCAGAAAAATGTAACTGCGCTCCCGAGAAATTGAAGTACTCAATCGCTGTATCACGCGGTGGCGCGTGAGCATTTATCTATCAACACTCCCATGAAATCTCTATTCTATACAATCCTCATCATTGGCGGCGTCTTTCTTGCATACGACTATTTTGGGGCACCTCCCGGCAAGAAGCTGGTCTTCAAAAGTCTCAATCCTCCCGTGAAGCCCAAGGCTCTGCCTGTCAAGCCTGCCGAAGAGGAAAAACCCGTCGTTGTTATCAAGGAGAGTCCCTCCGCACCTGTGAAACCTGTCGCGGTGGAAAAACCGGTGGAAAAAGCCCCTGTGCCAAAGCCTGAAGCGGCCTCCTCAGGTCCGAAGTTTGAACCCATCGAAGCACTGACCGGCAACTGGTTGAAGATTCCGGCATCCGCCTTTCCTCGGGAGGTGAAGCTGGTGCAGGACGCGATGTTCAAGATGAGCGTGGGATCGAGCAAGATTGCCGCCGGTGGCAAGGCCTATGCCCTGGCTGCGGATAATGGGGTGCTCACCCTGGCACCGACCGCCTCTTCGCCAGCACGTGCGCAATTGGCCATTGATGGCACCGATTTGAAGGCGCAGCTCAATGCTTCCTATGAAAAGTGGAAGATCACACGTGCGGAAGAACTCAAGGCCATTGCTGCGAACAAACTGCAGAATCAGCCCGTGGCATCAGCGCCTGATGCCGGGCCTTCCAGCAGCGAAGTGGAGGCAGATGGCAAGCCGGTGCGCGATTCCACCAGTGGTTATCCACTGCTGATTGCCAGCATGAAACGTGGACAGATCACCGAAATCAAACCGGAGAATGTCACCAGCTGGCAGGATCCGCAGCCCACCGTGGTTCAAGGCAAGCCGGGCTGGGCGGTGAAAGTGGGTTGCAATGTGAAGACGGTGTTTGGGCTGCAACCAACCGAAGCGCAGGCATTGGTGCTCAATGGCAAGGTCATCGGCTGGTATTACACCGGCTCAGGCGAAGAGGTGCCGTGATGATTTTTTTCAGGGATTAAAGTTTCCGTTTGCCAGCGCGAAGAGAGCGTTTATTATCGCGACCCCAAACGGCAAAGGAGCGGTAGTTCAGTTGGTTAGAACGCCAGCCTGTCACGTTGGAGGTCACGGGTTCGAGCCCCGTCCGCTCCGCCAGTTGGGTTAAGATAGGCCGCCTTGCATTTCGCAGGCGGCCTTTTTCTTTGCTGCTGCCTCCACCGGCTTGCGCTGGACATGAACTCCGGGAATTTCGAAGATGCTCAAACCCTTAAAAGCTTCTGATCATGCGTCATCCTGCCATCAGCCGATGAGGATGGGGCGGACTGCTGGTGCTTGGTGAAGGGCCTTACTTTTTCACCAAAACGCTCTCATAGCAGCGCTGCTCCTCTGGCAGCATGCTGGCTTTGGGATTGATGGCCTTGATCACACCCAGAGCTTCGTCATGAAAGCCACCGCTGTTGGCGATGGCGGCAAAGACGGCGCGTTGTCCTTCGGTGAGCGGATTGAGATCAATGTATTGTAGATTTTGGACTGCCTGTTGAGTGTCCCTCAGCCGCCAGCGAGCCAATGCGACGGTGAGTTTGCGCAGATTGTCCGCCGGCTGAATTTTGAGCAAATTGACGGCATTGCGCAGAGCGAGTTCGATGTTTTTGCCAGCCAGCAGGCTGACATAAAGATAGGTCTCGACGAAATTGGTGTCATCCGGCCAGCGTGTCACCGCCTCCTGAGAGGCCTGGATCAGAGATTCAGTGCTGCGGTTGGCCAGGCACGCTTTGATCAGGCCGGTGAAAGCATCGCGTTCGATACGGGGGGAAGCTGAGGCACGCTTTGCCGCCTTGATGGCCAAGCGGTAGGCATCCTCGGCAATGTCAAAATGGCCACGTTCCTCGCCATACCTGGCGATTTGCAGAAGGGCATCATATCGTCCATTGAACTGAGCCGCGTCCTTGGCGGCAATCAGTTTGGATCGCAGTTCTTCGGCTGGCTTTTTCAAAATGTATGCCAGGTGCGCACGGAACATCGCCACCGTTGTTGGATCGAGTACTTCTGCGACCTTGGGATCGTTGACCAGGCGCTCCAAGTCATCGAAACGCTGCAGCATGGTGAGGGCGTTGAGATAGTTTTCCAGCAGGCGCGGATGGGCTTTGGCTTCGTTCTCAGGCAGGACGGACAGCACTTGGCGAAATTCTCCCTCTTCAACCAGCCAGCGTATGAACGGCAGCAATTCATCACGTTTTTTGTCCCGGTACTTGGCTGTGGCGGCCATGACGATCTCTTTTTTATGTCCTGGGGACTGCTGAACTTCGCGCTTCAATGCATGTACGTAGTGACTGTCGTCTGCTTTGGGATGGTTTTTGAGGCGGTCGATCAACCGTGTGGTGTCTTCGGGCGTCAAAGTGGGCAGGCTGTCGATGTACTCCAGGGTTTGAAGCCCGATCACGTCATCTTCGGATGCCAGCTTCCAGAGTGATTCCATGCCGAGTCCCATTTCAGTCGAATTTCCGGAGGCTAGCTGCACTTTGGCGAATCGCAGCGCCCCTTCCTTGTCATCCGGATGTGCCAGAGTGTAGCTGCGCAGCACATTGAGCAGCGGTTTATTCTGTTCACGCTGACCCCAGACTTCTTCGGCCAGCTTTATCAGCGCTTCACTGGGCTTCTCCACCCGCATCAGCTGTTCCAGCGACTGGGAGGCCTCTTTGGGTTTTCCCAGGTTCAGGAGGCAGCGCACATGGAGCTGCTCGTCGGCTGGGGTTAGAACGTCAAGGTTCTTCAGCTTGTCATAAAAGTACAGAGCTGTGTCCCGCTTCATGAGCGTGAAATACTCAAAGTTCAGCCGGATGGCCTCCTCGCTCTCAGGGGCTTTTGTGTAAGCTTCCTGGGCTTTCATCACCGCATTGACGCCCTGGCCGTTTTCCATCATCAGCCGCGCCTCCTTGACCATGGTTCCCGCACGCATGTTTTTGTACGAGTTTTTCAGCGGTCGCGCATAGACGATGCCTAGAATGAGCAGTGCGGCGCAAATGCTCAGGATTACAAAGGCCGCGATCCAGCGCGCCAGCGGCGACTGCCGGTCCCGATGCGCCACGGTCGGAGGAACCAGCCATTCCCAGGCGGCAATGAAAGGACGCCACAAAATGAAGGGTTTTTGCGTGAGATCTTTGGTGGGATCAATGTTTTGGTTCCAAAGCATGAGGATTGGCGACTGGGGCGCTGAATGTAGGTGTGCTGAATGCGCCGTCACGTTGAAATTTATTCTGCAACCTGATTGTCAAAGTTGGCGTTAAAGGCATCCCGCAACCCGAGAGAATTCAGTTGAAAAGCCCTTCGTACTTCCTAAAGCAGCACTCCGCGATTGAACGTCCGGAGGGGGCGAACAACCAGAACCGCCTCCCCGTGGCGTTCCGTTTTCCCAACCAACCGATCCAACGACGTTATGATCCAAGTTAAGAACCTCATCAAGGTGTTCGGCACCAAAGTGGCTGTCGATGATGTCTCCTTCTCCGTGGAAAAAGGGGAAGTCCTGGGTTTTCTCGGGCCGAATGGTGCCGGCAAATCCACCACCATGCGCATGGTCACCGGCTATTTCAGGCCCACCAGTGGCAGCGTGAATCTTTGTGGAATCGACATGCTCGAAGAACCAGAACTGGCCAAGCAGCGTCTCGGCTATCTTCCTGAAAATGCGCCGCTTTATTCTGACATGACTGTGGCCAGCTTCCTCGGCTTCTGCGCCGAACTGCGCGGCCTGCATGGAGCGGCACGCACCAAGGCCATCGACCGAGTCCTCGACATGTGCTTCCTCGACAGTGTGCGCAATCAGAGCGTGGACACGCTGTCCAAAGGCTACCGCCACCGCACCTGCTTCGCGCAAAGCATCATTCATGACCCGGATGTGCTCATTCTCGACGAGCCGACCGATGGTCTCGATCCGAATCAGAAGCATGAAGTGCGCAGCATGATCAAGCGCATGGGCAAGGACAAGGCGATCATCTTTTCCACGCACATCCTTGAAGAAGTCGAAGCCGCCTGCTCCCGTGCCATCATCATTGATCGTGGCAAGGTGGTGGCCGACGGCACGCCTGAAAGCCTCAAGAAGCTCGTCCCCGGCGCGAACACGCTCGACGAGGTATTCCGCAGCATCACCAAATCTGACACAGCTGTCAAAAAAGCAGCCTGAGATCTTCTAGTTTTTTCACCCCCAATCCGACCAACGTATGAGCAATCGAGCAATCCAAAACACTCTGGCCGTCTTTAAGCGGGAGTTTATGGCCTACTTCAACTCTCCCGTGTTTTACGTCATCGTCGTCATTTTCCTGCTGGCGACGAATGGCTTCACGTTCTTTTTCTCCCGCCTATTGGACAGTGATGATGTTTCACTGGCCACGCGTTTCTTTGTCTGGCATCCGTGGATTTACACGGTGCTGGCTCCTGCCGTAGGCATGCGCCTGTGGTCGGAGGAGCACCGCTTGGGCACCATCGAACTGCTCATGACGATGCCGGTCTCCCCATGGCAGGCCATTGTGGGCAAGTTTCTGGCGGCGGCAGTGATCTGGCTCATTGGTCTGGCCCTGACCTTTCTGATCGTTGGGACCGTGTCCTATCTGGGCGATCCTGACAGCGGTCCTATCATCAGTGGTTATGTCGCCAGCTACCTCTATGCCATGGCATGCCTGGCGGTGACCTCGGCCATCAGCGCCTTTACGCGCAGCCAGGTCGTGTGCTTTATCATCAGCGTCGCCTTCTGTCTGGTCATCGCCCTCATCGGCGATCCCGGCCTGACACAGACGGTCGTGAACGCTGTCCCAAATGGGATGGAGGGAATCGTGCGATTCATCAGCTACTTCAGCTTCATGGATCACTTTTTTGAAATGACCAAGGGCATCTTCGTCCTGCGTGATGTGCTCTACTTCGTTTCGGTCATCGTTGTGGCGCTGCTGGTGACCGACCTGGGTCTCCGCTCCAAGCGTGCCTGATTTCCCGCTGAGCTTTCCTTTTCAACCAAACTTTTTTCTCATCATGAGTGCTTCCAACAAGAACGCTGCAGCCGGCGTCACCACACTATTGATCATTGCTGTCATTTTCGCCCTCAACTTCCTCGTTGGCGGGGTGGGATTTGGCAATCTTCGCCTCGACCTCACCGAGGACGGTTTGTTTACCCTCTCGCAGGGCACGAAAAACATTCTCAGCCGGATCAACGTCGACGAGCCGGTGACGATCAAATTCTATTCCACCAACGATGACCGGGTGATGCCGAACATCCTCAAGCCCCACGCACGTTCCATCGAGGACCTGCTGCTTGAATATGAAAAGCAGAGCAACGGCAGCGTTTCCCTGGAAGTCATCCATCCGAATCCAGACACGGATGATGAAGACAAGGCCAAGGATGATGAAATCCGTGGCATGCAGGTCAATCAGGAAGGCGACCAGATTTATCTGGGACTCACCGTCCAGTGCCTCGACCGCAAAGAAGTCCTGCCCTTCCTTAATCCAGAAGATGCCACGGCATTCGAATATGATGTGTCCCGTGCCATCGCGAAGGTCATCAAGCCCACCAAGACGGTCATCGGTCTCATGAGCGCCATGCCCATCGGCGGGGTGCCTTCCATGCCGTTCCAGCAGCAGCGCGGACCGGAAGCCTGGGCGATTGTCCAGCAGCTTCGGGCTGACTACGAGGTGCGTGAGGTTCCAATGACGACTGATAAAATCGACAGCGATATCACCGTGCTTCTTGTGGTGCATCCGGCAGACATCACCAAGACGGCAGAGTTTGCCATCGACCAGTACCTCCTTGGTGGCGGCAACGTGGTCGCCTTTGTGGATCCGCAGAGCCTCCTCGCCCAGGCCATGAGCAGCCAGCCCAATCCAATGACCGGCCAGCCGGGCAACATGATCAACACCTCCTCCGATCTGCCAAATCTGTTCAAGGCGTGGGGCATCAGCTACCAAAAAGACATGGTGCTGGCGGACATGAACTACAAAGGCAACCTCCAAGGACGCCTTATGCCAACGGCTTTGCAGCTCCCTGGCAAAGCCATCAATCAAGATGACCGTGTGACTTCCGGCCTGCAGGCTTTCACCCTCATCAACGCCGGTGTCTTGAACATTGATCGCAAGGAAGGGATTGATGTGATCACGCTCGCCACCAGTTCGGAGGCTTCGGAACTCATCGACACGGCAGCAGCTGATAAGCTGCGCCGCGAACCCATGGTGAACTTTACCGCCAGTGGTAAAAAGCAGGTGCTCGGTGTGCGCATCGCCGGTAAATTCAAGACGGCTTTCCCTGAAGGCAAGCCGGCGGCGGCTGCTGGATCCAAAGAGACTGGCGGACCTGAGCAGGATGCCAGTGCTCCCGGAGCAGCTGCGGCAGCGGCTAAGACAGCTGAAAAGAAAGCGGACAACTCTCTCAAGGAGTCCAAAGACAGTGAGCGCAATGTCATCCTCTTTTCGGACGCCGACATGCTCTATGATGCCTTCTGCCTGAAGCAGGGGGAACTCGGAGTTGGACTCATCACCAATGGCGGCAACCTGCCCATGGTGCTCAACGCCATTGAAGTGCTCGTCGGCGGTGGTGACCTCATTCAGGTTCGCAATCGCAAGTCTCCGGTCCGTCCCTTCATCAAGCTGAAGGAGATGCGTGAGACGGTTGAGGAGAAATACCGCCCGCAGCTGATTGGGCTGGAGAAGGAACGTCAGGAACTGGCGGAAAAGCTCAGCAAAGCACGGCCTCAGCTCGACCTGAAGAAGGGTGCGTTGATCGTGGACCAGAGCACCATGAACAATATCAAAGAGATGGAGAAAAATTCGAAGACCATCGACAAGGAGGTTCGGAACATCCGTAAAGAGGTCAACAAGGAGGTGGAGTTCCGCAAGACTCTGATCAAGACCCTCAATGTCCTCGTCGTGCCTCTTTTGGTTGGCGTGGTGGGCCTTGTTTTCGCCATGCAGCGCCGCACCCGCACAGCGGCGGCCTGATTCATTCAAAACTCGTTTTAAGCACCTGTTCTTTTCCTCAACGCCATGAAGAAGATCGTCATCCTTTTGGTTTTACTCGCTGCCATCGTTGGCACCGCCTATTTTCAGTCCAACAAGCGCAACTCGCGTCTGAATCGTTCCGTGATGAATGTGAAGTTGCGGGAGCTGCTGTTCCCGGAATTCGACATCAACGGCATCAAAAAAATCAGGATCAAGGAGGAGAAGTCGGAGACTACCCTCGCTGTCCAGAATGACACCTGGGTCGTCCTTGATCGTGCGGGGTATCCCGTGGAGAAAGAGAAGCTTCAGACCGCGCTGCTGAGCCTCAAGTATGAAAAGATCAAAGGCGGTCGTCACATCGGCAAAGATTCCTGGGGCAAGGTGGGTGTGAATTCTCCCGGAAACGCCACAGCCTCGGGCGCAGGTACCCTCGTCGAGTTGTTCGACGAGAAGGATGTTCTGAAATACTCCTTTGTACTGGGCGGGCAGGTGAACAGCTCAGGCGGGTCCAACAATGATCAGATGCAAATGTTCGGCGGCCCCAAAGGCAACCGCTTCATCCGCCTCCAAGGTGAGGACACCATCTGGGAGATCAATGACCAGCTGCCTGATCTGGTGACCAAGCCAGACGCCTGGCTGGCGAAAGGCTTTTTTGATGTGCAGAGGCTGAAGTCTGTCGAAGTCACCGCTGCAAAACCGGCTGACTCATGGAAAGCCACACGCGCTGATGACAAGGCAGATTTCACCCTCGAAGGCGCCGGCCCTGGTGAAAGCATCGACGCAGGCAAGGTCTCACTTGGTACGTTGCTCTCCAGTTCCACCTTCAATGACGTGCTCAGCAAAGACAAAGCCGCCGCGACCATGAAGGACGCAGTGAAGGCAAAGCTCGTCACCTTTGACGGCTTCACCTACAACATCCAGGCAGTGAAGCAGGCCGGGCAGGGGGAGGGAGACAAATACTACCTCACCATGAGTGTCAGTGCCGAACTTCCCAAGGAGCGAGCCGCCGTGAAGGACGAAAAACCTGAAGACAAAAAGAAAAACGACGAAGCTTTCGCCGAA